>JASJCY010000023.1 GCA_030065825.1 Nostocaceae cyanobacterium | reverse complement strand
AGGGGAAACAGGAGAGGGAAGCGGAAAAACTTTTTATATCGGAAGGGGAACAGAAAAATAGGGGTTTCAAAGTCTGTTTCCTCCTAGGAGAGAGATAAGAAGTGAGGTTTTTTCGTAAAGCTTTAGACTTTTCAAACAACCTCTAAGGGATTATGTTGGTTTATCTTGGTGAGGACTTACGCAATTGTCACAATCGGTGGTTGGTGCGTGACGTTATAAGTCTTATTGCTACGTTCAAATATTTTCGCGCACCTCACGCAACGGCAATAATGCAGTCAGAAAATCTACACCCGGACACTTGCTACAACTTTGGAAAAGCAACGCAGTGTCCTCGCATTTTGCCTCCCCTACAGAAAAAATATGCCAGTTGCGTAAGTCCTATTGGTTTTTGAGAGTGAAATTACTATCATTGTTAAAAATTTTTGCTGCTATACATACCCTAATTTATGGAAGTAAGCTACTAGATTCCAATCCTGGTACATATTTACATCTACACACATCTTGCACCTGGGCTAAAAACGGGGTAAGAGTGCAAATCTCTCAGTCTCAAAACCTTAATTTTTCGTTTAGAAACCCGGTTTTTTTGGTCTTGTTGAGAATAGTGCAAGATATGAGTAATTGGTAAAGCGGATTACCAATTACCCAATTGAGTGCGAACGCTCAGTACGTAATTGACAATAGTATCAATTGTTGCCACTGCCCAGGATAAATAAACTCATGAGAGTACCGCTATTCCAGAGACTATGGAGAAGCATGGGAGCGAGTAGATTGCGCGATCGCGTGTAAACTACCCCTAAAACCACTCCCAAAGCAAACAGGGGGAGAATTTCCGATAAGCTTAAATGAGCAATAGCAAACAATAAAGCAGTGAGAAGAATCGATCCCCAAACTGGTAAGTAATGAGTTAGGGAAGGTAACAAAAAGCCTCGAAATAGGAATTCTTCAAACAAGGGAGCAGCGATTCCCGCAGTCAAGAACAATATCGCTAAAGCAACAGTATCTTGACTTTGCAATGCTAACTGTAATAGGGGATTACTACCACCTTGTCCTTGCCATAATTGTTGATTTATTAATGATACCACTATCACAATTGGTAATGCAACACAGTAGCCACCAAATCCCCACAAAAACCAGCGACTCCACCAACGAAATCGGAACCAATCTTTCGTCAGGGGTAAGAAGGGTTTAATAGATAAGTAAAGTACTGATATAGTTCCTAATGAAACTAATACATAACTAAACAAGACTAAGAAAGTTTGTAAACGTACATCAACGGGACGGGGGATAGGGAGCAAAGCTACTAAAATGGGAATCAAGAATTGTGAGATTACAATTTGCCCAATAAAGAAGAAACCAAAGATAAAAACTTGTAAGGTTGTTTCCCCATCCCAAGGAGTTTCCCAAGGTAAATCAGCATTCTTAGCTAATAAAGCTGCTTTCCCTGCGAGTATGCGCTGTACAACCAAGAAAATTATTAATCCTATCCCCAGCAAACCTGCTAAAGCAGGAAGAGTAGCAACAATTGCTAATTTAAATAAAGCATCTTCTGCTGCTATTTTTTCTGTAGCTTGGAGACTAGATAGGGCATCTTGGCGTTGTTGTAGTTGGTATAATTGCACAAGAGTAGTATAGCTAAACCAACCCTCTAAATTACTTTGAATTAGTTGTTGGCTGTTTGGTAAAATACGTGGGGGTTCACTCCAAAGTCCTTCTAAAGCTGCTGCTGTTGTAGCAAATTCTGGATTAATTTGGGAATTTTGTTGTAATTGTGTCCAAGTTTGAATTGCTTTTTCTGTCTTTTGTTGACGTGCTTGTAAAATTCCCAAGCGCAGGTCTAATTCAGGAATCAGATTTTGTAATTCTTCAAGGGATTTTTGTAGTTGGGGATCGGAATTTGTTTGTTCTAGTTGCTGTTTGATTTTCTGCAAACTAGTCTCAGCTGACTTTCGCACCTTTTGGTACTGCTTGGTAGCACTTTCTAGAACTTTCTTACCAACCAAAGCATCTCTAGCAGTTTTTAAATTTTCAGCATCATTATCTTCTGGTTCCCACTGTTGTGCTTGCAAGACAATATTTGTCTGGTACAATTGCAAACGGCTTTGAATTTGAGGTTTTTGCCAACTATTAAACAAAGCTTGACCATAAAATGATATCGCTACCAGTGTAAGTAAAATTAAAAGCAAGCGCTTAATTGTCATGGATACTCCCTTTGACGAACCAGTAGAGGATGTGCATCTCCCTAAGTCATATCTTGCACCACCCTGAAAAACCGGGTTTATTGATAATCACTGAATCTAAAAACCTTAATTTTTGGTTTATAAACCCAGTTTCTTTGCTTTTGTTGAAAATGGTGCAAGATGTAAGCTAAGGAAAGAACTACACTCACATCTGTTGGGAATTATCGCAAGAAAAGGTAGGTAACCGCTAGATTTGGTAAGAAGTCGATATCATCGAGGTCATATCTTGCACCATTCTCAACAAGCATTGAGAAACCGGGTTCCGATGGGAATATTGACTTGTCAAAACCCGAATTTTTCGTTGATAAACCCGGTTTCTCACCCAGGTGCATTCCGGTATGTTTCCTGTTCCCTGTTTTCAAGCTAGGAGTTTCCCATTAACCCCACCATGTTAGAGTACAATCCCCTACACTGTTTACCTTCAGCAGAGGATCTACCAGATTCTGACGATACTCCTGTGGATAACGAACTGCAAGATTTAATTCCCCATTTACTGAAAACTATCCTAGCTTGGATATGGACAAGTCGCATGGATTGGTTTTTTGGGGTTGACATGGGAATTTACTACGATCCCGAAAAACCTCCCATAGTTCCAGATGGTTTTTTAAGTGTGGGTGTGCAAAGAATTATAGATGCAGATTTACGTTTAAGTTATGTGCTTTGGGAAGAAAAGATTTCGCCAATTTTGGCTTTAGAAGTTGTTTTCCATAGACGACGAGGGGAATATACAAATAAGAAGAAAATCTATGCTGAATTGGGAATTTTATTTTATGTTGTTTACAATCCTCAGGGTCGGAGAAAGCCAGCTTTAGAAGTTTATCACTTAGTGAATGGCGAATATATTTTGCAGCAAGGGAATCCAGTTTGGTTACCAGAAGTGGGTTTAGCAATTGGGAATCAAGAGGGAACTTTTCAGGGAATTACAAGGGATTGGTTGTATTGGTATGATGAGAATAGTGTGAGATATTTCACACCTGAAGAAAGGGCAAATATTGCGGAAGATAGAGTGCAAAAATTGAAGGAAGAATTGCGAAAATTAGGGGTAGATCCAGATAGTTTGGGGTGAAATAAGTAAGTCAACCTTAAAAAACATAAAATAGACCTCACCCCCCTTCAGAGTTTTTATACCATATAATATTTATACATATCTATCAATATCTGAGTAGCAGGGGTTTATATATGAGCATTACTATTTATGCTTTTTACAACAATAAAGGTGGTGTTGGCAAAACAACACTTTGTTTTAATGCAGCAACACTTTATGCCAATAATAATCCGAACACACAAGTACTAGTGATTGATATGTGTCCTCAAGCTAATATATCTCAACTTTTACTAGGAGGGGGAACAAAGGGATACGAAGTAAATCAAAAATTGCAATCTTTATCTACAAGAAAAAATATAGTTGGCTTTATAGATTGGCTTTTAAAAGGTAATTCCAATTTTCGTAGACTTAATACCTCTTATCAAGTTCAAGTTCATCCATATAAAAAATATATCGCGGGTAATTTATAGCGCTTCCTAATCTGCTGAAGTACAAAAGGGCAGGCAAGGATGCCTACCCCACAATAATTTTAGTAATTTTATCTGTACTTCACCAGACTGAGAAAGGCTATATATTTAATAGCTGGTGATTCATTTTTAGAATCTCTTTCACTTGCCCTAAATTATGCTGTTATCAATCCTGCAAATAGAAACGCATGGTCAGAATATATGACAGCACTCAAAAGATTATGTGAAATAGAATTCAATAGTGAAAAATATAGTAATATGGTCGTATTTATAGACTGCAATCCTAGCTTTTCTATCTATACATAAATGGCTTTGCTTTCTTCAGATAAGATAGTCACTCCAATGATGGCAGATTTTAGTTCACTTGAAGGAATTAAAAGTTTTTTCATGCTACTTTATGGTAAATATCCTTCTGCTGCATTAAAACAATACGCAGATAACATTATTACTTTTAATCAGCAAGTGGATACATTTAAGCTAAAATTACCAAGTATTTACAAGTTTGTTTTTAATAACTATACAATCAACGATGGAATTGCAACTGCATTTGATTCTATCAGAGGAGAACTAATTAATTTTTGCTACGATCAATTTACAAAATTTCCTCAATTATTTACAGTTGCTTCTAAAACACCTAGTTCTATTACTGAATGGGAAGAATACTATATCTCAGACATAAAAGATTTTCATACATCTGGTAAAGTATCTGCATCTCTTGGAATACCTATGTTTAGTCTTCCTTCTCAGTCTAAATATACTATGCCAGATGGAAAGGAAGTTAAATTACCTAGCACTAATTATCAAAAGTCTTTAAATGCTATCAATTCTTTTGTAAAGACTCTAAGATAATTATGCTTTTTGGGAAAGACTAGGAAATTAAAAGACACTATCCTATATTTCCCTTCACCCAATTACGAAAAGATTTTAACAAAGCAATTTCTGCCATAGTTTTACTTTGTTCAATAAAATCCCTCATTTCCTCTGCTGAAATAATGGGGAAAGCAACGCTATATTCTCTTGTCATATATCTTCCATTTACCAATTCATAAAATATTAAATCTTCCCCGTCATATCTCCACAGTTCAGCTACACCTAAAGCCAAATAAATCGCCATTTTATCCACTGAACTACTGGTAATATCAATTTCAATGGCTAAATCTGGAGGTGGATCTGTTTCCAAATCAAGGGTTTCTCTTCCTCTTACAGATGCTTCATTTTGAATGTAATAACAATTATCTGGTTCTATCCCTTTTTGAACAATTTTCCTTTTTAAAGTTGTTGAACCAGCACTTTTAATTTCAATATCTAATTCTTCAGCTAGGATAAATATAAAACGGTCAAAATTTATTTTTGGATTTTCGTGTGCAAAAAGTGGGGTCATAATTTCTAAAGTACCATCTTGATACGCAAACCGAGAACCTCTATCACTACCTGTTTCTTTTAACAAAGCTTCAAAGGTTTCCCAACTGATGTTATGTAGTACTGTTCTTTGTTCCCCAGTGGTTGATTTAATGAGCATATGCAAATATCTACTCAGTTAGAATACTAGATAAAATTCCTAATATTTTACCTATGTTACTAATATAATATTCACTCAGGTCAATCTCTACAACTTGACCAGACAATTTAAGAAACTTCCAGTTAGTACCAGTGGTGACAGTTCCATATATTGTCTGAATATTATTTCCTTCACGTTCATTAAAAATTTGCGCTGCTATCATTTCTGCAACACACTCTCCTAAACCTGCATTTATATTCTCTTTTTTAGCTTCTACAATTGTGATAATTGGTGCAGTTAAAATTAGTAATTCTGGCGAAAGACTAATAATAAAATCACAATTACCATTTAATCCTTGTTCTGGCTCTACATTAAAATCAACCCCAGAAAATAAACTAATTTTGTTATTTAAATATTTTCTGACAGCAATTAAAATTGGAGTAATAATCATTTCTGAACGAGATTTTTCGGTATTACTAGCAAGAGCCAAAGGAATATTTTCTTTGAGAATTTCTGCTAGTAAATGAGGACATTCAACCTCTGATATACTGGCGAACATATCATTTTTATCAACAATAGTTAAGTTAAAAATTTTTCTGACACTAGCCAAAGAGAAGTCACTATAAGACACTTACAAAACTCCTGAATTGAGATACTAATATCAAATCAAAAAATGTTTGCAACAAATCCAATTATAGGAGTGCGGAAACCGCACCCCTACCAACCATGTGTCGCATTATTTTTTTAAATTGGTATAATATCAACTTGTACACCAAAACCTCACCCCAATAAAGTTCTGTTTTATTTCCCCTCTCCTTAACAAGGAGAGGGGTTAGGGGTGAGGTGATATGTATGAACACAACTAGGTATAAGTCAATATAATTCAGAGTATCTGTAGTATCTGTAGGGTGCGTTATAACTTTAATCTAACGCACCAAAACCTCAAAATAGCTATAGAAATTAAGTATCTGTAGGGTGCGTTATAACTTTAATCTAACGCACCAAAACCTCAAAATAGCTATAGAAATTAAGTATCTGTAGGGTGGATTATCACACATCTTGCACCTGGGCTAAAAACCGGGTTTATTGCAAATCTCTCAGTCTCAAAACCTTAATTTTTCGTTTATAAACCCGGTTTTTTTGGTCTTGTTGAGAATGCTGCAAGATATGAGTTATAACTTTAATCTAAGAGGATGTTTGAAAAGTATTATGTTGAACATCAAAACCCTGGAAACCTAACCCCTAACCCCTGGGGGAAACCCTCTCCTAGAAGGAGAGGGAAGCGGAAAAACTTTTTATATCGGAAGGGGAACAGAAAAATAGGGGTTTCAAAGTCTGTTTCATCCTAGGAGAGAGATAAGAAGTGAGGTTTTTAGTAATCTTTTAGACTTTCCAAACATTCTCTAACGCACCAAAACCTGAAAATAGCGATAGAAATCCAGTATCTGTAGGGTGCGTTATGATTTTAATCTAACGCACCAAAACTATAAGACTAATATCAACTTGTACACCAAAACCTCACCCCAATAAAGTTCTGTTTTATTTCCCCTCTCCTTTTCCCCCTCTCCTTTTCCCCCTCTCCTTTTCCCCTCTCCCATTGGGAGAGGGGTTAGGGGTGAGGGGTGAGTTGATATTCATAAAACAAATCCCCTCTTTTTTCCACCTTCAACTAAAGGACAAAAGAGGGGTCTAAATTTGGTTGATATAGGACTCCTATTTGATTCTTGAACAAAAACAAAAATCAGTACAGTTTTATTTCTTCTTGTATGTTTCCTGTTCCCTGTTTCCTGTTCCCTGTCTCTACGAGTGATTCAGCAATCAAATCGGATTGCTATATAAGTATTATTAACCCAAGATGCTGTGAAAGAAATCTAAGGTATCTTTCAAAGCTTTAATAAACACATCGATTTCCTCACGAGTATTGTAAAAAGATAAACTTACCCGTGCGCTTGCGGGAATACCCAAATAGCGGTGTAATGGTTGTGTACAATGGTGTCCCGCACGAATTGCAACACCTTCTTGATCTAATAATGTTGCTAAGTCATTTGCATGAACTTCTCCAGCAGTAAAAGCAGCTAAAGCAGCTTTTCCTTCACCCTTAAAATTGGGTTTAGGACCATAAATTTTAATTTGGGGAACTTTCTCTAACTGTTGAAATAAATAAGCAGTTAATTCCGCTTCATAAGCATGGATTTTATCCATACCAATATTCATTAAATAATCTACCGCTGCACCCAAAGCAATCGCTTCCCCAATTGCAGGTGTACCAGCTTCAAATTTATGGGGTAATTCTCCGTAGGTGGAATACTCTAAGAATACATCTGCAATCATTTCACCACCACCTAAAAATGGTGACATAGATTCCAGTATTGCTTGTTTACCATACAAAAAACCAATCCCAGTGGGAGCACACATTTTATGTCCCGAACCTACCAACCAATCACAACCAATTGCCTGAACATTAATAGGCATATGGGGGACACTTTGACAAGCATCAATTAATACTTTTGCACCATTTTTATGTGCCAATTCACAAATTTCTTCTACTGGATTAATACAACCCAAAGTATTAGAAACATGGACAACAGATACTAACTTTGTTTTTGTAGAAAGCAGATTTTTAAATTGCTCAAAATCAAAAGTTTGTTCCGGTGTCAGTTCCACAAACTTGAGTACCGCACCAGTTTTTTGTGCTACAAATTGCCAAGGAACAATATTACTGTGGTGTTCCATCACCGACAGGATTATTTCATCACCTGCTTGTAAATTGTTCATTCCCCAACTGTAAGCAACCAAATTAATTGCTTCCGTTGCATTGCGGGTAAAAACAATTTCCTGACGGGATGCAGCATGGACAAATTCAGCTACTTTATCTCGTGCTGCTTCATAAGCATCTGTGGCTTTTCCACTCAAAGTGTGGGCACCACGATGTACATTAGAATTGTACTCCTGGTAATAATCTCTAATTGTATTTAAGACTAATAGAGGTTTTTGGGAGGTAGCAGCATTATCAAGGTAGACTAGTGGTTTACCGTTGACTTCCTGACGTAAAATCGGGAAGTCACAGCGCACTGTATCAGCTAAGGTTCTTTCTTGGGTAAAAGTCATAGAATTTGAGATTTGGGACTTGGGACAAAATAAATAATTATTGCTTTTTCAGAAATTAGTTGTTATAGTAGCTATTAACTCTTAACTCCTAATTTCTCTAGAGACGCGACTAGTCGCGTCTCTACTCCTAATTATTCCAATAGGTAATCTAAAACTGATTCACTGTTTGGATTAACTTCTCTCGCAAAGAGGGTAATTGTATTTGATTGATAATTTCCGCTGCAAAAGCGTGAATTAATAAATTACGCGCATTATCTTCATTAATTCCCCGACTTTGCAGATAGAAAATTTCATCATCTTCCAACTGACTCACAGTCGCACCATGAGCACATTTGACATTATCCGCAGTAATTTCTAACTGTGGTTTGGTATCAACTCTGGCTTTAGATGACAGCAACAAATTACGATTTAACTGCGAAGCATCCGTTAACTGCGCTGGTTTGGGAACAAAAACCTTACCGTTGAACACCCCATGGGCATGATCGCCTACAATACACTTATGTAGTTGCTTACTCATACCATAGGGATAATTGAGAGCGATCGCACTGTGGGTATCCGCAATCTGCTTTCCAGTAATCATGGTCAACCCATTGAGGGTAGTTTCCGTTTGTTCACCAGTTTGCAAAATTTCCAAATTGTGACGAGATAGCTTTCCACCAAAAGTCACAGCATGACAATCATATCTGCTGAAACGAGCTTGAGAAACCGCAGTTTTCCCCACATGGAAACCATCACCACCATCCCACTCAACCCGGGTGTGACTTACCTTTGCATTTTCACCCACAAAAATCTCCGTCACCGCATTAGTAAAGCATACCCTCTTCTCCTCTTCCTTTGCGTCCTTCGCGTCTACCCTGCGGGAAGACACTTCGTGTCTAGTGCGGTTTTTATACTCTTGCACTAACGTTACCTGGGAACCAGTTTCCCCTACCACCAAACAACGGGGTTGAGAAATAGTAGCTTCCTCTCCAGCAGCAACAAATACCAAATGAATTGGTGTGTCCACCACCACATTCTTCGATACCCAAACCACCGCAATATCATTTATCCCCGCAGTATTCAGCGCGGTAAACACCTCCATAGCACCCTCAGACCGTGCTAAATACTGCTGCACCTTCTCAACATAACCCGGAGGTAAACCAGCCAAATTACCGACTACCACCCCATCAGGTAAACCAGTAACAGATGATAACGCTGGTGCATACACACCATTAACAAATACCAAACGACTGTTAACAACTTCCGGTAAACTTTCGATATCATCAACAGACGCAATGTATTGCGTCTGTGCATTAAACTCCACCTGCTTGAGTGCAGATAAATCAGTAAAACGCCATTCTTCATCACGAGTGGTAGGTAAAGTAGAATGACGTACCCAATTAGCAGCAGCGTCTTTGACTTCCTGTAACCATCCCTCTGTTTTGGTTGCAGTTACCCTTGCTAACAACCCACTCAGATAAACATCCCTATCTACCAAAGCAGCAGACAAACTAGCAACATCAGAATTAGCAATTGGACTAGGAGAAACTTTGATCGTCATAACTACACACCCACCGCATATTCATCCAAAATCCAGTCGTAACCCCGTTCTTCCAACTCCAACGCTAACTCCTTACCACCAGAAGTCAAAATCCGTCCCCGTGCCATCACATGCACATAATCCGGCACAATATAATTAAGTAACCGCTGATAATGGGTAATCATAATCATGGCATTTTCCGAACTCGCTAACTGATTTACCCCAT
Organism: Nostocaceae cyanobacterium; assembly: GCA_030065825.1. GTDB lineage: Bacteria > Cyanobacteriota > Cyanobacteriia > Cyanobacteriales > Nostocaceae > JASJCY01. The sequence goes on along the minus strand of JASJCY010000023.1, from coordinate 47,822 downwards.
TAGCCACAATTTTCAGCGCATCAATATCCAAACCAGAATCCGTCTCATCCAGAATACCTAACTTTGGTTCCAAAAGCGCCATTTGCAGAATCTCATTCCGCTTCTTTTCTCCACCAGAGAAACCCTCATTCACACTCCGATTCAGAAAAGCTGCATCCATCTTCACCACATCCAGCTTCTCATACACCAAATCCTCAAAATCAAAAGGTTCCAACTCCTCCAAACCCTGCGCTTTGCGCTTAGAATTATAAGCCACCCTCAAAAAATCCAAATTACTTACCCCAGGAATCTCCAAAGGATACTGGAAAGCCAAAAAAATCCCACTTCTTGCTCTTTCCTGTGCTTCCATCTCCAGCAAATTCTCTCCCATAAAAGTGACTTCCCCACCAGTCACCTCATAAGCTGGATGTCCCGCTAAAACCTTAGAAAAAGTACTCTTACCAGAACCATTAGGTCCCATAATCGCGTGAATCTCACCCGCACGAACCTCCAGATTCACACCCTTCAAAATCTCTGTTCCATCAACATTAGCCGTCAAATCCTTAACCGACAGCACCAACTCACTATTCTCTCTAATCATCTTCTCTCTCTCTTCTATTTCTTCTTCCTACCCTACCCTGCGGGTTCCGCTTGCGGTACGGGAACGACAGAGTCCCTTCGGGACACGCTACGCGAACGTGTCTTCGTGTCTTCGTGTTTAAAAAGAATTATTGAACCACCAAGACACAGAGACACAAAGATATTTATTAACCAACACTACCTTCCAACTTCAGACTCAACAGCTTATCAGCTTCCACAGCAAACTCCATAGGTAGCTGATTAAACACCTCCTGACAGAAGCCACTAATCATCATTTTTACCGCATCTTCCGCAGAAATACCCCGTTGAGCGAAGTAAAATAGCTGATCTTCCCCAATCTTAGAAGTCGAAGCCTCATGCTCCACCTTCGCCGTATTATTTTGTACCTGAATATACGGAAAAGTATTAGCGTGAGCATTATCCCCAATCAACATCGAGTCGCACTGGGAATAATTCCTAGCTTTTTCTGCCTTAGGATTCACCTTCACCAAACCCCGATAGCTGTTACTAGAATTACCAGCAGAAATCCCCTTAGAAATGATAGTACTACGGGTATTCTTACCCACATGAACCATCTTAGTTCCCGTATCCGCTTGCTGCATATTATTCGTCAGTGCTACCGAGTAAAACTCACCCACAGAGTTATCACCCACCAACACACAGCTAGGATACTTCCAAGTAATTGCCGAACCAGTTTCCACCTGTGTCCAAGAAATCTTAGAATTCACCCCTTGACACAAACCCCGCTTGGTGACGAAATTGTAAATTCCACCCTTACCATTTTCGTCCCCAGCGTACCAATTCTGGACTGTAGAATATTTAATTTCCGCATTATCCAAAGCCACCAGTTCCACCACCGCAGCATGTAACTGGTTACTGTCATACATCGGTGCGGTACAGCCTTCCAGATAGGAAACATAGCTACTTTCTTCCGCGACAATCAAAGTCCTCTCAAATTGTCCCGTATCCCCAGAATTAATCCGGAAATAAGTAGACAACTCCATCGGACACTTAACACCCTTCGGAATATACACAAAAGAACCATCGCTGAAAACTGCCGAATTCAACGCCGCAAAATAGTTATCAGCAGTAGGAACAACACTTCCCAGATACTTCTTCACCAATTCCGGGTGTTCCTGGATAGCTTCCGAAATCGAGCAAAATATAACCCCATCTTCCGCCAGCTTTTCCTTAAAAGTGGTAGCAACAGAAACACTATCAAAAATCGCATCCACAGCCACATTCGTCAGACGCTTCTGTTCCGACAGAGGAATCCCTAACTTCTCAAAGGTTTCCAACAAAGTCGGATCTACTTCATCCAAACTTTTCTTCTTCTCACTTTGCTTCGGCGCAGAGTAATAGATGATATCCTGATAATCAATGGCAGGATAATTAACATCTGCCCAACTTGGTTCCGTCATCTTCAGCCACTGACGGTAAGCCCTGAGGCGAAACTCCAGCATAAATTCCGGCTCATTCTTTTTAGCAGAAATCAGCCGGACAACATCCTCACTGAGTCCACGGGGAATAGTATCGGCTTCAATATCGGTGACAAAGCCATACTTATAAGGTTGGTTAACTAAGGTTTTAACACTGGCACTCATCAGCAGTCTTCTCTTGAGTTCTCTATGGAAAATTCTCTTTAAGGATGGGAGACAGGCTTCAAAAGCCAATTCCCAGCTTTTATAATCGAGTAGCCCAGGGGCTGTTACAATAAGGATAGCGACTAAAACAACAAATGTGTTGTTTAACTTATTTTCATTTTACGCTAGATTAGCAACAATAATGTTGTTAAAGTCAAATTTTCAAATAAATTTTTTAGGACGATGATGGCGACTACCCCTACCCAGCAGTCCTCAACCAAGCAAGATATCCTCGAATATCTCCTCAAACATGACCAAGCTACCGCTAGTGAACTATCTACAGCTCTTGATATTAGTCCCCAAGGGATTCGTCGTCACTTAAAGGACTTACAAACAGAAGAGTTGATTGTGTATTCAACAGTACAAATGGGCATGGGACGACCTCAGCATGTTTATAATTTGAGTCAGAAAGGACGCGATCGCCTGCGTCGGGAAGTAACAGATAATAGTTATGGGGATTTTGCTCTTTCGCTATTGGATACCATAGCAGAAACCGTAGGACCCGACCAAGTAAGTTCCATTCTCAAGAAGCAGTGGGAACGCAAAGCCGAAGAGTATCGGGAACGTTTGGGAAATGCTTCCCTCCCCCAAAGAGTTGCTACTTTAGTAGAACTGAGAAAAGCAGAAGGATATATGGCTGAGTGTCATCCTGTGGATGTGGGTGACTCCCAGAGTAATAATGCTTTTATTTTCCTAGAACATAACTGTGCCATTTCCAACGTAGCCGAATCATTCCCCAGTGTTTGTGGACATGAGTTAGAAATGTTTGCCGCTGTGCTACCAGATTGTACCGTAGAACGTACCCATTGGATTATTGATGGCGAACACCGTTGTGGCTATTTGGTACAAGCGCGAAAGAAGTTATAAATTATGAATTATGAATTATGAATTATGAATTATGAATTCTAAATTCTAAATTCTAAATTCTAAATTCTAAATTCTAAATTCTAAATTCTAAATTCTAAATTCTAAATTCTAAATTCTAAATTATGAATACACCACCACAATCACCATCAGAACAATTTTTAACCCTAGAAGAGTCAGCAAAAGTCGATGCAGCTTTGCTTTCTTCTCCAGAAAAATTTTTAACTAGATTAACTATTTCCTCATTAAAACTCTTAAAACATATTGCTGACGAATATAATGTTGCAGTAGAAGATTTAACCACACAACAAGTAATTGACTGGTTTGAGGAGGATGGCAAAATTAGAAGAGAACAGGGTATTGAAGCAGCTTATTTAAAATGGTGAATTTGTCATATCAACTATAGCCATCCCTAGTTTTCATTTGGTAGGGTGCGTTATGGACGACAGTCCTAACGCACCAAAAATTTCCCATGTCCTACCCTCATGTTTTCATTTGCTAGGGTGCGTTATAGACAAGAGTACTAACGCATCAAAAATCTCCGATGGTGCCGTACCCTCATACATAACACACCCTACAAAAAAGGATTTGCAGTGATTAGATTATTTCAGTTTACACCCTAGAGAGACAGGGAAAATTATTCAAACGGAATTGATACCATCAATGGTCATAATATCTACGATTACGAGTTCGATAATATCGATAGCCATCATAATGGGAATCGGGACAATCCTGATTATATCGACGATTATATAAAGTGCGGTAATAACCTCGATAGTAATTGCGCCAATAATTGCTGTTTTTGTAAGTACGTCGATAGTTACGTCGACGATAATAATGTCTTCTGCGGTTATTACGTCGATAGTGATTTCGACGATAGCGATTCCGTCTGTGGTGGCTGATTTTATAAGGGTTATTTTCCTGATTATCTAAATCTTGATGTATCTGTGTCTGGGTAATTTCAGACTCAGCCAAAGTCTGAACATTATTTTTTATCGATGATGCTGCTGCTATTTCCAATCCTAGAAAACTAGGCAATATGAAAGCACTTACCACCAATTTCCAAAGCATTTATATTACTCCTAATTTTTTGTTCCCTGGCTTTGCTAAATGAACTCAGCCCCAACCGAGAAACCGGGTTTGTGACCCAAGTGCAAAATGTTTAATAATTGATTGGTGATTTACGCATTTCATAGCCATTGCCAGGTATGACTAATTTGAGACTCTGGCAACACTTAATTTTTTTGGGCTGAAGATAGAACCAAGTTTGCCGGTCACTGGTAAACCCATTACCCAGTACCCATTACCCAGTACCCATTACCCATTACCTATTACCCATTACCTATTACCATCTATTGCAGGAAGAGGATTGTTATTGGCGATCGCTACTATGACTTTTGCAAAATAACTTAACTATTTACCCATATATTGTTAAAATTTACAAAGATACATGTAAAATAATTACAAACTCTTTAGCATTTACAGCAAAAAATACTGGATGACCTGTTTACCTACATCTCAACCACTGCTACGCCAAAAGCAAGAATATTTAGATTTTCAGGATTTACAAGGTTTAGCAAGGCTAGATTGGAAGATTGGCAAAATCAGACTGTGGTCTGGGTTTTATACCCGCATAGATCAGGTGTTTATCCTTTGGGGTCTAATTTGTCTACAAATTTTTGCCACAGCACAATTTTTTCCCGTTAGTTGGTATACCCAAGCAATTTTGTGGTCTGTACTGACTATGCTAGGAAATATAGGTATGGTGGCTTTGGCTTGGTTTTGGGTAAGGGTAGAAAAACTGCGGTGGTTGATATATAGCTGGGTATTTTTGATGTCTGCTGGTGTAGCTATAACTGACATGGGTATTTTCTTCAGTTGGGGACAAGTGTTAATGTACTTGTGTCCTTTATGGCTAGGCTTAAGTGCAATTGGCTATATATTCACAGCTTGGGGAGTGCGATCGCGCACGTTTTTAATCATGGCATTAATTCACTTAGGTGGAATTTTCGTTTTACCTTTGTGTGGTGGATGGCAATTTCTCTCCACTGGTGCGATTATGGCGATTAGTTTACTAATTGTGGCAGAACTACAGTGGGATATGCGTTCCGCCATTGATTCCGACGTTTTAACAGCAGAACAAAAGCTATTTAACCAACAGCAGTACCAACTGCGTCAACTTGATTCCCTTTGAAAGGGAATAGGGAATAGGCAACAGGCAACAGCCTTTGTCAAAAGATTAAATTTTTCTGTACAAACGACTACAGTTTTTGATTTTGATTGCACAATAAATAGATATAAACATTAGCAGCGTATATTAAATATTTATAGTATGTGCTGCACGCTCACAGCAGAGAGTTTTTCTGTATTGTCCTGCTAATCACTTATTGAAGGAGAACGACGTCAGATAAGTGGGTGAGTATAACCCTCTTTTGTCAGAATGGAAGAATCCAATCGCCGAAATGTTTACGGGGCTTTAGCTTACAATTTTTATATATTAATTTTAGTTTTTGTGAGAAAATAAAGCCTTAAACCTCGATTAAATCAAAATCTGAGAATTTGGCTCTTGATTATTATTTTCCAAGAGTGACAAAACAGGGATAAGAATCTCCAGACTAAATCAATGGCTAAAAACCTAATAAGAGAATGTGGTGTAGGGTTTTTGTCGTTTCCCCTACTTTGTAGCCACCGGAGGAATGTGAAACCATTCATTCAGAACAGTCTGAGGTGACTAACACTATTTACGGTGAGAGGATGTCAAATTAATGCTCTGATTGGGTTTTTATAGCCATTTAACAAAATGATTTAACAAAGTGTGAGGAGTTAAAATTAGCCAAGTTGCAGTTGATCAAGCCAAGTTTTGACTCCCATTAAGGCGTTGCTGAATCGCGGTATGAATCGAGATGTTCCAGACACGAAATTGCCTCTTTCAGAGGAGCTTCGCTAAGGCGTCTGGAACAAGAGTTTTTGATAGGCAAAAAACCAATTTCATACTTCAAATCAGCAACGCCCCCATTAATCTAACAACTTGCACTTCCAAGGGCGATAACCAGGAGGCAGAGCCTCAACTCCCCTAGTTACCAGCGTGACACTGGTAACTAGAACTAGAATGGTGCAAGTTAATTATCAGACTAATTCTACTAATCTTGTGGGATGGGCATCTTGCCCGTCCCTTGTATTTTGGGATGCTGATTCCACTGTGCAAAAATCATCCTCAGAAAACTCAAATACAACCTTTCCAAAAACTATAGCGCTATAGTTAATCTCCTTGTGGTGAGATGTTGATGGAATTCGTCTCTGTATTTATGTTTTTAATGTAACTATAATCACTTATTTTCTCTTTTGGGTTGCTATCCTCAACTCGTACCACTTAACTATAATCAAAAATTATCTTCAAGTTAATTTAGTTTTGTAATTTAAATAAATACCCCTTTTTTGTCGAATTTTTCTCAAAAAATTATTTACGTAATTGCGTTGTTTGATGCTATAGTAGAAAAAAGTGATTTTGGGAAATTTCTGACCATTGCTCACCCAAAAAAGCTAAAAGCCTTATTCCTTCGTAGCAACTAACTTAAAAGTTAAAATCTCATCACATCAGAAAAGACCAATTTTCATTCCCCCCAACTCATCTCATCAATAGGTACATTTGACAAAATACAATTAACATGGTATGGAGGCAGGATAAATATGCTAGCGTACCTTGGTGTTACTTCATAAATACTTCTTCACTTACCCATTTTGGTCAACAAGCCCAAACAAACCTTAAAAGATGCCAATCAAATTGGTTTTCACTTACTCAGACTGTCAGGATTGGATAAGGGAAACTTAAATGGGAGGTTTAGTCTTGACAAAGTTAAAAGTTGGCATTAATGGCTTTGGAAGAATTGGTCGCTTGGTATTTCGGGCTGGAATCGCTAATCCCAATATTGAGTTTGTTGGCATTAACGACCTAGTAACCCCTGATAACCTAGCTTATTTGTTAAAGTACGATTCCACCCACGGTAATTTTCAAGGAACGGTGTCAGCCAAAGCCGATGGTATCGTTGTTAATGACAAGTTTATTCCTTGCGTATCCGTTCGCAATCCAGCGGAACTACCCTGGAGCAAATTGGATACAGATTACGTAGTTGAATCTACGGGATTGTTTACTAATTACGATGGCGCAAGCAATCATCTGCAAGCAGGAGCCAAGCGAGTAGTAATTTCTGCACCCACCAAAGATCCAGAACAAGTGAAAACCTTACTGATGGGTGTAAACCATCACCTTTTTGACCCAGTAAAAGATGCCATTGTTTCTAATGCCAGCTGTACCACTAACTGTTTGGCTCCAGTAGCCAAGGTCATCCATGATAATTTTGGCTTAACAGAAGGCTTAATGACCACTGTTCACGCCATGACAGCTACCCAACCCACCGTAGATGGTCCTTCTAAGAAAGATTGGCGTGGTGGACGTGGTGCGGCACAAAATATTATTCCCTCCTCCACTGGAGCCGCAAAAGCTGTGGCATTGGTGTTACCAGAGTTAAAAGGTAAATTAACTGGGATGGCATTTCGTGTCCCTACCCCTGACGTTTCCGTGGTAGATTTAACCTTTAAGACTGCCAAAGCTACCAGTTACAAAGAAATTTGCGCTGCAATGAAATCAGCTTCCCAAGGAGCGCTATCTGGCATATTAGGTTATACAGAAGACCCTGTAGTTTCTACGGACTTTCAAGGAGATTACCACTCCAGTATCTTTGACGCTGGTGCAGGTATTGAGTTAAACTCTAACTTCTTTAAGATTGTTGCCTGGTATGATAACGAATGGGGTTATTCCAATCGAGTGATTGATCTGATGTTATCAATGGCACACAAAGAAGGAATATTGGCTGGTTAAGAAGTAACCAGATAATTGGTAATTGGTAATTGGTAATTGGTAATTGGTAATTGGTAATTATATGAATTTGGTGCCCCGCGCTGATTGAAAATGCGGTCTACCCCACAGGCGGACTTTATTTGTATGGTTCCACACCCTTCTAGGGTGTCAGCTACAAGAGAAAACACGCCCTAGGAATTACAATATGCCCATTACCCATTACCCGTTACCCATAGCATATTACCCAGTAAAGCTTTTTTATGCTAATTGAGTAGACAATTTCACTAATATGGTCTTGAATATATAAAGCGCATATCAGGTAAAAAACAACTAGTCAATACCTTATATTATAGTTTGGATTATGTGAACAGAAGTAAGATAGATATCACGGTATAAATTATGAGTGTGAGAGAGTATAATTTACCATTTTTTGTAATTTTGTCGCAGTCTAGAGGCAAAGGCGATGAGTGAGAGTATGGCATTTATCGGTGGGGTTGCCGTAGCAGGACTAGCTGCGCTCTTATTGCTCAAGGGAACAGGTGGTGCTACTGTGCAGCAATCAGGCTTCAGTGTTACCCCACCAATACAATCTTCTGTAGTTCCCAACTATGTACCACCAGTTATGGGAACATATAACCCTTATCCACAAAATCCCAATCCCACGATTTCTGTAGACCCCAATGCTGCTCAAAAAGCTGCTGAATTAGAAAGATTCAAAGTGCAGAATGAAGGCTTGCAGCGGGAAAATTATCAACTCAAAGCAGAAAATCAGCAACTCCAATTTCAACTCCAGCAATTCCAACTCAATGCCCAACACAATAACCAACGGGCATTACCCCAACCTGGGTTACAGTCTCCTGAGAGTGCCTGGTTTTCTTCCCCAATCGTTTGGGCTGTAGGAGGTATGAGTCTGGCAATTGGTGGTGGTATAGTAGTAGCTGGTGTGTTAGCTTTATTTTCGCCAAAAGAGCGTAGTGGTCGCACCGTACAGGTGATTCATCCTTATCCCAATTCTACACAACCGTTGACTCCTATACGCCGTGCAGAATTTCTCCCTCCACGGAAGGAAGTTAGACGAGTTCAAGCCCCAAACTATGACGATCTACACTAAAAGTAAATTGTTGGTTTGTTGGCAGCAAGTAGCATCCATAGAAAACTATATTGGTTTGTAGCTAATATCTCTAGGATGCTTTGTTTTTTAATTATTATCTGCCCAAAAATTTTACACAATTTGATCAAGTAATGCCAACTTCAAAAAAGAATCCCACACATAATTGATTTCTAGGGAATGGGTAAACCCCTACTCTAGAATTGCATCTGTAGCAAACATTTTTTTGATTTGCTACAACTTTACGCTGCTATTTTTTCTTGCACCAATACATAAGGTTCCACTATCAGAGCATTAAATCGCTTGCTGGGGTTTCCATTCCATCTACCAAGTTGCTCATATGAAGGTTTAGCAAGTAGCGCTTCATCAATCCACACTTGTACTTTTGCAGTATTATCCCTCGCGATCGCTACTCCCACATCTAATAAGTTTAATTGTGCAGCAACCACAATCACTGCATCCCTTTGTGCGTGGGGAATCAGCCAATCCCACTCTGCTTCATCCATGTTTTGGGTTAATTGCGCTCTTAAGTCTTTATCGCTCATCGCTCATTTAAAATTCCTGATAAATTTAAACCTCGTCCAAGGTGAAACCTGGAGTTTGTCAAAAGGGAATAGGGAATAGGGAATAGGGAATAGGGAATAGGGAATCAAAAACTATGGGTTTCAAAATAGACATGGTTTATAAACATTTACATACCAGAACCTCAATCGATATAAATTGCTATCAATGCTTATAATAACCCTCACAGGGGCAGAAAAAGTTTTAAAGGTTAACAATCCTTGCGGGAAGTCCCCCGGTGAGTCATAAGTTTCAAAAATTTTCTACCAAAGATTATTGATTTTCAAGGGGACGAGGGCATAGTCGGGGGTGGTGTCTGTCCCAAACCCTATAAGTTTAACTCAAATGTGGAAAGAAGAAGTTTCTTTTGGGGTCGAGAGTCAGATGGAACCCTTTTTCCCAACAAGCTTTGAGAATTGCTGAAGAAAATTACCGCAGTATCTTTGAAAATGCCTTAGAAGGAATATTCCAGTCCAGTCCTGATGGCGAATTTATACGGTAAATCCAGCAATGGCACAGATTTATCTTTCGTGGGGTCTGGGGAGCTATAAGACCCACATTCTACCCGTAGGGAGATGTGGGATACATGGACTCCCCAGCATCAAAATGGTACAATTGAGGATATGGATACACATATACTCACAAAGCTAGCTGTGATTGCTGCACCGTGAGTTGAGTAGCGAAAAGTCCGTTGGCGAGGTTCCCAAGTCACTGCGTTGCGGGGGTTCCCCCCGTTGTAGCAAGTGACGCTCGCTTAAAGGAACTTTTCAAGACAGCGAAAAGATCCAAACATATCAACCAACTAGTACGCCGGGACACGGCGGAATGGAAACTGCCTGTGCAGACGGTCTACCGGGGGCTGGAATATGCTCGTTTCAGCCTAGGCAAGTGTCGAAAATCCGAAAGGAAGCAACCAGGAAGTCCAAGAAGTGATTCTTGGGAAGCCCATATCATAATCTCTGATTTGGTGTGGGAGGATGTCACGGCTATGATTCTCCAGAAGCTATGATTGCTCAAGTTAGCAATATTGAAGAAAAACAAATTTATGTTGACCTCGAAAATAGGGAAGAATTTAAACACCGCTTAAGGGAATTTGACGAAGTACAAGACTGGGAATATCAAGTTTATCGTCAAGATGGCAGCATCATTTGGATCGAGGAAGATACAAGAACTATATTTGATTCTCAAGGTAATATTCTATATTACGAAGGTATTATTCAAGATATTACTGAACGTAAACACCGTGAAGCAGATTTGCAAAGACAGTTAGAAGAATTGCGAATAGAAATTGACCATCAAAAACGTGAACATGAAGTGAAAATGATTACCCAAAGTGACTATTTTCAAGAGTTGCAGTCGGAAATAAATGAGGTGGATTTAGATGAGTTGTGGAATTGAAATTGGTAATTGGTAATTGGTAATTGGTAATTAATGGTTTTTGTTCCCTGTTCCCTATTCCCTATTCCCTATTTGAAAAAAGAATGCGACACATACATAATTGGTTGGTAGGGACACGGTTTCCGCACCCCTACAATTGGATCTATCGCAAACATTTTTTGATTTGATATTTCCTTTGGAAAATGGAATTGATTCCCAAAATAAATCTACTTGCTTTTTACCATTAATTCTCTACCATTAAGAGGTTATTTATAAAGTAAACCTTAAGACCTAAGAAACCGCGTTTCTTTGAGACTAAATACGATGGGGATTTGATACTCCACCCATAGAAACCCGGTTTCGACCTACACCCATAGACTTAATATTTACTTTATAAATCGTCTCTAAGAAATTAACCCTCAGTCAAGGTTTGACATTTTTACCTAATTGGCTGACGATAGGAATGGAGTAACTTAAAAAACTTATTAAAATTGAAACTTCTGGGATCAATTCTATTACCAGAACGATCCACTGCCCGGTGAGTGGTAATACGACCATCTGGAACTTGACTTTGAGCAATTAACCACGCAAGAGACTTATATTGAACATTTGTATAACCGCTATGCCTTCGTTGGTGGTAATCCCCAATCCCATCTGCAGGTGTTTCTAAAGAGACGTGATAGGCAAAATTATTCACAGATGGTGGTAAACTGGGATTAGTCCTAACAGTTTCTACACCATAAGGACTTTCAAATACAGAATTACCTGCACCAAAGGCTCGTTTATCTGGGGGAACTATATAAATAATCATCCCGTCGAGGGTTATCAAGGCATGATAACTTACTTGCTTTTTGTCTGAATTATTGTAGTTTCTAAAAGTATTAATAGCGCTAGATGCAGTGGATGCTGTTTCATGAAGAACTATGATTGGTGGGTTGTTAACAGGTACACCATTAATGTCTTTGCTGTAGCGTTCTCCATAGTTACTACTATTTGCTAAAACCACTGCATATTTGGGAGTATATCGTTTAAAAGCCCCAGTAGTTTTGAAAGAATAGCCAAGCAATTTCTCAGCTTTACTTGTTTGTTTGGACTGTGATTTAATTTGCGTTTTTACCTGGGGGATAGAAGTAGGTTCTATGGCAGGAGTTGATAAAGGAATTGATAAAGGAGTTGATAAAGGTTGAGGTTCTGCTGCTTGGATTTTATCTGATTGTATTTGCATCCTTCCAGGACTCCATGCAGCAGGTTGTGAAACTATATTTGATGCCATTGTCGAATTTTCTTCTACTCTCGCTCTACCAACAAATAGAACGAGAATACAAGTGACAAACATAATATAAATTAGTATTAATCTATTTCTCCATGTATTAAACATCATATCACTTTGTACTATTGGAAAACGACTGCAAATTAACGAATCTATTTCACAAAAGAGAAATAATTCTAATATATTATCTTTACTAATTATATAGGAGTACTATTTGATTTTTGTACTCCTCCAACAGAACCAAGCTAAGACTTAGCCTCACCTTGCCTTTAAAATATCTAGGATAGGACTGACGCAACTGGTATAAGTTAAACCATATCTAATCTAATCTATATACTCTAAATTATTGTATTTTTTGTAGGGTGGCTATCCCTGCCCGCACAAAGATGCAAATTTAATTTGCAACAGATTGTAGCGATCGCACTTGACAATCAAGACAGTCGCTAGGAAAAGTTAAGTTTTTAGCCGTTGGGAGTATATAGCGCTTCCTAATCTGCTGAAGTACAAAAGGGCAGGCAAGGATGCCTACCCCACAATAATTTTAGTAATTTCATCTGTACTTCACCAGACTGAGAAAAGCTATAAGTCCTACAGGAGAGACAGTTTGCACTGTGGATAATTCTCCCGCAAAACTACTGTTGTCTTATTCCGGGAAAGTACGGACTAAAATTGTGATTCACCAACCCCCGGATTCCTACTTGATCCGAATTTTTGCTGGTTAAACTATTGTGCAATAGCAATAGTTTTTCGGTAAAAAAGTAATATTTTAGGCATTGTTTACACGATCTTAAACAATAACATGTTTTAATGAAAACATTCGTCAAATCAAGAAAGTTTGCACAATAGTAAATTCACTATTAAAGATTTTCCCGGAAACATTATGACTCAATCCTTCCTAGAACGCCTAAATAGTCCCGAACGTCCGGTTCTCGTCTTTGACGGTGCGATGGGAACTAACTTACAAGTCCAAAATCTCACGGCTGAAGATTTTGGTGGTGCGCAATACGAGGGTTGTAATGAGTATTTAGTCCATACTAAACCAGAAGCGGTGGCGAAGGTACACCAAGCTTTTCTGGCTGCTGGTGCGGATGTGATTGAAACCGATACCTTTGGGGGTACTTCTATTGTCCTGGGGGAATATGACCTGGCTGACCAGGCTTATTATTTAAATAAGACCGCTGCACAATTAGCGAAAAAAGTGGTTGCAAAATTTTCCACCCCAGAAAAACCCCGTTATGTGGCTGGTTCTATGGGACCAGGTACAAAATTACCCACTTTAGGGCATATTGATTTTGATACCCTAAAAACCGCCTATGTGGAGCAAGCAGAAGCGCTGTGGGATGGTGGTGTGGATTTATTCCTGGTGGAAACTTGTCAGGATGTGCTGCAAATTAAAGCTGCGCTGAATGCCATTGAGGAAGTTTTTGCTAAAAAGGGAGAACGTCGTCCCTTGATGGTTTCTGTAACAATGGAAACCATGGGGACAATGTTGGTGGGTACGGAAATTAACGCCGTGGTGACAATTTTGGAACGTTATCCCATTGATATTTTGGGTCTCAATTGTGCCACGGGTCCAGACTTGATGAAACCGCATATCAAGTACCTTTCAGAACATTCGCCTTTTGTAGTTTCCTGTATTCCTAATGCAGGTTTACCGGAGAACGTCGGTGGTCAAGCACATTACAAATTGACACCGATAGAATTACGGATGGCTTTAATGCACTTTATCGAAGATTTGGGTGTCCAAGTGATTGGGGGTTGCTGTGGGACACGTCCAGAACATATTCAAGCATTGGCGGAAATTGCCAAGGATTTAAAGCCTAAAGTCAGAGAACCTGAATATGAACCAGCAGCAGCGTCAATTTATACGACTCAACTTTATGACCAAGATAATTCTTTCTTGATTATCGGTGAAAGATTAAACGCCAGTGGTTCCAAGAAATGCCGAACTCTGCTAAATGAGGAAGATTGGGATGGATTAGTATCCATTGCGCGATCGCAAGTAAAAGAAGGTGCCCATGTTCTAGATGTTAACGTGGATTATGTGGGACGGGATGGCGTGCGTGATATGCACGAGTTGGTTTCCCGATTGGTAAATAATGTTACTCTGCCTTTGATGCTCGACTCCACGGAATGGGAGAAAATGGAAGCGGGTTTAAAGGTTGCGGGAGGTAAGTGTTTACTGAATTCTACCAACTATGAAGATGGGGAACCTCGATTTTTGAAAGTTTTGGAATTGGCAAATAAATACGGTGCGGGGGTAGTAATTGGTACAATTGATGAAGATGGGATGGCGCGGACTGCTGATAAGAAATTTGAAATTGCTCAACGTGCCTATCGGCAAGCGGTAGAATATGGTATACCTGCCTATGAAATCTTTTTTGACCCCTTAGCGCTACCGATTTCTACGGGTATTGAGGAAGATAGGGAAAATGGTAAAGCCACGGTGGAAGCTATTCGACGGATTCGTCAGGAATTACCGGGATGTCATGTGGTTTTGGGTGTTTCTAACGTTTCCTTCGGTTTAAACCCCGCAGCGCGAATTGTGCTTAATTCCATGTTCCTGCACGAATGTATGGCTGCGGGAATGGATGCAGCAATCGTTAGCGCTAATAAGATTTTACCGCTGTCGAAGATTGAGGAGAAACATCAAGAAATTTGTCGTCAGTTGATTTACGACGAACGGAAATTTGAAGGTGATGTTTGCGTTTTTGACCCCTTGGGTGAATTAACCACCATGTTTGAAGGGGTAAGCGCAAAACGTGACAAAGGGGTGGACGAAAATCTCCCCATTGAAGAACGTTTAAAACGCCATATTATTGACGGTGAACGCATTGGTTTAGAAGATGCATTAAAGGAAGCGATGCAGAAATATCCACCGTTGGATATTGTGAATATCTATCTGTTGGATGGAATGAAAGTTGTAGGTGAATTGTTCGGTTCTGGACAAATGCAGCTACCCTTTGTATTACAATCAGCAGAAACAATGAAAGCTGCGGTGGCTTTTTTGGAACCCCACATGGAAAAGTCGGAATCTGGGGAAGATAATGCTAAGGGAACTTTTGTAATCGCTACGGTGAAGGGTGATGTTCACGATATTGGTAAAAATTTAGTGGATATTATTCTCTCGAATAATGGTTACCGGGTGATTAATTTGGGTATTAAGCAGCCAGTGGAAAATATCATTGAAGCTTATCACAAGCATAAGCCTGATTGTATCGCCATGAGTGGTTTGTTGGTGAAATCCACGGCATTTATGAAGGAGAATTTGCAGGTATTTAACGAAAAAGGAATTACAGTTCCGGTAATTTTAGGTGGTGCAGCTTTAACGCCGAAATTTGTCCATGAAGATTGTCAAAATACCTATCAAGGTAGGGTAATTTATGGTAAAGATGCATTTTCTGATTTGCATTTTATGGACAAATTAATGCCAGCAAAATCTTCTCAGCAGTGGAATGATATCCAAGGATTTTTAGGGGAATATGCTTCTGAAAATGAAGTGGGAAGAAATGCTGATAAGGAAGGAAGTGGAGAGAAGACTAAGAAGAAAAAAGCTGAGGAACCCTTGGTAATAGATACCAGACGTTCCGAAGCAGTGGATGCGAATATTGAACGTCCCAATCCTCCTTTCTGGGGAACCAAGTTGTTACAACCGGAGGATATTCCTTTTGATGAACTATTCTGGTATTTAGATTTGCAGGCTTTGATTGCAGGACAATGGCAATTTAGAAAGCCGAAGGAACAATCTAAGGAAGAATATCAGGAATTTTTGCAGGAGAAGGTTTACCCAATTCTGGAAACTTGGAAGCAACGGGTGGTTGAAGAGAATTTGTTGCATCCCCAGGTGATTTATGGATATTTCCCTTGTCAAGCTGAGGGGAATACTTTGTATATATATAACCACAAAGACACGAAGGACACGAAGGTAAGAACGAGTTTTGAGTTTCCTAGACAGAAGTCCATGCGCAGGTTGTGTATTGCAGATTTCTTTGCACCGAAGGATTCCGGGGTGATGGATGTGTTCCCCATGCAAGCGGTGACAGTGGGTGAAGTTGCGACGGAATTTGCCCAGAAGTTGTTTGCTGATAATCAATACACTGATTATCTGTATTTCCACGGTTTGGCAGTGCAGGTGGCTGAGGCGTTAGCTGAGTGGACACATGCGCGTATTCGCCGTGAATTGGGCTTTGCAGCACAGGAACCGGATAATATTCGGGATGTGTTAGCGCAGAGGTATCAAGGTTCGCGGTATAGTTTTGGCTATCCTGCTTGTCCGAATATTCAGGATCAGTACAAGCAGTTGGAGTTGTTGGAGGTTGAGCGGATTAAGATGTATATGGATGAAAGTGAGCAGCTGTATCCAGAACAGTCTACGACAGCGATTATTTGTTATCACCCGGTAGCGAAGTACTTTAGCGCTTAACCTCACCCCCTTCCCCTCTCCTTACCATAGACGCCTTAGCGGCTTCCCGCAGGGTAGGAGAGGGGTGTCCGATAGGACGGGGTGAGGTGATTGAGAAACATGACCCCCTTTCCCTATGGTTAGTGTTACAGCGCGTAACCTCACCCCCTTCCCCTCTCCGCGAGTTCGGAGAGGGGTGGCTTTAGCCGGGGTGAGGTAATTCAACGGATGTGAAAATAAAATCTATAGCATTAGGCTGATATAAATATGCTTGGGATTAATATCAGCTTTTAAGATGACTAAACTTTATAACAAATCATCAGAGAAAGAAAAACGGCGACAGCTACGTCAAAATATCACAAAAGCAGAAAAGATTCTTTGGGGAAAAATCAAAAATAGACAAATAGAAAACTGTAAATTTCGCAGACAATATAGCGTAGATAAATTTGTGATAGATTTCTACAGTCCTGAATTAAAGCTAGCTATAGAAATTGATGGTGACAGTCATTTTGAAGATGGTGCTGCTGAATACGACACAGAAAGACAAGTGTTTATTGAGTCAGCAGGAATTAGATTTATCAGATTTACAAATGAAGATGTGTATATGAATTTGTCTGGTGTTTTAGAAAGTATTGCCCAGATGATAAGAGATTTAAGGTAATAATATTACTGTGGATTTGATGATGATACTGCACACAAAAACCTCACCCCAATAAAGCTTTGCTTTATTTCCCCTCTCCGCGAGTTCGGAGAGGGGTTAGGGGTGAGGTGATATGTATGAACACAACTCAACTAGTAGTCTGTCAAGATAATTTTGAGGGATAGCCAATCTCGAAAAGCATTACCCCAAAATCAAACTTACATAAATCTATCCATCATTTCAAAATTGACAGACTACTAGATATGAATAACAATTGTATACCAAATATTCATCCTGGAGAAATTTTACAATTAGAATTTTTAGAACCTCTAAGAGGATGTTTATAAAATAAATATAAAATTCTGGTGAGAGTCTAGAAACCGGGTTTCTTTTGGTCTTTACCTTTTATTTATAAACAACCTCTAAATATCACCTCTTATCCCTTGAGTAAAGATATAGGTGTCTCTCAGATACGAATTAGTGAAATTTTATCTGGAAAACGCAGTATTACAACAGATACAGCTTTGCATTTATCTTGCTATTTTGATAACAGCGCTCAGTTTTGGTTGAATTTACAAACGCAATACGATATACGTCAAGCTTTTGCAGAAAATGCGCAAGTTTATAATCAAATATCGAAACTTTCTTTAAATGATGTAGCTTGATAAAATCAAGCTTCCTATCTCCAGCAAATTCTAAATTTTTGTGAATTTTGCAAAAAAGTGTCTTCCTTCTCAAAATTCTGAAATTATTGAGAATACCTATCATATGAGTCACGATATTTCAAGGTTTACAAGCTGTGGTTTTGCGCTAAAATAGTTAATATCTCTAGCTTTGCTGTGCAAATTTTTATGTCATGATTCCTTGATAATATCAATAAATAGGTAAATATTATCCCCTCTCTTTAGGAAGCAAAGAAGGGGAATTTTATTAACAGCAAAGACGCAGAGAACGCAGTAGACGTGCAGCGGCTTCTCGTAGAGTGGAACAGAGAGAAGGAAAGAGAGGTTTTTGTTATGAACAACAACCCTCTGTGAAATATCTACCCTGGAGAAATTTTACAATTAGAGTTTTTAGAAACTTTCAATATTACTCCTTGTCGCTTGAGTAAAAATATAGGTGTATCTCAAATAGGAATCGGTGAAATTTTATCTAGAAAAAACAGTATTATAGCAGATACAGCTTTGCGTTTATCTCGCTATTTTGGTAACAGCGCTCAGTTTTGGTTGAATTTACAAACGCAGTACGATATACGTCAAACTTTTGCAGAAAATGCGGAAGTTTATAATCAGATATCGAAACTTTCTTTGAATGATGTAGCTTGATTTTGTTAAGCAAGATTTTCAATACAAGAAGCGCTATCCTGTATTTAGGATATTGCATCTGATTTAACGATTATGCTTCTAGGGAGGAGGTAATATTATGATTCTGGCACCTAGTGAAAAAAAAATGTGGGAAAAATTACCTTTTAAGAACCATACCAATAACCTCACTGAGGAGCAAATTAATGCTAAGTATGAACGTGGAGAACAAAGAATACTCACAGAGATGAATCGTGAGAAACTACCCAGTTTTTTTCAATCATTAAAAAATCCTGGATATATGGATGTAAATCCTTTCTATCAAAGAAGGGCACGTTGGGACAAGAAAAAACAATCAAGATTAATAGAATCTTTTTTAATAAATATTCCTGTTCCACCAATTATTTTATATGAAAAAGATTATAACTCTTATGAAGTAATGGATGGTCAACAAAGAATTACTGCAATTCGAGATTTTTATGAGAATAAATTAGAACTTGCAAGCTTGGAAATATGGCCCGAACTTAATGGTTTTACTTACAATAAACTACCTATTAAAATTAGAGCAGGAATTGACCGTCGCTCAATATCAACTATAGTTTTGATAACAGAATCAACCTCAAATCCAGAAGAAGCATTTTTTTTAAAACAAATAGCTTTCGAGCGACTGAATACTGGTGGAGTAGCTTTGAGTCGTCAAGAAGTACGTAATTGCGTTTATTCTAGTGAATTAAATAAACTATTAATTGACCTAGCCAATAATAAAATATTTGCTCAAGCTTGGGATATACCTATAGATAATCCTGAAGAATTAGCCAAAAATAACCTGTACAAAAAAATGGAAGATGCTGAATTGGTTTTACGTTTTTTTGCCTTGCGTCACGTAGAAGACTTCCGTGGAGGTATGGAAGGATTTCTTGACCTTTATATGATGAAAAGTATTGATTTTTCTAATAAAGATGTAGAAATTCTTAGAAGAATCTTTACTCAAACTATCAATTTAGCATATGAAATATATGAAGATAATTTATTTAAGCCGTTTGACCCAAAAAATAATACTTGGAAAAACAAGGCTCTTAAAGCCTGTTATGATGCTGTTATGGTGGGATTTAGCAGACATTTGGAAGACGAAGATATATTATTATCACAAAAAGCAAGTCTGATTGAATCAACAAAAAAATTGTTTATAGAAGATAAATCAAAGCTGTTTACAGGAAGTGGAAAAACTAAAGCCGATATCCAAGAAAGAATAAGATTATTTGATGAAATGCTCTCCAGAATTATCGCAGGATAAAGTGTGATGTTTCAAGAGATTCTGGTGAAAGTTCATGAAAATATTTCTACTGTCCGTTCTGTCATCAAAATTAATGAAAATTTGAGAAATTTAGCTGCACAACAAAAATCAGAAGATGAAAAAAAATTATTCACGGTACTTCAAGAAGATATTCCGAAATTGCGGGAGTGGAGGATTTATGATCATTGTGCTGCTGTAACAAGATTATATGCAATTTATGAACGCTTTGTAGAAGACTTAATCAGAGATTGGTTGGCTATATTACCAAAACTATATCCAACTTATTCTGATTTAGAAGAAAGAATCAGGACTACCCACCAGATGGGTGTAGGTAAATTACTACTTGACTTAAATAAAGGCAGGTACGAACATCTTTTGATTCAAGAAGTTGTTAGTGGTATATTTCACGGAGTTCATGATGAGGAAAAATATGAGTTATTAGCAGATGCATTTCTCATTCATGAACAAAATTTACGTAAAGAGATTTTAGAAAAATTACTAGCAGATGCTGGTGTCTCAAATACATGGAGTTGGATTGAAAAACATAGATTAATAAAATATTTTTTGAGAGAAGTTCGAGGGAATGAAAATACTGCTGAAGATGAACTCAATGAATTAATAAGCTATCGCAATAATGCTGCACACGGTGTAGTAGATAATATTCTAAATTCTAACTTATTACTTGAATTATGTGATTTTATAGAGACTTTATGTGAAACTCTTTCAGAACTAATGACTTTTCAGGTTATTGAACGGCAAAAATCTATCGGACAGATAAAAGAAATTGGTACAATTACAGAATGGTTTAAAAATCCCAAAGCCGCAGTAGCAAAAATCTCAAAACCAAATTTGTCTGTTGGAGAAAGTCTTTTTCTAGTTGGTGAAGCGTACTGTCAATTAGCTAAAATAGAGAGTATTCGGATTAACGATAAACCAATAAATCAAGTAAATCTCTCCTCAGAAGAAGAAGTAGGTTTAAAGTTTGACGTTGAAGCAAAAAAAGGTTTACGCTTATACCAACAAATAATATAAACACATTAATAGGTCATATTTATGTCCGTTCTACTTGTTCTCTTACCCACATCCTAAAAGCTTTCATAACTGCATTTCTCCCATCTTTCCTACTTCTCTCCAAACATTGAGGTATAACTTCAAGTAACGGTAACCCAGGAAAATTTAAACTAGAATCTGACTCCACATAACCCCCATCTCGCAATACATTAATTTGCAACTTCCCTTTTTCAAATTGCCATAATTCCGGAACTTTTAGCGCTTCATAAATACTCGGATGAGTCCGGGAAGTCACATCTATTTCTAATGTTAAATCTGGAGGTGGATCTACTGTTAAATCTAGTCTATTTTTTCCGCGTACCCTTGATTCATTTTCGATATAGAAACACTGATCTGGTTCTATCCCTGCTTGCATTACTTGATTTTTAAAAGTCGTAGAACCAAGACTGAGAAACTGAATATCTAACTCTTCCAAAAGTGCTTTGATTAAGTCACCAATGATTTCTTTATCAAATTCATGTTCTGGTAGTGGTGCCATAATCTCTAACATTCCCCGGTGATAAGCAATTCGTGCTGCACGATGTTCCCCCAAATCTTCTAGAATTGTTTCCAATTCTTGCCAGGTGACATCTTTTAGCAGTACTCTTTGTCCCGGTGGAACTTCGATACGCTTGAGTTCTAGCAACATATATCCACTCCTAGCAGTGCAGGTCTAAAATTAGTTTACTCTAGTTGATTGATAGCTTGTCAGAAGCGTGAGTGTAATAGCCAAATGTCGCTCATCTACTTATTGATTTACACACCCGTACCACAGAATTTAAAATGTGATGCAATCAGATACCAATAATGGAACTAAGATTATGATGAATAAAAATAAAATTATTAGCATTTCTCTGGCAATTCTTGCCCTAATAGCATCTTTGACAGGAATATTTGCAAATATCTATCGTGATACAGATTGGATAAAATCACAATTGGTTGGGCAAGATTTTGTAACTGTATTTGTGGCTTTGATTTTGTTGTTTATTTCTTTCTTTAATATCAACAAATTCAACCAATCAATTATCCAAGTTGGTTTATTCGGATATTTGACATACACATATATTACTTATGCCTTAGGACCGAAATTAAATATTTTATTTCCGCTTTATGTGGCATTAATCTCAATTTCTGTTCTGGGTTTGATTACTCTTTTTATCCAAATTAGCAGCTTGAATTTTAAGAAAACTTCTAGTTTTATATTCACAATCAGCAGCATTTACCTGATACTTATTTCTTTAATACTCTCATTTTTGTGGCTGGGAGATATTATTGGTTACCTGATGGGTAAACCTTTATTTCCTAACCCTTCTGGTGAACCTTTAACTATTGTCTATGTTCTGGATTTAGGATTTGTTATTCCTATAAGTCTCTATGCAGCTATTCAACTGTTGAGAAAAAAATTCTGGGGTTATGTGTTAACGGGAGTGATGTTAATTAAATCAACTACAATGGGATTTGCACTTATGTCAATGACCATAGGTGTTTACGTTTATGGCTTTGCATCGGAACTTTTCTTAGTAATTTTCTGGACTGTTCTTGGTTTAGTCGGATTGCTACTATCAATATTGTTCCTTCACAAATTACAAACTAATTCGCAAGTTTCCACCAATGTTATTAATACCTAATAACTATACTTACTATAGGAATATCACACGGGAATGCACCTGGGTTAAAAACGGGGTTTCTTGAAAATCACTAATAGACATCTGGTGGAAAAGAATGTAGAGACGTTGCAATGCAACGTCTGGAACAAGGGTTTTGGACAATGCATATTTAATTTTCGCAGATGTCTAATGTTGAAAGCCTAAATTTTGCCTTTAGAAACCCAGTTTTTCTGGCTCATATCTTAGAGAATGTTTGAGGGGTCATATTATTTACTCTTCCTTCCCCTCGACCTAGGGAAGCTTCCCAAAGAGTACTCGCAACACAGGGGAGTCGGTCGGACGGGGTGATACACATCTTGCACCTGGGTTGTGAAAGCGGGTTTATTGGGTATATTGACCTGTCAAAACCCTAATTTTTCCTTCATAAAGCCAGTTTCTTTCTGCTTGTTGAGAATGCTGCAAGATATGACGCTGAGTCGCATGTTTACCCCGAAGGAGGCTTTCCTAAGGGTAACGACACGCTGCACGGTAAGCAAAGCTATCCCCTAGTAGTCCACCACATTACTCCCTTCTCGTTCTAAGATTACCGATAAAAATTTCTCCCCCTCTTCCCCCTCTTCCCCCTCTTCCCCCTCTTCCCCCTCTCACTCAATTCGGTAATCTTCTAGCGGGACAGGAGTAGTTACGAGGGGTCACAGATCCCCGACTTCTTTAAGAAGTCGGGGATCGCTCACACCCGCGACTTGTCAAAATTAATGTGGTTGAGTACTTGGCTTTACGCGTCTAAGTTCGTGTAGCAATACCCTAGAAGGGTATCGCTAAAAATTTGGGATGCTCCCCAAAATTCTAAATACAAAATGTAATAAAACATACTTTAAAGTGGCGCATATTCTGATTGATGTTATAGATATAATTTTTTCTAATAGTATCCATGAGGTCAGTTCAAATATATAACTAAAACTTATTTTGATTCAGCAACTAAATTTCATTACTAATCGGGGTCAAATTTCTGTTACATTCTTTAATTTTTCCCGTAGTATCAGAAGTGAAGCAAATTTAGTAAAGACGCCTAAACCGATAAGAGCCACTTTACTGTTGCTTTAGGATAACTTATGTTGCCGTTTGCAAAAGAGAGGATTAATTAATGGCTACTTACAAAGTAACACTGAAAACTCCCGACGGAGAGCAAGCAATTGATTGTGCTGAGGATACCTATATTCTAGACGCAGCAGAAGAAGCTGGTTTGGATCTGCCCTACTCTTGCCGTGCTGGTGCTTGCTCTACCTGTGCTGGTAAGCTTGTATCTGGTAGCATCGATCAGTCTGACCAGTCCTTCTTAGATGACGATCAAATCGAAGCAGGATATGTACTAACCTGTGTTGCTTACCCAACCTCTGACTGCACAATCGAAACTAATAAAGAGGAAGAACTCTACTAATAACCAATAAAGCACCTCAAAGTCTAAATCTCTTGCAAGAGTCGCGCTTTTGTGTGAAGTAGGTGTATCAAAACTACCAGTAGAAATCTAGAATCCCAAGCAAAGCAGAATGGCAGAAATGGTTAATGCTAAGAGAGCAACCATGCCATCTGTTTGCTTATTCTCATCATGGCATTGATGATTTTCCATCCTTGTTTCTATCAAAAATCCAAAAACAGGACAGTTTTAGGGGTCGGGCAGATCCTGTCCTGGATAGAAACCAGCAACATAAAAAGCTTGTGGAGTCGGTCTGATGGGGGGTTGCAAGAATCTCCCGTCAAATCAAAGATTGTGACGGTGAGAGTGTCAAAGGAAAGGAAGAGGGTTTGAGCGGTTTTATGTTTGTGTTGAAGCTTGCACTCCTACCAAACTTTACCCGTCTTTTACGACGCTTAACCTCTATCCAATTGAGTTGTTAGAAGATTTGTTCAATTTGTTGGGCACACAAACGATTATTCTTTGCATTTCATCAACTTCATTCATTGCTGAGCGAAAATAGTTGAGATTCACGCTTCTAAACCAACTCATGCGTGCAATTAGAGCGTTGTATATCAAGTTCTCTGAAGCTGCCTAAAGCTATTTGAAGAAAACTAAAATACTCATTGTTCCTTCATTCTTCCTAGTTCGTCCTACACCATTGAGCGATGTTTGAAGTAACTAGCTATATTTTAGCACTTCTTCCTTCTTCCTTCTTCCTTCTTCCTTGAAGGTCGAAGACCTCCGGTCAAGGTTTAAGCAGCTTAGTGAGTGCCTGAAGTTTGGTACCAGGATAGTAGAACTGAAGTATATCAGTACTCGACCATCCCAGTTTAGCTAAATTTTGAGCACCAGTTTGACTTAAACCTACTCCATGTCCTAGTCCACCACCAATAAAGGCATATCCCCAAGTTCCTGGAGTACCTTTATTCAGGGGTTGGAGGTAAAATAATGTGCTAATTGGTGCTGCAAAAGCGCTACGAACCTCGTCTTTGTGGAGGTGAAAGGTGCCGATATCAGTCTCAATTGCTAATTTGAGAATGCGTCCACCATAACTACGCTCTACAACTCGCATTGCTTTAATTTTCTTAAACTTAGCATAGGGGCTGTTTTTCACTTTGAGAAATTTCTGCAACCCCTTGGTAATATTTTCCAGGCTGGTTTCCCTACGCCACCGGAACAGATTCCACTTGCTTTCATTAAATCCTTCTTTAAGACTGATAAACTTGCGCAAGTTCTGTTCCGAAGCTAAACTCTGTCCAGACAAATTCCAAATATCTGTAGGAGCATCAACTACAGGTCGCAAATAAGGACGATCCTCCCCATTCCACACATCACTAAAAGCAGCAGTCACACCGCCAGTGGTGGAAGAATACAGAGCGTCTACTAACTCCTTATTATAAGTTAATACCATCCCCCGTGTCGTCGCAATCGCCTGGTCGGTATTCGCGGATGTTCCTTGCAGTCCATAGTAAACTTGACAATGGGTATCTGCACATAATTGATACTCGTCTATCTCAAATCTGCGTACATTCCTCAGGGCATAGGTACGGGCAATAATTGCCTGTGCTTCCATTGCTGCCATTGGCGCACCCCTACCAATTTCATAGGGTACAACTCCCCGTAAATATGTTTCTAAAGGTACTTCGTTTACCAAAGTATAAGAACCATAGGCATTGGGTTGTATCTCTAATCTTCCCGGATAAATACGGGCTTTCTGGGGTTTAGGAGTTTCGTTAACTTTAATTAAATTATTGTCGCTGCTAATTTTTAAGCGATCGCGATTGTAACGAAAATTATTCACTACCCAACTGACTCGCGGCTGCTTTTGCAACACTTTAGTGTCAATATATGCCAGCTTATTACCCGCAGCTTGGACACTTTGTAAAAGAAACCGTCTGAGGAGGGGAGTATTATAAACATCTCGTTTTGCCCAAACTTGCCAACGTTCTGGTTGGGCTATTTCCACTTCTATGCCCTGGGAACGCCAATTTCTTGCACCATCTTCCGCTGTCTCAAAGGTGCGGTAAGTAGCTAAAACGACCCGTTCTTCAACTACTGGTTGGGAAATTGGCTGCATCTGTATTTCTAGCTTTACCGGATTGGCAGTGACTAGGCTTTCTTTCTTCTTACCTGTTTGCCATTGTAGCCGTAAACTATTACCTGGCATCGGTTCTAGTAATAACTCCTCGGTGGGGCGATCGCCAAATCGCTGCACAATCCCAATCCTCAGTTCCACATCTGAATTTTTATTCGCCGAACTTGATGCACCAGTTAAACCCAGTAAACAAAATGCTGTCAGTACGGTGTAAGAAAAGCGCCAAGGGTTGATTGTCATGGGAATTTAATTATGTATGCTGCCAGTATCGGATTGCGATGGTTAAAAAATTTATTTTAGTACAGGGGAGAGTTTTAATCTTGACTCCCTATCTGCAATTCCCTTAAAAGGAAAGGGCTGTAGTCTGGGTTTTTCGCCAATCACAAATTTTATACAAAACTTTGTATAACTATTCTACGACCACTTAGCAGTTGTACGATTTCCTTCCCCAGGGAATGCAACCACTAACTTCCAATACCTGGTACCTGATTCCAATATTCCCGATCTGGTCTACTCAACTCCTCAGTCACCAGTTGCAACCGCTCAAAGTCTACATCTTGTCTCTTCCCTAAATAGCGCAACTGAAAACCGCTATATTCCCAAAACTAGCTCACACACTGGACTCTGTATGATATCGGTCAGGAATCTTTTTCTCTGAGTTGAGATTATTTTCATAATTTCTTTATCAAATCAACAAAATATCATCATATATTCTACGTATTTATAACTGTGCTGATATGAAAAAATATTACTAAGCAAATATTAAGTCAGAGAGTTCTACCATAGTGATCCCATTATTAATGGATATCCTTCCTCCCGTTCCTGCATTGGTGATATCTACACAAGATGTTACTGACTCATCTATAGATCAGAATCCCTCTATAGACCAAGGTCCCATCTTGATTTCATTAAGGAATAGGAAGTCAACAAGAACTCGGGTCAGGAAGAGATCCAGAAGATATAGCAGATTGCGCAGGAGGTCGAGAAAACTTTCTTACAGGAAGAAGTCTCGAAGATATAGCAGATTGCGTAGGAGGTCTAGAAGATATAGCAGATTGCGCAGGAGGTCTAGAAGATATAGCAGATTGCGTAGGAGATCAACAAGAGTCTCATGGAGAAGAAGGTTAAGAAGAACTTCATCACGACGCAGGTCAACAAGAGTCTCATGGAGAAGAAGGTTAAAACCTTCATTGTATAATCCCTTACCTGGTAGAGCTATAACTGGTTGGTTTGGATATAGAAGATTTCCCAGACGTGGTATGCACAATGGTATGGATATTACTGCTCCCTATGGCACTCCAATCAAATCTTCTACCTCTGGTAGAGTTTCTTTCGCTGGGTATCAATCGGGATATGGAAAAACCGTCATCGTTACTCACTCTGGTGGTGTATCTACCCTTTATGCTCACCTTAGCTCAATATTAGTAGGAAGAGGTAGGTCTGTCAGTAGAAATACTGTAATTGGACGTGTTGGTTCTACTGGTTTTACCACTGGACCTCACCTACATTTTGAAGTCAGAATTAATGGTTCACCTGTAAATCCTTCCCCTTATGTAAAGGGACTCTAACCTAATACCAAATCAAAAAATTTTTGCAACATATGCAATTGTAGGGTGTGGAAACCGTACCCCTACCAACCAATCATGTGTGGCATTCTTTTTTCAAATTGGTATTACAACATAACCCCACAAGAACCGAAACTTTTGTAGAGACGTAAAATTTTACGTCTCTAACTGTGGTATTTTGACCTGAAAATGGGTCTTTTGAGCTTATCCCTGATTTTTAATTAACATTACTTGTACGATTTGCGTAGCTGTATCGCTAGTAATGCCCAAGGATAGATGCAGATCCCCCAAAAAACCCCTTTCTTCTGCGGTAACAATCCCATCAGCCAATAGCAAATCTGCTGCTACCGCAAAAGCTGCTTCCCGTAAATCATGGGGAAGGAATTCTTCCGCTGCATTAAATAAAGCATTTATACCCTGTGTTCTGACAATCCCCAAGACTTTGTCAAATATCTTTAGCATCGCATCATGGGAATAACTTCTAAAAAGTTTCATCCGAGACAGAGTATAGGAAATAGCACGTCCCTCTTCTTCAGAGAGATAACCATCTGAGGCTATTGCCGCTAAGGCGATCGCAGCAAAAGCTTCTGCTGGACTTAGTTGATCTTGTACTTGAACTTGTGAATTTAACACTTTGTCGAAACCCATCGTATGTTGCTCCGTTTGCAGGGGTCTCAAGAGCATTAAAATTACGCGTATTTACGTAACCTGTTGTAAATAAAATAACGCTCAGAGACTCTTAACATATAGTGTTCCCAGGATTAATGCCAAGCGAACACAAGGTTCAAGGGTTATCGACAATTAGTTATTTTTTTTACTCAGAGAAATTAGCGTCACTGTTTGGGAGAAGGTTGTCGGACGCTGGTTTTTTCTATAGTTTCGATTACTGCTAAGCCAATACCAGAACCTGTAATCAATAAGAGGACTGATGCTAGAAAAGCATTTACAAGCATGTGGAGGGCTTCGTCAAAGAAAATGTAGGTGGTCATAGCTTCTTATTCTCAACTCTATGCTGCTAGTAATATTTACTTCTCCAGCTTTGGATGATTAGTTTCCGTAGAGAATTTACTAGCATTAGTATCTTAACAAAACTTTAGAATTTTGACGACAGGTCTAGAGCTTTTTCTTTTAAAGATTAGATGATGTTTTCGCAAAATTTTATCAAATAAAATACTGTTACTAAAAATTAATGTCAAAAAAATAACTATCTAATTACTGAGATTGTTTAAGCAGTTTTATGACATTGATAACTTGATTTTATAGTCGTAAACAATAGCATTTTTATAAATTTATGTTTAATGAAAGCAATCAAAATATGTAATTTAAATGACACTAGCTTCATTGAAAACAAGGTCTTATTTACTTACGACTGCATAGTCTCAGATAATTTCTAGTAAATAGCTGCAGATTTTTTCAGACCCCTGGTCAAATTTAAATAAATATTATGAATTGTGTATTTTTATTCAGAAAGCTCAGAGAACGGGTACGTAATCTATTAGATATAGTCTGGTTTCGAGTTTTCCTAGCAATTGTAATCGCTTACCTGTTTCTGTTGATATTTAGTCCTTTAGAGCAATGGTATAAAAAACAGCCACTTTGCCAACCAGAGGATTCATTTTGGCAATGCTTTTGTAGACAAACATTATTTGTATTTGAAATTAATAATATTGAAGGCTTTAGCATCTTAGCCGCATCAACTCTATATTTGTTAGAAAGTCGGGAACGCAGACGCAAAAGTATTTATGAAGCATGGCAAGTGATTGATAATGCAGCGGGAGCAAATGTACCTACCAGCTATGCTAGAATCAAAGCCCTAGAGGATTTAAACAAATATGGTGTCTCGTTAAAATATTTGGATGTTCCGGGAGGTTATTTGAGTGAAATTGACCTGGGGGGAGCAGACCTCAGCTATGCTAATCTCAGTCTGGCTAACCTCAGCTATAGTAACCTTAAATATGCTAATCTCTGTGATATCCAGTTAGATGGTGCTAATCTCAGTCGAGCTAACCTCAAGCGTGCTAACCTCTGCTATGCCATCCTCTGCGACACCCAATTAGACGGTACTAATCTTAGTCGTGCCAACCTTAGCTATGCTGATCTTGGGGGTGCTGATCTCAGTGGTGCTAATCTTAGCCGTGCCAATCTCTCTTATGTCAACCTCAACGGTGCCACTTTAGAAGGTGTCCAGTTGGAGGATGCCCAATTAGAAGGTGCCCAACTTGAAGGTGTAGATTTAAGTTATGCCCAATTAGAAGGTGCCCAATTTGGGGATGCGGATCTATTACATGCGGATCTCAGTAATGCTAATCTCAGGGGTGCTATTTTTATCGGTACTAAACAACTGAGAATTGAGCAAGTTAAAGCTGCAAACAACTGGGAACAAGCAAAGTATGACCCAAATTTTCGTTTGCAACTAGGGTTATCGGAACGCTCTTAAAGTCCTTAAATTATATTCACAAGGTATAGAAATTATATTTGTAGGCTGTGTTGTCACGGAGTGCAACCCACCAAAGTATATTACAGGATGGTGCGTTAGACTAAAGTTATAGGGCACCCTACAGATACTATAGAAATTATATTTGTAGGCTGTGTTGTCACGGAGTGCAACGCACCAAAGTATATTACAGGATGGTGCGTTAGACTAAAGTCATAGGGCACCCTACAGATACTTAAAACCCTTAAATTCTATTCATAAGGTAGAAAAACATTGTGAGGAACTTGTGAGGAAATACTGAAAGTATAATTGTATTTCTACCTTTCGTCTTTGACTGCTGGCTGCTACACCCATTCCCCTATTTTTATGCTATATTAGCAATAGAGAGAGATAGTAAGTATATCCAAATTTTATCTTTATTCTCACATATATATATTGATTGCTAGAAGCTTCGTTGTAAACATCAGCAGTTAAAAGATAGGGAACAGAGTATTAGCTAGTAGTTTCTATTTAATTTGGATTTGGTAATAGGTAATGGGTTCACCATTTTCTGATACTTACCAATTTATGGTAACTAATTAGTCTAACTTGATATATCAAGATTTAAAAAATCTGGCGTTGCTGTTAGTGTAGCGGGTGCATTAGCTATATCCATGGATGATACAGGATATTGTGTAATTCCAAAAACCTTGTTCCAAATGTTGTACTGTAAGGTCTGGAATACCGGGATTGATACTTCAAATTAACAACGCCAAAAATTCTTATAACTGGGTGACTAAACTACAAAAAGTAAACTGTTATGTTCCACATTTAACAAAGCTGAATTTGGGCAGTTAGGGGTGCCTACTTCACAATAAATACAGCAATGAGGGATTGTGCAGATTAGATATGGTTTAGTTTATAAACCACTGAAAAAAAGATTATCTAGTATTGGAAATAATTGGCATTGCTGAATCAATGAATAAGGGATGAATATGGATGGACTGCCCAAAAATATAAGGAACGGGCAAGATGCCTATTTCACAAAACTATTAAAATCATCCCGCATTTATGCAAAGTCAAATGATTAATTGCACCTATTAAAGAGGTGAAAATATGAAACTTGCTAACTTAACAACTTCCGTTTTTTTAGTAACTTCTATTGTTCTTGCAAGTGGTATAGCAATGGCTGAACCAGGAACAAAAGCTAACTACATTGGTGTTGGTGCAGCTGCAGGTGTAACTAATGGTGGACAAACTAACGATGCTGCAAATTTGGGTGTTAACCTACAAGGACGTTACGCTATTCCTAAACAACCAGTTTCTCTCCGGGGTGCGCTTTTGTTTGGTGATGATTCCACAGCAATTGTACCCAATGTAACTTACGATGTGCCTGTGGCTGAACGCACTAATGTTTATCTCGGTGCTGGTTACTCCTTTGTTACTGATGAAGGGCAAAATAGTCCTTTAGGTAACCGGGATGCTGCGGTAATTACCCTTGGTGCTGAATCACAAGTTCACAAAAATGTAGTTGTTTACGGTGATGCTAAATGGGCAATTGATGCCTACAAAAATAGTCCTGCTGATGCTGTCAGTTTGCAAGTAGGAGTAGGTTATAGCTTCTAGAGGCTTATTTATAAAGTAAACCTTAAAACCCCACAAACCGGGTTTCTCTGAGATATAGCGGTTTTCACTTCGATGGAATAAAGTCTTGTGGGTTGGTTGACTGACAAAAGTCTTGGAAGTGTTGAAATTTTGTAGCCCCTCCACCCAACGCAATCGGTTGCGGTTGTTGGGTTACTTTGGGAGAAACCGCACTTAAAGACAAGCCATGACCTGTCTACCGCGTCTACATGCTACCCCTCCGGGGAAGCAAGCTACATCAAAAAGATTTGTCAGTCAATCAGGTCTTGTGGGACGGGCAGGGATGCCCATCCCACAAAAGTATATTAGACTTAAGGGAAAACCGCTATAATATCCATAGACTTAATATTTAGTTTATAAATAGTCTCTAACTAAAAAATAAAATTGGGTGAAATTAGCACAAGATGCCCATCATACTCTTACTGTACTTATATTGTACTTGATAAGCATGAAAACCGCTATCAACGTAAACTCCTAACTAACATATTTTCAAACCCTTATAGAGCAAGGCTTTTAGCCAAATGAGAATAATGTGTTTGTTTCATTTGTTATAAGGGAGGTTAATACTTTTGACTTTTGACTTCCCCCTTGTGGGGTGTTCATATCTTGCACCTATACCTTATAAAGGTAAAACTATATAAACATAGACGCGTTAGCGGCTTCAAACCTTTATCTTTCTAATTTATTGCTAAAAATATATGTTTATTGCCAGAAAAATAATTCAGTATTAACACTTTGGTACAAGAACAAGATGTAAGTAAAATTTAGGCAAAAAGCATTAGTCATTTTCTAGACACTCGGTTTTTAATTTTTGCAAAGTATTTAATAATTCCCATGCGGTAAAGGGTTTAACTAAAAATGCCTCGATACCTGTACTAGCAACTTGAGAAACTATTTCATTTGAGGTTAGTCCACTCATAACAATAATCGGTATTTGGGGGTTAAGTTTCTGTAAGGTGCGAATGATTGTAAGACTATCCAGAGATGGCATCATTAAATCCAGTAATACGGCTTTAATTTCCTGTTCGTGTTTGGCAAATAGTGCAATTGCTTCAATGCCATTTTTGGCAATTAAGGTTCTATAATTATAGGTTTCTAAGGAAGTTTTGGTAATTTCTAAAATTGATTCTTCGTCATCAACAACTAAAATTAATTCTCCCGAACCTGTTAATGGTTCTAAATCCAAAGATGTTGGGTTGATTGTTCCCTCCACTGCGGGTAAATAAATTTGAAAGCTTGTACCGTTTCCTACTTCGCTATACACATTAATAAAACCACCGTGGCTTTTAACAATACCCATGACGGTAGAAAGACCAAGTCCTGTACCTTGAGTGAGTTCTTTGGTAGTAAAAAATGGTTCAAAAATATGGTCTAAAATTTCTGAACTCATCCCACATCCTGTATCAGATATAGTTATGACTACATAAGCACCTACATGGGCATCTAAATGCATTCTGGCATAGTTTTCATCAATAAAGAAATTCTCGACAGCAAGGGTAATATTACCTCCATTGGGCATGGCATCACGGGCATTTAAGCAGAGGTTCATAAATACCTGATGTAGTTGGGTAGCATCTGCAGAAACAGTCCACAAATCTCTAGTGGAAATATCCATACAAATTTCAATGGATTTGGGAAAAGTTTGTCTGGCAATTCTTGCTACTTCAACTAATAAATGTCCAACCTGTAAAATAGTATGTTTAGTTTCTGTACCCCGGGCAAAGGACAAAATTTGTTTAATTAAATCACTACCACGTCTACAATTGGTTAATACTATTTTCAAAAGTTCCTGGGTGCTATCATCCATGTCGGGGATTTTTAGCGGTAGTAGTTGCCCTACTGCCAAAATTGGTGTCAAAATATTATTCAAATCGTGGGCAATTCCACTAGCTAAAGTACCAATACTTTGTAAACGTTGAGTACGCAGAAATTGTGCTTCTAATTGTTTTTTTTCAGTGATATCTGTAGCAACTGTCAAAATAGATTTGGGGTTACCTTTCTCATCCCTAATTAAATTCCAACGGGCTGCTACAATAATTTTTTTTCCATTTTTGTGGCGTTGATTTAATTCCCCCAGCCATTCCCCTTTCTGCAAAACAGTTTTTAATGGTAATTCTAGTTGATCTAAAGTTAGTTCATCGTACAATAATTCCTTAGCATATTTTCCTAAAATATCTGATTTATGCCAGCCGTAAATACGTTCTACACTTTGATTGCCAAAAATAATTTCCCCTTTTAAACTCAATACTAAAATTGCATCTGTAGTAATATCTATTAAAGCCGCTTGTTCCCGGATTTGCTGTTCGGCAAGTTTGCGTTCTGTAATGTCTGTTTCCGAACCTGCCATCCGCAACACATTTCCCGACTTATCCCAAAGAGCAATTCCCCTAGTAAACATCCACTTATAGGAACCGTCTTTACAAAGGGTGCGATACTCAACGGCAAAACATGGGGTTTTCTGAGCAAAGTAATCCTCCACAGCTTTCATTACCCAATTAATATCATCGGTATGAATTCGCTGTAACCATTCCTCTAATGTATTACCAATTTCTGATTCCGAAAAACCGCGCATTTGTTTCCAGCGAGCAGAAAAAAATACCCGATTGGTTTGCAGATTCCAGTCCCAAATGCCATCATTGCTACCTTCTAGCACCAAATGCCAGCGTTCTTCGTTGTCTTTCATGGCAATTTCGGCTTGCTCGTCTTCAGTAATATCACGGTTGACAGCTAACAACCCAATCACTGCACCACTATTGTTTTTGAGAACAGAAATCGATGACGAGACGTAGATTTCCTCTTTGTTACATTTGCAATGGATACTTTTGTTTTGCCATAAACTATTAGTTGCTTGGACATCGTTGACAATCCCCCGTTCTTCTTCCTTTAACCACAGGGATTTAAAAGCTGTTTCTAATTGCTTACCGATAACTTTCTCTCCTGTTAATTTGTATATTTGTTGCGCTTTTTGATTCCAATATGTAATCCGACTTGTGGCATCTATAACAAAAATCGCATCATCCATCACCAAAGTATAGCTAGTTGGTTTATGATTAAAATATCTAGAATCAAGCAAATAAATACCCCAAGGGTGAAAATAAAATCACTACCATTTATTTGTTGCCTAGGTGCGGGGTGTATATTCCAAAGGGGTTGACAGCAAAGTCATCAACTACCACAGTTCTAGGTGTAACTATTACAGGAGAATGTTCTATTATTTGAGCTAAATCTGGTAAATCGACGGATTGGTCGATGGATTCCATATTTCAAGCTCCTGTTTGACGATAAAACAAATAATTAGTAATAGCAACTGCAATTATCGGCATTCCTCCGGACAAATTGGGAAATTTCAATGATTTTGCTGATCTAATTTTATTTTCGTGTATTTATTATTATTGGACTTTAGCTCGGGAGTTTGAGGAACTTGTGAAGAAAAAACAATCAAGACATGACCACGAAGGCAATCGGGATTTAAAACACTAACCACACAGAATAAACATGCAGTTCTGATCTATGTTCGCTGAATTAGACTATAAGAATTAACAATCCCTACTCTCCCTTGGATTGCCGAACCTAGGCTATCCCCACTTCTTCAAGAATTATTAAGATTTTTCTATTAATGTAAAGAAGTGTAATAATAAAATGAATTCATGTAATTTAGATTGCATTTCAAGTAGTATCATTAACAAAAAATGATAAATTTAAATTTTCAATAACAAACAGCTAAAAAACTGTTTTTATTAAGTTAGGGTTAGGATAGTATCTTTGCTCAATCTTCACAATCTTCTGTTTTGCCTTCAGATGTATTTGAAGCATGTAGTTCGCTTGTCAAAGGTCGCATCTTCCCTGAAAAGAAATACATAAATTTAGGAATCACATGTCAAAGCTTTGATAAAAATTAGAATAGTAATTATCGCAATGGATTAGTCAATGTGTTAATCAAGAACGAATGATTAACTATAATACTAGGCAATTATGTCACATAAAGCTTTTAGTTTTGATGAAGTTTTGAGTGATGACAATAAATTTTTCATAAAAGAGGTATATGATGAATAACGATATCAACAAAGAGATAAATCCATCTCCAATTAAAAATAACCGGAATGGTTTGTCACTAAAGCCACCGATTAGAAGAGAAGTTGGTGAATATAATAACGTTAGAGAAGTTTACAGCGATTATTCTATTGAAGACCGTTCTAATCGGGGTAAGGTAGCAATTTTTATTGATGGTTCCAATCTATTTTATGCTGCCCTACAATTAGGTATTGAAATCGACTATGCCAAATTGCTTTGTGTTTTGACTCGGGATTCTAGGTTATTGCGTGCTTTCTTCTACACAGGAGTTGATCGCGCTAATGATAAACAACAGGGTTTTTTACTTTGGATGCGTCGCAATGGCTATCGCTTAGTTACTAAAGATGTAGTCCAGTTTCCAGATGGTTCTAAAAAAGCCAATTTGGATGTAGAAATTGCAGTGGACATGCTCAATTTAGCACCTTACTATGATACCGCAATATTGGTGAGTGGCGATGGCGATTTAGCATACGCTGTGAATACTGTTTCCTACAAAGGTGTTCGAGTTGAAGTAGTTAGCTTGCGTGCGATGACAAGCGATAGTCTGATTAATGTTGCTGACTGTTTTATCGACATTGATACTATCAAACAATATATTCAAAAAGATGTAAATTCTGACTATAATTATCAACCTTTGTCTAATTCCAGTTTGTAATTAAATCAAAAGTTAAAAGTTAGGAGTTGTTCCAGACGCGACATGTCGCGTCTGTACAGGATTTAAAAGTTAGGAGTTAAAAGTTTGGAATTACTAATTTTTAATTGTTTTGGAAGTTAGGAATTAGGAGTGAGGAGTTAGGAGTTAGGAGTTTGGAGTTTGGAATTACGAATTTTGAATTTTGTAGCGCTTTGCGCTTTCCGTAGGGTATTTTAAATTGTTTTGGAGTTTGGAATTACCAATTTTTAATTGTTTTGGGAGTTTGGAGTTTGGAGTTTGGAGTTATAGCGTTTCCCAAGCAACTGAGGTACACCTAATTTTTCCTAATTTTTATCCGAACAGCAAGTAGATTTAAAACCGTACTTCACTAGACTGGTAAACGCTATAGGAATCCGGTTTGATTCGTAAAATTCTTCGTGAAGATAGGGAACTCTTAACAGAAAATGTACTGAGATTTTTTCAAAAATCAAATAGGAGTCCTATATACCAATTTTGAATTTTGAATTTTGTAGCGCTTTGCGCTTCCCGTAGGGTATTTTGAATTTTTTTGGGAGTTTGGAGTTTGGAATTACCAATTTTGAATTGTTTTGGGAGTTTGGAGTTTGGAGTTACCAATTTTGAATTTTGAATTTTGTAGCGCTTTGCGCTTCCCGTAGGGTATTTTGAATTCTTTTGGGAGTTAGTAGTTATTAATCTTCCTTGTCTCCCCATTACCCCATCTCCCGAAAGAAACTTTACTAAAATGGGAAGAGTCTAAACAAAGCAAATAATGTTACAATTTGCTTATGTTTGAATCAGCTCAAGGTGTTCCAGGATTACCGGATTTAACCCATCCTAGAGAACTAGTCCAATTTGGTAACAGTGTAATTCAATCTTCGCTGTTATTGGTATTACTGGTATTAGCTTTGGGATTTGCCATTGCGTTGGTGAGTTTTTCTCTGCGTCGTCATCAACCAGAACAAACCCTGTTTATGAGTGAATGGACAGGAAATTACTCCCAATTTTTGCGGGGATTACCCCATTTAATCTTAATATTAGTGTTGCTGGTGGGGGGATTTTTTTTATGTTCTACTTTAAGCAATCGCTATCATCACTGGGAACAGGCAAAAATAGCGAAAGTAGCAGAGAGTGTTGCTGGTGAAAGGATAGAACAAACTGCTCCCCAAATTCGTTACGTGGTGCAAGTTCCCTATAGCTATACTACCCGCGTTAAGGATAAAATAGTTAAGGTAAATGACACCAGGGAAGTTAGCCGTTACCTCAATTTAGCAGGATCGCAAATTCAGGTACAACTCAACCAAACTCCAAGTGTTGAGGGTCGTAGCACAGTATATAAATCAGAATATAGTGCTGAGTACAAATTAGTCAATAACTTGACAGATATTAATAATTTTTTCTTTGAAGCACCACCACCTTATGGTTATTCCCTGCTTGCAAGTTATAAGGTAGAACGTGACGGGAGGAGGTTACAACAAACTAACCCTGGTGACTATGGCTTTCCTTTTCGTCTCGCACCAGGTGAAGAAACCATATTTAAGGTTACATATCAGGCACAAGGGGGACCGCGTTGGGTTTATAATGCTACAGGAAAGTTACTTTCTAATTTTCGTCTAACAGCGATCGCTACCTTTGCGGGAGCAAATTTTGCCAGTGGGATTGTCCCCAATGATATTCAAGTAGATGGTAAAAGTACGCAATTTACTTGGATATTTAACGACAATGTGTCAGTGAAAAATCCTTTTGGAGTCTTTACTAGCACTGACCCGATTCGCCATACTGGTATTCTTCCTCGGTTGTTATTGTTAGCACCAGGATTATTTTTGTGGTGGATATTGTTACTCTACTTGTCAGTACCCATGAAGTTGCAAAATGTAGCGATCGCAGGGGGGATTTTCTTTGCTTGTCTGTTGAGTTTGACTTATTTTAGCCGCTTGATGAATCCTCAGCTAGCTTGGACGATGATTTCTATAATATTACTGATATTGACGTGGGGTTTGGGGTCAAGTTTTCGTGGTTCCCTAGCTGCGGTAATCTCTACAATTGCGGCAGCAGTATTACCCGTTTTTGGGTTATTAGTACCTTATAGTGGACTTACCCTTAGTTTAGCAGGTTTGCTCTCAGCAACTTGGTTAGCGGTTCGTCACTGGTATGGTTGGTATAGTTTACCATTACAAGACAGATAATAAGTAATAAGTAATAAGTAATAAGTAATAAGTAATGGGTAATCAGTAATCAGTAATCAGTAATCAGTAATAAGTAATAAGTAATAAGTAATAAGTAATAAGTAATAAGTAATAAGTAATGGGTAATCAGTAATAAGTAATTTGGTTCTCCCACAGATTTTTTTGTTCATCCCCCCATTAGCCATTACGCAATAATAAGTAATAAGTAATAAGTAATGGGTAATAAGTAATAAGTAATTTGGTTCTCCCACAGATTTTTTTGTTCATCTCCCATTAGCCATTACGCAATAACAAGTAATAAGTAATAAGTAATAAGTAATAAGTAATCAGTAATAAGTAATAAGTAATAAGTAATAAGTAATAAGTAATAAGTAATAAGTAATAAGTAATGGGTAATAAGTAATTTGGTTCTCCCACAGATTTTTTTGTTCATCTCCCATTAGCCATTATGCAATAATAAGTAATAAGTAATGGGTAATAAGTAATAAGTAATGGGTAATATAGCAGTTTTCACTTGGATAGAATACAGATAAACCTCACCCCTTTCCCCTCTCCTTACTAAGGAGAGGGGTGTCCGGAGGACGGGGTGAGGTTTCGAGTGTATTGGACTCAACTGAAAACCGCTATAAGTAATTTGGTTCTCCCACAGATTTTTTTGTTCATCTCCCATTAGCCATTACGCAATCATAAGTAATAAGTAATGGGTAATAAGTAATAAGTAATGGGTAATAAGTAATTTGGTTCTCCCACAGATTTTTTTGTTCATCCCCCATTAGCGATTACCAATTACCAATTACCAATTACCAATTACCAATTACCAATTACCAATTACCAATTACCAATTACCAATTACTAATTACCAATTACCAATTACCAATTACCAATTACCAATTTAATAGCCATCTACTGACCAATGAGGGGGATCTCCTTGTAATTTATACACTCCGTAGGAAGAACCAATACGCCACATTCGCCAATTTAAAGAAGCATTATTGGGACTACCAATACTCACGGTTCTTCCATAACCATCCCTAATTCTAATTGTACCATTCCAAGTGACATTCCAATCAATGGCTAACCTTTGGATATGACGGGAGTTTAAAGAAACAGGGTTACCACCAATACCATAAGCATCTAGCATATCTTTAGCAGCTTGTAGGGAGCCAGCGTTAGTGTAATGTACCCAATCTATATCAACACCACCCATACGCGGTACATACCAAGGAGAAATATCCCTTCTATAAATTCTAGCAGCGTAGTGCATCAGGTATGCACGTTGTCTGGGACGATGGGTAGCAGTGACAATCACTTGACAACCAGCATCAATTAATGCTTTTTGGAAAGCTTCTACTTTTTGTCGAAATGGTGTTCTTAAATCAGAAATTAACTTGCTGGTGGGAAAACTTTCATACCAATGGGAACCGCTGAGACGAAATCTCAGGGTTTTGCCATAGTCGTTAAAAATATCTAGTGCTTGGGTAAAATCTGACCCTAATTTGTCTTTGGTTGCACTACTAAGTGCTTCTTCTAATTCTTCACGTAAGCGTACATCTCTTTTCTTGTATGCTTCAGCTAAACCCTTAAGACTTCTAGGTCCAAAATCACCATCTACTACCAAAGGAGGAGGTAATTGTGCTACCTGATTTAAACTTCTTTGTAAATCTTTGACTTCTGTTTCTCCAAAGCCAAGATACATCATTAATTTATTGCCATCGAGATTACTAATTAGAGAAATAAAACCTTGGGTTGCTGCCACATTATAGGTCATATTACCAACGACACCATCGGCAAGCAAATTATTTTTTTGTTGATACATGCGAGTAGCTAAAGCTGTTTGCCGACCGAAATCACCATCAACAAATCCAACAGGTAAATCCTGTGATTTTAAAAATTTTTGCCAAGCTAACACAGTAGAATTATTAGAACCTACTGTGAGTAATGGGAGTTGCAGCACGCTGATATCAAATGCCATGATTATATCTCCTCCATAAAACTGTGATTAATTGTCAAAATCCCGAAAAAATAAATCGAATATCATAGCTATTAATTAATAACTAACCAAGTAATTTCCCCCAGGTCATTAATCCCACAATTCCATCAGCAATTAAACCATTTTGTTGTTGAAATCTCCTCACCAAGCCTTCAGTTTGTGGACCATAAATACCGTCATTTTCAGCACCTAAACGATGTTGTAGGTATCTCACAGCTACACCACCAGCATGATTTCTTCTAAGAATTCTTTTTGCTAAAATTTGATTAATTGCCCCCCAAGTTGTATCTCCAGCAATTCCAGTTGGTTGAACAGCAACAATCCTCTGAAAGTTTTCTATGGCAAATTTTGTTTGGGGACCAATAAAGCCATCTTCATCCAAGCGTTGACCATTTAGACCGATAATTCTTAACCTATTCAAAGCTTGTTGTAATCGGAGGACGCTAGTATTAGGATTGTCTTCTTCATCGGGTATACGATCCACTTCTTGTTCTGATTCTGGTAATTTACCAGTTAAGCCTTTAACAATGGCATTTGCCATTGCTTCTGCCTCAAAACGATTCATGTCTTTACGAGAATCACAAAAGCAACATTCTATGAGAATAGCTGACATATTTGTATTTTTGAGGACGTAAAGGTGAGAACCATTTTTAACCCCGCGATTAAAAAATCCTAATTTGACAATTTCATCTAATACTGGCTGGGCAATTTTTCTCCCAGCATTACTCATGGCAAAAATTTCAGTGCCAT
The DNA here is from genome assembly GCA_030065825.1 of Nostocaceae cyanobacterium. Lineage (GTDB taxonomy): Bacteria > Cyanobacteriota > Cyanobacteriia > Cyanobacteriales > Nostocaceae > JASJCY01. Next base: position 6,449 of record JASJCY010000023.1, on the reverse strand, counting down.
TTGCTAGTTTATTAAAAGCATTAAAATGAATGGATACAAAAACCTCGACTCTGTTAGCATTAGCAATATTACATCGACTAGCAAGGGAGTCGGTAATTGACCTCGCACGGTTGGGTTTGCAGTCTATCACTTGATAACCCAATGCTTTGAGTTTTTCTATAACTCTAGTTCCCACATCTAAAGTTAATTCATCCTCAAATCTAATCCCTGTAGCACCAGTATCTGGGGGAGTATTATGTCCGATATCAATTCCAATTTTCATTTTCTTTACCTCTTGCCTCAACTAATCTAGCTGCTGTTTGACGAACATTTTTATTGCATCACTTCTTAGGTATATTGCTATTTTGGTTAGAAGATTGAAATTTCATCTTCCTATCCAGTTTTTACCAAAATATCCAGTGTATGGATAATAACAGCAAGAAACTTATACCAAAAGACACTGGTGGAAAATATAACATTCCTATTGAACGAGTGGTGAGGGGAACAATATTCCCCCTCCTGTGACTTGAAAGTTGGGAACTCTTAACAGGGAATAGGGAATAGGGAATAGGGAATGGGGAATGGGGAATGGGGAATAGGGAATGGGGAATAGACATAGGTGTGGAAATTAATTATGCGTTACCCGGAACCCTTATTCCAGACGCGAAATTACCCTGCGGGATCTTGCTACGTGTCTGGAACATTCTTTTTCCCAGAGGTCTAATAGGGAATGGGGAATAGGGAATGGGGAATAGGAAAAATTCTACTTTCATCCTTGGTGGTGAAACTTTTCTCCCTCCTCTACCTTGTTTCTCCTGTCTTTGTTTCCCATGTTGCACCATTCTCGACAAGACTAAAAAAACTGGGTTTATCAACGCAAAATTTAGATTTTCGCTATTAGTCATTCTCAATAAACCCGGTTTTTCACCCAGTTGCAAGACATGACTCTCCCCCTTGTTCCCCCTCTACCTTGTTTCTCCTCCTTTATTTCCTACTTTAAGTAAGATTGAAGTAAAGAAATATTTTTTAACTTATTTAACTTCAGAACATGAAACGCATCGTTTTGATTGCTGGTTTTGAATCTTTCAATGCTGACTTGTACCGTCAAGCTGCTTTTGCTGCGACTTCTCGCTGTCAAGATTTGGATGTACGAGTGTTTAGCGATCGCGATATTACCAGTAAGCGCAGGTCGGTGGAAACAGCACTAGATGGTGCGGATGTGTTTTTTGGTAGCTTATTGTTTGATTATGACCAGGTATTGTGGTTGCGCGATCGCATTTCTCAAATTCCTATCTGTCTGGTGTTTGAGTCTGCTTTGGAATTAATGGCTTGTACCAAGTTGGGTGCTTTTAGTATAGGTGATAAACCCAAGGGTATGCCCAAACCTGTGAAATTTATACTCGATAAATTCAGTAATGGCAGGGAAGAAGATAAGCTTGCTGGCTATATTAGCTTTTTAAAGGTTGGACCAAAGTTATTAAAATTTATACCCATTGGTAAGGTTCAGGATTTACGTAATTGGTTAATTATTTATGGCTATTGGAATGCTGGGGGTTCTGATAATGTCGCTTCCCTATTTTGGATATTAGGAGAAAAATACTTGGGGTTGAAAGTTGGCGACATCCCCCCACCCGTAGAAACCCCGAATATGGGATTACTGCATCCGGATTATCAAGGTTATTTTGAATCCCCGAAAGCATATCTGGAATCGTATATCAATAACCTCACCCCAGCCCCTCTCCTTGCTAAGGAGAGGGGTGCCGTAGGCGGGGTGAGGTCAGTTGTGGGTATTCTCCTTTACCGCAAACACGTAATTACCAAACAGCCATACATATCTCAACTGATTCGCTATTTTGAGAAAGCAGGTTTAATTCCCTTACCTATATTTATCAACGGTGTGGAGGGACATGTTGCTGTGCGGGATTGGATGACTACTGAGTATGAAACCCAGCAACGGCAAAGTGGTAATGTGGAAATTGCTTCTTTATCCCCAGATGCGGTACAGGTGGATGCTATTGTCTCCACCATTGGTTTCCCCCTGGTAGGAGGTCCAGCAGGGTCGATGGAAGCGGGAAGACAGGTATCAGTAGCCAAACGCATCCTCAGCGCCAAGAATGTGCCTTATATCGTCGCTGCACCGCTGTTAATTCAAGATATTTATTCTTGGACGCGCCAGGGTATTGGAGGTTTGCAAAGTGTGGTTTTATACGCTTTACCGGAATTGGATGGGGCAATTGATACGGTTCCCCTTGGTGGTTTGGTGGGAGAGGATATTTACTTAGTTCCAGAAAGGGTACAAAGATTAATTGGTAGAGTTAAAAATTGGATTAATCTAGGAAAAAAACCTGCTTGTGAAAGGAAAATTGCGATAATTTTGTATGGTTTTCCTCCTGGTTATGGTGCGGTGGGAACAGCAGCGTTGTTAAATGTTCCTCGTAGTTTAATCAAGTTTTTGCAGGAGTTAAAACAACAGGGTTATACCGTTGGGGAGTTACCGAAAGATGGGGAAGAGTTAATTCGTTTGGTGAAGGAAGCAGATGAAGTTGCAATTGATGATTTAACGGATGAATATCCTACAAAATCTCTGACTAATACTGTAAATGTGCGTCAGTTAGAGAAGTGGTTGGGATATTTAGGTACTTCCCGAATTGAGAAGCAATGGAAATCCCTCACGGGTAGTGGGATTAAGACTTTTGGGGATGAGTTTCAAATTGGTGGTGTGGAGTTGGGAAATGTTTGGATTGGGGTACAACCTCCCTTGGGTATACAAGGTGACCCGATGCGGTTGATGTTTGAGAGGGATATGACTCCCCATCCCCAGTATGCTGCTTTTTATAAGTGGTTGCAGAATGAATTTGAAGCGGATGCTGTGGTGCATTTCGGGATGCATGGGACGGTGGAATGGTTACCGGGTTCTCCTTTGGGTAATACTGGTTATTCTTGGTCGGATATTTTGTTGGGTGATTTGCCAAATTTGTACATATATGCAGCGAATAATCCTTCGGAGTCGATTTTGGCAAAGCGTCGCGGTTATGGGGTGTTGATTTCTCACAATGTACCTCCCTATGGACGTGCGGGGTTGTATAAGGAGTTGGTTGCACTGCGGGATTTGATTGCGGAGTATCGGGAGGATAAGGAGAAGAATTATGTTTTGAAGGAGGGAATTTGTAAGAAAATTGTGGATACAGGGTTGGATGCTGATTGTCCGTTTGCGGAAGCGAGGAAGTTAGGAATTGCTTTTAGTCCGGAGAATGTGCGGTTGTTTAGTCAACACGCTTTTGATGATTATTTGGTGGGGTTGTATGAGTATTTGCAGGTGTTGGAGAATCGTCTGTTTTCTTCGGGGTTGCATGTTTTGGGGGAAGCACCTAATGAGGAGGAGATGAATTCATATTTACAGGCTTATTTTGGGGAGGAGGAAGAAGAAATTGAACCGCACAGACGCAGTAGACACCCGAAGGTTGGCTTCTCGAAGAGTGGACGCAGAGAAGAGGAGGAAGAGGAGGAAGAGAGAAAGGAGGAAAGGGAGAAGGAGGAGGGAGTAATTAGGGATTTGTTGATGCGGAGTACGGAGGAGTTGACGAATCTGTTGCGGGGTTTGAATGGGGAGTATATTACACCTGCACCGGGTGGTGATTTGTTGCGGGATGGTGCGGGGGTTCTACCTACCGGAAGGAATATTCATGCTTTAGATCCCTATAGAATGCCTTCTGCGGGTGCTTATGAAAGGGGACGGGAGATTGCTAAGAAGATTATTCAGCAGCATTTACAAGAACATGGGAAGTATCCGGAAACTGTAGCAGTATTGTTATGGGGTTTGGATGCTATTAAGACTAAGGGTGAGTCTCTGGGGATTCTTTTGGAGTTGGTGGGTGCGGAACCTGTCAAGGAAGGGACGGGGAGAATTGTCCGTTATGAGTTAAAACCTTTAACGGAGGTGGGACATCCCCGGATTGATGTGTTGGGGAATTTGTCGGGGATTTTCCGGGATACCTTTGTAAATATTATCGAATTATTGGATGATTTGTTTCAACGGGCTGCGGATGCAGATGAGTCGGAGGAGGAGAATTTTATCAGGAAACATGCTTTGACGTTAAAAAGCCAAGGGGTAGAGAATGTTTCCGCGAGGTTGTTTTCTAACCCTGCGGGGGATTTCGGTTCCTTGGTAAATGACCAGGTGGTGGATGGGAATTGGGAATCTAGTGATGAGTTGGCAAATACTTGGGAAAGTCGCAATGTGTTTAGTTATGGGAAGCAAGATAAGGGTCAAGCTAGACCGCAAGTATTGAAGCAATTATTGCAAACTAGCGATCGCATTGTCCAAGAAATTGATTCGGTGGAATATGGTTTGACTGATATTCAGGAATATTATGCCAATACGGGAGGTTTGAAGAAAGCAGCAGAGAAACAAGGGGGAAGGAAGGTAACTACCAGTTTTGTGGAAAGTTTCTCCAAGGATACTACTCCCCGGAATTTGGATGATTTACTGCGGATGGAGTACCGCACCAAGTTGTTAAACCCAAAATGGGCAAATGCTATGGCTAATCAAGGTTCTGGTGGTGCTTATGAAATATCTCAACGGATGACAGCTTTGATTGGTTGGGGTGGTACTGCTGATTTTACTGATGATTGGGTATATGACCAAGCTGCTGATACTTACGCTTTAGATGCACAGATGGCGGAAAAATTGCGTCAAGCCAATCCGGAAGCGTTTCGGAACATTGTGGGGAGGATGTTGGAGGCACATGGGAGGGGTTTTTGGCAAGCTAGTGAGGAGAAGTTGCAGCAGTTGCGGAATTTGTATGATTTAACCGATGAGGAATTGGAAGGAGTGACGGTTTAGACAGGTTAATTAACTTCATTAAATGATACAAATTACACCTTTGGGCGCAAGCATTGCGCCCCTACATTACATATGTATCAATATTTTCATGAATTGGTATAACTTACCGCGTTAGGGAATAGGAAAAAATAGATTATCCTAAATATAATACCGCACTTGTAGGGGCGAATGGCGTTCGCCCTGAATTTAGGATAAGCGTACTTAATAATAAGATAATATTTGTCCCTATCCACAAATATCAGAGGTGTTTTTTTCTTATTATTTATGTACTTAAATATGGTGTTATTTCTACTATTAAAGTTCAACAACACTGACTGCAAAAGCCGTTGCTAAATTTATCCGATAATCTTGGTAAAATTGTTGTAGCTGCTTTGCATAAATTAATCTAAATACTAATATAGTAATCCTATATGACCCTCAAAGTATAGGTCAGAGTTTAGGTAATTGATTTGAGAAATACTGATAACTTGCACTTCTATCAAATGAGTCCAAAATCTTACCTTGGAATTAATTCCAAGGCTAATAAACTAAGTCTGATAAATCAGACTGAAAAAGGAATGAGAGTGCGTTTTAACTAACAACTTGCACCAATGTCGTTTAACTCACATTCCCAGCTTAAAATTTATTTCAAGCTGGGTTATTAGGCTAAATAACAATAAATATAAAAATTATTCCCATCCCAAACCCCCAGCTTCTAATGTTGAACCTCCCCGAAAACGTAATAATTCCTTTTGAATAGCTTTACCAATAGCAAAACAATTCGCTTTTTCCTATCACTGCTTACTCTGTTGGTGTAGCTTAAGCGCAGGGTACCCACCACTGATTGTTGGTATAGCCTACTTACAGAAGCCACGACCTGTCTACGGTGTAGGGTAGACCCTAAATTTTCAATCAGCGCGGGAACACCAAACGCGAATAGCAATTACCAATTATTTCGTCAAGCCTTGTTGACACATCGTAATATTTCTGTTAATTTTATTTACATAACTTAACAAAACAAGGAAAGGAACTCATGTATACCACCACTGACGAAAGAGGCATTATGAATAACTTTGCACGTGAACCTCAGGTATACTATGCAAAAGATCCCTCACCAGAAGAACAAAATCGCTACAAATTCTTTGGTGTGGTTGCTGCTGTCTTCGTCAGTGTAATAGTTTTGGTTGCTTTTACCGTTAGCTAGAGTTTCTCAATTCAGGTATCACTTATCGTCATTTGATTTTCTCCCATCCTCCTCGGTTGCTTTCACCGAGGTTTTTTTATTACCTATAGAGACAGGGTAACCCCGTCCCTACTACTAGTAGTCTGTCAACTTTGAATTGACAGATTGGGATAAGACAAGGGAGAGGGGGAGGACAAGGAGGACATAGACGCTCGGAGAGCGGCTTCTCGAAGAGTGGGAGAAATATCCCTCAAATGAATTTTGACGCTGTACTAGATTAAATTGATTGATTTTCACTTTAGCTGGACAGTAGTCATCAAAATACCCCCCCATTGCGGGGGAGTTAACAATTAGACTACGACCCCCTTCAATTCCTTAAACAATAACCTACAACCGTAAGCAGCAGTTTGGGAAATAACCAAATTACCAAATCCCCCCCTCACCTCCTTCTCTTTAACCCCAGGG
>JASJCY010000191.1 GCA_030065825.1 Nostocaceae cyanobacterium | reverse complement strand
GCCAAAATCTTTCCCTCTCCTTATTAAGGATGCTGCTGGCGAATAGTGGGTATGACCCCTTACTAGGTTAAAAACTAGGGATTATTGGCATAATTTGGACTTGTTTTTTCTACCCCCACTCCCCACTCTCCCGCTCCCCCACTCCAAAGAGGGTGATACCCCTGATTCGCCATTGGTATCCTTATTAAAGAGAGGGATGTCCATAAAACTGTTAAGAGTTCCCTGTTCCCTACCCTTACCAAAAGGCTTTTACAGCTAACGCTGCGCTACGCGAACAGCAAGCCCTACCTATATTTAGCCTAACCCGTACTTTTTATACAGCTTTCCCTTTCTCCGTAAAAAAATTGCCGATTTTCAAATTGAAATATATAACTAGCCTGGGTAATAACATTGAGGACAAATTTCAGGGATGTCTCAAATTAACGGCACAATGATGCAATACTTCCACTGGTATATAGATCCTGATTTAATCCTGTGGAATCAAGTTAAAAATAAAGCCCAGGAGCTAGCTAGTGCAGGCTTTACCGCCATGTGGCTTCCACCAGCCTATAAGGGAATGGGGGGAACCTATGATGTGGGATATGCGGTTTATGATATGTACGATTTGGGAGAATTTGATCAACAGGGAACAATCCGCACCAAATACGGAAACCGCCAGCAGTACTTAGATGCCATTGAAGCCTTGCAAGGTTGCGGAATTAACGTATATGCAGATACCGTCCTCAATCACAGAATGGGGGCTGGAAATACGGAAGTAGTAAAAGCAACACCTTTTTCTCAAAGCGATCGCATTAATCCCAAGGGATGGGCACGGGATATTAAAGCCTATACACACTATACATTCCCCGGTCGTCAGGGTAAATATTCTAACTTTGAATGGCATTGGTGGCATTTTGATGCTGTAGATTATGATGCTTTTGGAACAGAGTCAGACACAGTATATTTACTAGAAAACAAAGTATTCGATGACTATGTGGCTCTAGAGAAAGGTAACTTTTCTTACCTGATGGGATGTGACCTCGATTTCCAAGCTCAAGAAGTGCGGGATGAAGTTACTCGTTGGGGTAAATGGTATCTAGATACCACAGGTGTCAATGGTTTCCGTTTAGATGCCATTAAGCATATTCCTTCTTGGTTCTTCCCTCAATGGCTAGATGAGTTAGAAAAACACGTTGGTCAAGACTTGTTTGTAGCTGGGGAATATTGGCGTAATGATGTCAATACACTGCAATGGTATGTTGATGCTGTGAGTGGCAAAATGTCAGTATTTGATGTACCCCTGCATTATAATTTCCATTACGCCAGTAAATCTGCTGGGAACTATGATATGCGGTGTATTCTCGATGGAACGATGATGCAGCAACTACCAACCCATGCTGTCACTTTTGTCGAAAATCATGATTCCCAACCCTTACAGGCTCTAGAATCACCCGTTGAGCCATGGTTTAAGCCATTGGCATATGCAATTATCATGTTGAGAGCAGAGGGTTATCCCTGCGTATTTTATGCCGATTATTACGGTGCAGAATATGAAGATAATGGGCGAGACGGAAATCGTTACAATATTGTGCTGCCTTCCCATCGCTGGATAATTGATAAGCTCCTCTATGCTCGGCAAAACTTCGCTTATGGTCCCCAGTATGACTACTTCGACAACTGGAATATTATTGGCTGGACAAGGTTAGGGGATGAGCAACATCCTCAAGCTATGGCAGTAATTATGAGTGATGGGGTAGGTGGTAGTAAATGGATGGAAGTAGGTAAACCTAACGCCAAGTTCTACGACCTAACTGAACATATTACAGAACCAGTTTATACCAATGAACGGGGTTGGGGTGAGTTCCGGTGCAATGGTGGTTCTGTATCGGTTTGGGTTCAACAATAACCCGATTTGAGCGGTCACTAACTACCCCTGATTAGCATCAATTAATACAGATAATGTATTACGGGCAAATTGTGCTCCAGTGGGATTCCCTTCAATGGTTGCCATTAAACTGGCTCCTCCAATCAGTAACAAATATTGCTGTGAAAAAGATAAGGGATCCCTCACACCTGCTGCCAATGCCAACTGCATAATATACGCGCGAATGGCTTCTCTCACCTGCATCGAAACTTGGTGAGCTGGATGAGAAGCATCAGCAATTTCTAAAACTGCATTGATAAAAGGGCAACCTCGAAAATTAGGATCGGCATACCACTCCTGAAGAACGTCAAAAGTTGCCAGCAAGCGTTCTTTGGGGGTATTGCCTCTATCAGCAACAGTGCCCTCAAACCAATGCAACCATTGAACAGCGCGATGTTGGGTAGATGAAGGAGAAATCGAAGAGTTTATAAATAATTGAGCGAGCCAAAACCATCGAAGATGTGTTGTGGAGCATGGCGGAAGAACACATCTGTGCTTTAGACGATGGATGTAGGCGAGGGGTTAGTCCCTTTAGGGACAGCCACGCCATACATTTCTTTTTGTACTTGACTTGCTTATACTTATTGTATTAGCATAATTAAGTGGAAAATTAAGGTCGATGCCATGATAGTTTATGAGTTCAAAGTTAAGGGTCAACATAAGCAATACTTTGCAATTGATCAGGCTATTCGTACTTCCCAATTCATCCAAAACAAATGCTTGCGCTACTGGATGGATAACTCCGAAATTGGTAAATATGACCTCAATAAATATTGCGCTGTATTGGCTGCTGATTTTCCCTTTGCCAGTGAACTAAACTCAATGGCTCGACAATCTGCTGCTGAACGTTGTTGGAGTGCAATATCTCGGTTTTACCATAACTGCAAGAAGAAGGTTAAGGGTAAAAAGGGGTTTCCTAAGTTTAAGAAAAATTGCCGTTCAGTTGAATACAAATCCTCTGGATGGAAGCTATCAGAAACTCGAAGGACCATAACATTCTCAGACAACAAAGGCATTGGTACTCTAAAACTCAAGGGCACCTATGACCTGAATTACTATGACATTAAACAGATTAAGCGTGTCCGTCTGGTGCGTCGCGCTGACGGGTATTATGCTCAATTTGCAATTAATGTTGATGTCAAGGTGGAAACTCAGCCAAGTAATCAAATAATTGGTATTGATTTAGGGCTGAAATATTTTATTGCTGATAGTAAGGGTAATGTAGAGCCTTCACCCCAGTTCTACCGCAAATCCCAAAAGCAGTTAAACCGAGCCAACCGCAAAAAATCCAAGAAGTTCAGCATAGCCAAAAACAAAGCCAAACAAAGACAATCTAACAATTACCACAAGGCTAGAAATAGATATGCTCGCAAGCATTTAAAAGTAAGTAGGCAGCGAAAAGAGTATTGCAAGAGATTGGCATACTCCGTCATCCAATCTAACGATTTGGTGGCCTATGAAGATTTAAATGTTAAAGGGCTGGTTAGAAATCCACATCTAGCTAAATCCATTAGTGATGCTGGTTGGTACATTTTCCGCAGTTGGTTGGAATATTTTGGTCACAAATATGGAAAAGTGACTGTTGCTGTTCCTCCCTATAATACGAGCCAGAATTGCTCTAACTGTGGTCAAAAAGTGAAAAAATCTCTGTCTTGTAGGACTCATGTTTGCCCCCATTGCGGATATGTAGAAGACAGGGATGTGAATGCCAGCATCAACATTTTGAGAATCGGAATCAGTACCGTAGGGCATACGGGAACTTACGCTTGGGGAAATTTGCCCTCTTGGGCAGTTGGTGAAAACCTGCTGTCTAATGGCGAGTCGATGAACCAAGAATCTGCGACCCTTTAGGGCGGAGAGTGTCAATGCAGCAGGTTACACCAAACAACAGGTTTTGGAGGTAATTTTGGGAATTGCTGTTAAAATCATCCATAACTACACAAATCACATTGCTAAAACACCTTTAGACAAAGCTTTTCAGCCTTATGCTTGTTGAAAAAGGTGCGTAGAGTTCTATAATTAAATTTACAACCAAGCTAACCCCCAATTGTAAGTAAATCTCTTAATGCCAGCGTGCTTAGACATTAAAACTTTCTGACCATCAGTAATATTTAATGAGCGTTTTAGCTCCAAGCAGGATAACATCAGACATTTTTTCGACTTCTCAACATTTAATTTATTTCTGGTCACATTCTAATTGATTATCTATAGGTTTATCAATGGCTTTTTCAATTTCTTTTTTCCATCTGTTGGTGTAACGCTTCAAACCATACAATCGACAAGAAAAATAATGAATAATCGTTATCAAATCAGATTTTAATTCGCTCTCAGGTGATAAGCTACTTTGGTTCGCAACAACAATCTTGCAATCAGAATAAATAGCAAGCTGTTCTATAAAATCAAACGCAAATCTACACAGTCTGTCTTTATGGGCTACAACAATAACTTCTATTTCACCTTTTAACATTGAGAGAATCATCTCCATGAATTCCTTTCTTTTGAAGTTAAGACTTCCGCCAATTTCAGAAATAGTCTCAGTTACGCAATATCCACAATTGTTTGCAAATTCTTCCATCGCTTTTATTTGATTTTTAAGTTCTGGTCGTTGATTACTTGACGATACGCGACAATAAACAACCACTTTTCTGACCGAAGGACGCGGTTTTTCTCCCAGCGCTATTCGCAAATCATCATCTGTGTAATACCTGTAGTTTGAAGGTGTTCTTTTTGCAGGAAGTTTACCTGAATTGTCCCATCTTTGAAGGGTTTTGACCGTTACACCAACTATTTTGGCAAATTCATGAGGCTTGTAATTCATTTCGACAATTGCACTGTCTTGATTTAGCACAATTGTATATTGTTGTCTACAAAATCAGCAACTAAGTCGTTGCTCACCCCGTCCGACAGACTCCCTTTACCATTTACCAATCCCCACAAAACTATGTCTAACAGGACATGATTTCTAATTTGTGAGTAATTTTATCCTGTTTTTCATAATCCTGTTTTGTTTGCTGTACCCCTTCATGAACAAGTTTTAAACGATACCCCCTTCCATGAACGTTTTCAATGATTTCTTCGGGAACTCCAAGTGTTCTCAAAGCTTTTCTTACATCTTTAATATGGGATCTGACAGTACTTTGAGTAGGAGTAGAATCATGACTCCAAAGCTTTTCCATGATTGCTCTATAACTCCACATTCTATCAGGATTTTCTAACAACAACTCTAGTAACCGATATGCTTGAGGATACAAATCAACTTCTCTTCCCTTATAAGTAACTCGGCATGAATCTTTCTGAATTTCAATATTTTTGTAAAGGAACATTATTAAAATTCTCCACTCGTTTTTACTTTTACCCTAAATGCACCCCTTGCTAACAGCTTTGTTAGCGATTTACAACAGCATTTTTGCTGTCGATAAATCAGCGCGAGTCAGGAGAAAATCACTCATTTTAATTTGCTTTTATCAGACTTACACTAATTGCATAAGTCCCGTACTATTGCTACAGTAAAGTTTAGCAATAATGCTTTTCTAGCTAATAAAGGGCAATAATTGTTTTATCAATTTTTGATATGAAAATGCACATAATTATCCTGGATAGCCAGAGGTTATCAAGAAAGAGTATATTTATGTGCAGCTTCACATAGAATTGCTATCAGCCATCATCAGCTTGAATTTGGGCTGGTAAAAAGTATGTAAAACATGTATTTTTTGGGGTTTTGCTAAAGTTGTAATCAACGAAAATTTGACTTTGTGTTTTTTGAAATTGAGAAAATTTAAAATTATATAATCAAGATAAATTATAACATATAACATAAAATTTTGAGCACCAAAACTCACATCTTGCACCAAGAAAAATTGATGTGATTTAATCACTCAGTATTAAGACGAAAAGCTTAATTGAGCGATAAAAGCCAGGTAAAATAATGTATCTTTATTGTACTAGTTTTAAATTTTTCCTGGTTTATACGGTTAGGTGCAAGATATGAAAAAAGTAAAAAAAATGTAAACTTCTTCGCTGTCTAAATCAATTGCAAGACAGATTGATAATATACATCAATCAATTTGCTTGATAAAAAACTTATATTAAATGACTCATTAGATTAATCCCATAAAATCTCTTGAGCAAAAGATGCTAATTGTTTACAATATTATTTATTCTTAATAATATTTAGTCATTTAGTAATTATTCTAAATAATTTAACTTACCTATATCGCAAAAAACAAATAGTAACCATATATTTTCTCATAGCTCATATCTTGCACCATTCTCAACAACCATTGAGAAACCGGGTTTATCAACGAAAAATTAGGGTTTTGACAGGTAAATATTGCCAATAAACCCGGTTTCTGACCCTGGTGCAAGATGTGTGATAGCTAACAACAAAAAACCCCGGCTACCACACCGAGGTAATTCAGAGGAATCCAAATGTCTATGGGAAATACCGATGTCAGGCTGAAAACAAGCTCAATTTCAAACTTTTTTAATCTTTATCTTATGTAAATAAATGTAACGTAAATATTACGATTTGTCAAGATAAGTTGACACGGAAATTTTTTGAGTATTAAAAGCCTTTTAGTAGTCCAGCACATTACTCCTGTCGGGCTAGAAAATTACCGAATTGAGTCAGACCCATTCATAGGGGGAAGAGGGGGAAGAGGGGGAAGAGGGGGAAGAGGGGGAGAAATTTCTATCGGTAATCTTAGAATGAGAAGGGAGTAATTCCTGTTCCCTCTCTTGAAAAGTTGCTCATGGGGGAAACCCCCAAGACCGCACTTTTCGCTGTTTCCTGTATTTCTTAGGAGTTTATGGCGACTAATTTAGTTTGAAGGCAAAATTTAATGGATATTGGGGATTTGCGTAGAGAATATACACAAAAAGGTCTCAGACGAAAAGATTTGCAGCCAGATCCATTTCACCAGTTTGAGATTTGGTTTCAGCAAGCTTGCAGGGCAGATATACTAGAGCCAAATGCTATGATTTTAGCTACAGCCTCTGCTGATGGAGAACCATCTCAGCGCACAGTGCTGTTAAAATACTTTGATAGGGAAGGATTTGTCTTTTTTACCAACTACGAAAGTAAAAAAGCTCGCCAAATTGGAGAAAATCCCCAAGTTTCCCTCTTATTTCCCTGGTTGATATTAGAACGTCAAGTACAAATTATGGGAACAGCGGCAAAAATCTCCACTGGAGAATCCCTTAAATACTTTGCAACTCGTCCTCGGGGTAGTCAAATAGGTGCTTGGTGTTCTCAACAAAGCACAGTGATTTCATCGCGTCAGCTTTTGGAAATGGAGTTTACCAAGATGCGGGAAAAGTTTATCCATGGTGAAGTTCCCCTACCATCTTTTTGGGGAGGTTATCGTGTAGTCCCCAAAAGTTTTGAATTTTGGCAAGGACGTCCCCATCGACTTCACGACCGATTTTTATATTCTCGTGCAGATGATGGTTCTTGGAACATTCAAAGATTGGCTCCCTAACTATCTTTAACTATCTTTAACTATCTTTAACTATCTTCAACTTTTGTCCATATAGCTAATCCACCTCCTCTACCCCTAGCAGCAATGCAACTATTTTCTACCAAGAAATAGGTAAAGAATGCCTGTTCTTTAATACTTTGTTCGTAAAAACGAACTTCCCGATTTTTACCATCACGAATGTAACCTGCATACAGCTTGAACCCAGACAAGGACACTTTGATGCGAGTGAAGTCAAATGCTAGGATATTCGTCCTAGAATAGAACTGCACTGGACCTGTGAGAACCATCTCCAATGGTCCAAATTCCACTGCGTTTTGCACAGTTCCTTGTTCGGGGGAAGATGCTGATGCTAAGTAGGATAACTGAATTTTTAGCCACCGTGGTAAAAATCTTCCTGCTCCCAACATTACCCCTGTACGTTGACGTACCCGCTTTGTACCCGTAATAAAGCCTAGTTGCCAAGTTCCTAGCATTTGAGCATAATTATAGCGGATTTTATCCCGTTTAGATGTCTTTTCTGCTTCTAATAGAGCTTGTACCACAGCCTCTGGTGTCGGTGCTGTAGTGATGGTAGATGTTAAAAACTCAACGGCTTGTTCGAGTACTTCGTGCATTTGGGGATATTATATCAATTCTGTTCTGTTTGAATAGTTATCATATCTTTGAAGGTCGCTAATGGGTAATAGACATCTGGTAGAAAAGAATCTCCCAGACGCGTTAGCGTAGCTCCTCTGAAAGAGGCTATATCGCGTTTTTAGCTTTGCATAGTTACTCCCTTCTCGTTCTAAGATTACCTATAAAAATTTCTCCCCTTTTCCCCCTCTTCCCCCTCTTCCCCCTCTTCCCCCTCTTCCCCCTCTTCCCCCTCTTCCCCCTCTTCCCTCTATGAATCCGTCTCACTCAATTCGGTAATCTTCTAGCGGGACAGGAGTAATTCCACGGTGTTGCTGATTTTCGTTCTGAATCTGCGTGTAGAGACGTTGCACTGCAACGTCACCGAACAAGGGTTTTGGAATCACACAAAATCATTTTCATACATGAAATCAGCAACACCCTTAATTTTTCCTAAGTAGGGCATGGTCTCTACTTAAGGTTATTGAAAAGATACAAGATACCTGTTTTCCAACTCACATTATAGTCTGATCGTGCAAGGTTAACAGTGGATCAGGCTCAAAGACGGCTAAGGTATTGTAGCCAATGACCCCGACGTCGATACTGCCAAGACCGCTGTTCACACCGGTTCCCTGAATGCGTATCCCAGCAATGTCGGTAAGTTCTCCTCTACCCCGAAAATCGGAAATATCAAAGGCAACACCGACCAGGTTAATATCATCAAACACATTCCCAGAAGTAAAGTCAATCAAAGCCGTAAGGTCTGTACCACTATCACCCCAGTCGCCGATATCGTTAATATCAGGGACAAAGTTGCCTTGATCGTCAAATAGAGAGTTGCCCGATCCGGAATTAATTTCCAGCTTGAAGTTTCCAATCCGTTCGCCTTTTTCATTGAGTGGGAACACTACAATCGAATCATCGCCGAATAGATCTGTGATAAAAATGTCATTGTCGCGTCCAGGAGCTCCGTCATTGTTAAGGGTGACCCCGAAAAAGGCATCTACACTGATCGCGTTGTCGAGACCTGTTGACACGTCAAGACCGAGTAGGCTATCGCCGTCATCAATCTCCGAATCCTTGAAGCCCCAGTAGTTTCGGATTGAATCGACCTCAGGCGATTCATTCTCCCCTGTACCAAACTTAGTATTGTCCGTCAGGATATTCTTGACAGAAGTCACTCCGGCAATAGTGTCTACAGTGCCAAACTTGGTTGTGAAAGACTTGAGTTCCGTCGTCTTAATAATGTCAAAGTCAGTATCGGTGTTAGTGTTGAGTGCATAAGGTATGACAAAATCCCTCTTTGGGGATGGTTCAAAGGTTGCTCCAGTGAAACCAGAAACCTTCGCGGGAAATTTAGGCATTTTTTTGTTTGAGATTATCGAATTGAATTGTGACATCAAAAATGTATGGTAAAGATTTTCGGCGTTGCACCAATCCATCTATGAATTAAGTGGGCATAGTCTTACAGGGAGTCGCTGTAGGATATGTGCATAAATGCTGTCATCAAAATCACTCCTATGGAATATAGCGGTTTTCACGCTTATCAAATACCCCTCTTGTGGGATGGGCAGGGATGCCCATCCTAATTTCAAGCCTTTAGACATCTGGTGAAAAAGAATGTAGAGACGCGATATATCGCGTCTCTACAGGGGTTCTGGTTGACGCATATGTAATTTCCACCAGATGTCTTTTGTATTCTACACCCTCCGGGTAGACAGATCGTGGCTTTTTTGTAAGTAGGCGACCCCTACAACCGAAAACCGCTATATTAGTTTGCAGATATAGCTATTATGTGCGCCAGCTTATCCATAACTTTTTCGGCTTGCTGTTCATCACGAGCTAAAACTGCTTCGTATAAGCTTGCGCGGTGTGGTTCATCTTCTTCTGGAAGCGAACCCTCAAAAAACATGCGATCGAGTCGCGCTAGTAAAATAGCTGCTTTGCCTTCAATGGAAGCTTCGGCTTGATCACGAATGCGGAGCGCTTCTCGAATCGCCTCCGGCTTGAGGGCACCCATAAGTTTGGTTTCGGGATCGATGTAATGAAGACTGGTACCAATTCCCACTCCATCTACTCCTGTAAACACAGCATCACGCATATGATGAGGCTTCAAGCCAGCCG
The DNA here is from genome assembly GCA_030065825.1 of Nostocaceae cyanobacterium. Taxonomy (GTDB): domain Bacteria; phylum Cyanobacteriota; class Cyanobacteriia; order Cyanobacteriales; family Nostocaceae; genus JASJCY01. Next base: position 3,718 of record JASJCY010000191.1, on the reverse strand, counting down.
ATATATAAGTTTGAAGCCCTCTTTTATGTGCTTCATGTACTAACATAACTACCTGTTCGTGTGACAGTTGTCCCAGTATAGGTACACTGGGTACCTCATTTGAGGCACCATCCCAAGTAACTCTATCAAACCCACCTTGCTTGGTTAGCTCAATTGCAAGGCGTGCAATTTCCATTTTATTAGTCAACAAAATGGGAGCTCCGCCATTGAGTTCAAGAGTTTTAGGACGATCATCAAATATGGGCGTATTAATGTTAAATGCTGCTGCAAGGTACTGACGGCTTCTGTCTCGAATGACGTTACCTACTACATAGCGCATGAATTTAATTGCTTCTGTAGCCGTCATCCGCTCCATGCCAATCTTGCAATCTGCGATACCATTCATAAACTTAGCAGTGCAAGCATTTGAGGTCAGGTGAACACTCTTAAGAACATCTAAAGCAAAATTCCCATTTTCAAACACTGGTCTGCCAATGTAAGCAGTACAAGGGGCATCAGAGCCTACATGAAGGCGAACTTTCGCAGCGTTAATTTTTGCAGGCAATCGATAAGGCTCAACTTTTTCTTTATCGAATTCTTTATCGCGATCTATGTGTTCAATATGCACTGCAGTACCTTCCATGAGCTGCAAATCATTACAAGTTACTGCAATATGACCCTCTCCAGGATTAGTGTTGAATAAATAAGTATGTACTTTCCTAAACCCAGAAATACCAAGGGACTTATAGTCACTGCGAAGAGTAGCTCCCTTAGAAAGCAATGCATACCCAGCATTAATACAAGTCTGCTCCGCAGGTGTTGGTCGAAGACCTTTTTCTCGCAGTTGTTCGTTGAGACGGCTGACGAGTGTAAGAAATTGCGTATTTTCAATATCATCAGCAAGAGCTATATCTTGCTGCAGCACCTGATCTAACACACCAGACTGAATCTTGTAGACAATTCTTTGTTGATTTGCAATCACATTGAATTCTCCTGAATCCTCCCGATCAGGAATATCTAGCCATTCATTAGTAATCTTTAAAATCAATTGAAATGCCTTTAAGGTTTCAGTGCTGTCACTGCTTTCATCAGAGATAGTATTGAGGGGTTCTTGTAGGGAAGTTGCTAACTTATCCAAGTTGGGGAAGTTTTCAACCATGGTGGCAAGTTGAAGTTTCACACTATTAGCAAGTTCTGGAACTGTTTGATAACTGATCAACGAAGTAGGTTCTCGTTTGACGAATAGCTCGTTCAATTTGTTTTCTTCGACTATACGTACCTCTCGCAGCACATCCAGAACTTTCTTCAACGCTTCGCTTCTAAATTCTTCGATAGATAAGAATCTTTCAACAGATGGTTTTTGCACAGAAACACTATCAATCTTTTCCACTTCTCGTGCCATGTCGTAAGCAGAATCGGACAGTGTTTCAAATCCGGAATATGGAAAACCTGGGGCATTAGTCACTTCCTCTGGCAATGCTGTTAATAACTCAGCTATAGCTTTACACAAAGATTCCTCGACCCAATCCCCAGCAGCGAATGCGTGATTTACTACCGGACCATACTGCCCAATAATCCGAAATACATCACCGTACTTTGAAACTGCCTTAGACAAGTTAAGATCCCATGTGACTCCTGCATCTGCAACCTTTGTAGCAACGGCATCAGTAACATAGGAATGATCCCCCAAAAACATGAGATTGCCGAAATAACTTTTGGCATCAATTGCATATGATTTAAGTAAAGCAATGGGGTATTTGTAACCAGAAGATGATGAGGGACTAACAAAGGCAAATGATACGTCCTTTAAATCGGCTAGAGATTTGAATTTGGAGTCACGGTGTACAATAAAAAAACCGGGGTAATATGAGCGTGACTTTCCGTCTTCAATTGTCTGTCCTGTAGCTATATATTTCAGTCCCTCGTATGACTCCTTGGTGCGGACGTAACTAGTAGACGTGAAAATACCAAAGTCTGCCTTTTTTTGCTGAACCAATTTTTGTACATCGTCAAAATCTTTACCAACAATTAGCTCAACGCTTTTTTTCAGTTTCTTTGATAGAAACTTGCACAGAGACCGGAAGCCAACCTCCCAATTTTCCCGGTTGGGAATAGCTACAAATAAAGAATCTGTGGTTGAACTAACTGCTGCTGTATTTTGTATGTCCTTGGTTAACATCTCTATCCTCACTTGATCGTTAGTTTGCTCTCAGACAATTTCAGTAAATTGAATACCTCAATACCTCAGTATTTGAACAAAACACCCATTGTTCGGAAGGGTACGTCATCTTTAGCATTTCAGCCAATGACATTAAGCGATGTTAAAGTGATGTCTTTTGGACAGGTTCTGCACTTCTTCCAGAAGCCTTGCTTTGCTTGTCTACCGCGTCTGTACTATTAACCAAAGCTGTTAGGCTCCTTTTTTAGCTGGGCTGAAACCCTTATTTCCCTAGGTTTCCATTTGTGATCAAACTGAAGTTTGCAATCAGTAACTACGGTCGATTGTTCTGCGTAATCACATTATTAAGATATTCACTCTCTCAGAGTCAAAATTTTCATCCCATACCTCCAGTGCCTTTATTTCCTTCCTTGATAGCTTTGGCACGATTGTTGACAGTCTCAATTTTTATCCTTTATTGCTTTACTCCTGTGGTTTTTACTGACACTAATTAACTGTTGGCACGTAACCCCCATCTATACGTAAGTTTGAGCCGTTAATAAAGTCTGACAAGGGGCTAGAGATGAAGGAGATCAAGTTAGCGACTTCTTCAACTTTTCCTAGACGACCAGTAGGATTCTTCATTGGTCCTTCAAGGAAGCGCTCCTTGATATCACTCAAATCTGTTGTTCCCCAATCTAGCATCTTAGCGGTATCCAACATGAGATTGTACAAGTTGTCTGTGGCGATTGGTCCGGGACTTACTGTGTTCACGGTAATCCCAGTGCCTGCTAGTTCCTTTGCAAGGCTTACAGTCAAAGTATTAGTAGCACCCTTGGTCGCGGAGTAGTCTGGGACTATTTGACCTGGATATTGCCCAAACGCACTCCCTACCAGAATAATTCGTCCCCAAGCCAGTTCTTTCATTTGCGGTGTCAGAAGCTGAATCATCCGCACCATCGATATAACATTTGTATTATAAATTTCAGCCCACTGTTCAGACATCGTATTATTCCAACCCCGAGAGAAGTAAGTACCGGCGTTATTGACGAGAATGTCTATACCTCCGAGTAAGGTTAAAGCAGCGTCTGCGACCTTCTTTGCTCCTTCGTCTGTATTCAGATCCCCTACTGCAATGAATGCTTTGCCACCGTTCTCTCTAATGTCCTCAGCAACCCGTTTAGCATCTTTGTCATTGCGTCCATGCACTAAGACAATAGCACCTTCCTCCGCCAATACTTTAGCGATTTTTTCACCAATACCTTTGCTACTTCCAGTTACCAAAGCACGTTTTCCTTCAAGTAGTAAATCCATGTTTATTTCCTTTGACTTTGTAATGTACTACTAGTCCACCACATTAGTTACGAGGGGTCACAGATCCCCGACTTCTTTAAGAAGTCGAGGATCGCTCACACCCGCGACTTGTCAAAATTAATGTGGTTTCACACATCTTGCACCAGGGTCAGAAACCGGGTTTATTGGCAATATTTACCTGTCAAAACCCTAATTTTTCGTTGATAAACCCCGGCAGTCGCTATAACGGGGGGAACCCCAACGCCAGTTCACTCAACGCTCTTAACC
>JASJCY010000190.1 GCA_030065825.1 Nostocaceae cyanobacterium | reverse complement strand
GAAGAAGGAAGAAGGAAGAAGGAAGAAGGAAGAAGGAAGAAGGAAGAAGGAAGAAGGAAGAAGGAAGAAGGAAGAAGGAAGAAGGAAGAAGGAAGAAGGAAGAAGGAAGAAGGAAGAAGTGCTAAAATATAGCGAGTTACTTCAAACATCGCCCAATGGTGTAGGACGAACTAGGAAGAATCAAGGAACAATGAGTTGGTTTAGAAGCGTGAACCTCAACTATTTTCGCTCAGCAATGAATGAAGTTGATCAAATGCAAACAATAATGGTTTGTGTGCCCAAGAAATTGAACAAATCTTCTAACAACTCAAGTGGATACAGGTTAAGCGTCGTAAAAGACGGGTAAAGTTTGGTAGGAGTGCAAGCTTCAACACAAACATAAAACCACTCAAACCCTCTTGTGCTCAAACCCTTTTCCTTCCCTTTGACAACTAACTACCAAATACTTGTGACCAAGTGCTAAAGACAAAAACTATAACAGCTGCCATCGCTAATAACCCCTGAATTAAATTTCCGATTACAGTACCAACAACAATTCCGATACCAGCTTTAAAAGCTACCCCGAAATTACGACGGTAAAGATACTCACCAACAATTGCTCCTAAAAGGGGACCGAATAACATTCCTAACAGTGGACCGCCAAAAGGTAAAGCAGGCAATAATCCCAGAAATCCCAACACTAAACCTACCATAGCACCTATTTGTCCCCATTTGCTGGCACCTGCTTTTTTTGCACCTAAATAACCTGCCAATAAATCCACTCCAATACTCAGAATCAGAACTACACCTGTGACAATTATTGGCACACTAATAGCCGCAAATGAGCCTTTGACAAATCCCCAAATAATAATAGCAATTAAAATTAAACTAGCACCAGGAATTGCTGGAACGACAGAACCGATAATACCCACCACCATCAGCGCAATTAAACATAAATAAATAGTAGTTTGCATAAATTTTGATTGTTTATTTATACTATTAGGACTAATATTTGATTCTTGTTGGTCTAGCCTGCACTTGCGCTTAAAAATCTCACTACAGTTTCTGTTCCCTGTTCCCCGTTTCCTATTCCCTATTTCCTGCCTTTACGAGTAATTTGACACATCAAACCGGATTCCTATATTATTCAATTTCTGCTTCAGATACTAAGTATTCACTGCAAGTTACAGCTAATTTATCAGCAATTCCAGCAATCCAATTTTCATCTTGCTTAGTGTAACTCCGAGGAGCATTTGCTCCTAAAATGAGAACACCTTGATTACCAATAGGTTGACAAATTATTCCTTGGGTATTTTCCGGCAAATAATCAAATTCAATTCTGCCTGGATATACTTTTAAATCAACTAAATAAACTGGCTGCTGCTTCTGTTGCACCCGGTTTAAAATTGTTCCTGGCTTCACCTGGGATTTTGCTCCCAGAATACCCCGACGCAACAAAACTTGACCTTGGTAGACAACTACGAGCGATCGCGTCACCGTATTAGTCAATAACAAATGAGATGCCCAGGCTAGTTCTGTTTTCACTGCCTGTGGTAAATCTGGAAGCATTTCCAACCCTTGCTCCCCAACTAATTCTACAGCATCAGGCGATCGCGGTTGTATCTGCTGCCAAATTAAACCGATTAAAATTAACACCGCACTCAATATTACCCCTAATACATCTCCACGTGCTTGGGAAGGTGTTAATTGGGGTGTTAACAAACGATTAATTAGTAACAGTACAGCACCCAACCCACCGACAACGATAGGTAGAAGCCGTAAAATTCTATTGGGATCGGATTTAGCCATAGTTTCTGAGTGGTTTTGAGTTTTGAGTTTTGAGAACTCCCTCTTGGTATTCATAACTCATAACTCATAACTCATAATTTTTTATTGTTACTCTTCCCCCGGTTCAATTATGCGTTGAAATAAATAACCAGTACCCCTAGCAGTAAGAATTAATTCTGGGTTGCTGGGATCGTCTTCTAATTTTGCTCGCAACCGGGATATATGTACATCTACTACCCGAGTATCCACATGACGTTCTGGAGTATATCCCCACACCTCCTGCAAAATTTCCGAGCGGGAAAACGCCTCTCCAGAACGACTTACTAGCAATTCTAATAAACTAAACTCCATACCAGTTAAGCGAATCCGCTCATCACCTTTATATACCTGACGTTTATTCGTGTCAATTTTAATACTAGCAACATGGATTACCCCGGAACTAGGAATCCCAGAAGCACCAGTTTTGTCTACCCTTCTAAGTACTGAGCGAATCCGCGCTTCTAACTCTTTGGGGGAAAAGGGTTTAACTACATAGTCATCTGCTCCTAATTCCAAACCAGTAATCCGGTCAGCAACGTCCCCCAAGGCTGTTAGCATAATAATGGGGACATCTGATTCCTTACGTAATTCTTGGCAGACTCCATAACCATCCAGCTTTGGCATCATCACATCCAAAACCACCAAGTCAGGAATGGTTTTGCGAAAAGTCTCCAAAGCTTCTTCGCCATCGCCAGCGGTAACCACATCGTAGCCAATCATCGAAAGACGCGTTTCCAAAATCCGGCGAATACTTGCTTCGTCATCCACCACCAGAATTTTTTCTTTATGATTTTCCAAGTTTCTCAACGCTCCTTAACTAAAATTTTTCTTCCTTAATTTTTCATACCATAATATTAAGATATCATTTCATTAATTCATTTGGAAAAGCCTGTAAATACTACCATTATTGATTTTTTGTTTGTGCGGATAATTAAGGAAAAATTAAGAATATTTAATAAGATTTAAGAATGGCAAAGCCGAAAACCTATTACGTTTGTAACGAGTGTGGTGCAGAATCTGCCCAATGGTTAGGTAAGTGTCCCGCATGTGGCACATATAATACCTTAGAAGAACAGGTGCTGATCCATTCCTCCACAGATTTGCCCAGTCGGGGAGTGAGTGCTTGGCATTCTCAGTCCGATGTTGGTAAATCTGCCAAGAAACCAGCCAAACCCCGTGCTTCTTTGAAATTCGATCAAATTAGCGATCGCCAGGTATTGCGTTGGAATTCCGGTTATGGTGAATTGGATCGAGTGCTAGGTGGTGGAGTTGTTCCCGGTTCCATGGTATTGATTGGTGGCGATCCCGGTATTGGTAAATCGACGCTGTTATTGCAAGTATCCAATCAATTGGCGCAAAAATACCGTATCCTTTATGTTTCTGGGGAAGAATCTGGACAGCAGGTAAAATTAAGAGCTTCTCGCTTAGGGGTCACAAAACTGCTAAATACAGAAGACAATCAGGCAAAAAATCAGTCTGATAATGGTAACGGTAATGGTAATGATAACGGTAATGGTAATGATAATAGTAATGGTAATGGCAAAGTAGCAGAAGATAATATACAACCAGAAGCATCCGCACAAAAAGCTCCAGATTTGTATGTATTGCCAGAAACAGATTTAGAAGAAATTCTCAAAGAAATTGAATCTCTGCGACCAAATTTAACAGTAATTGATAGTATTCAAACGGTCTTTTTTCCAACATTAACCTCTGCCCCTGGTTCTGTGGCACAGGTACGGGAATGTACTGCTGCTTTAATGAAGGTAGCAAAACATAAAGATATTACCATGTTAATAGTGGGACACGTCACCAAAGAAGGGGCAATTGCTGGACCTAAGGTGTTAGAACACCTAGTAGATACGGTCTTATATTTTGAAGGCGATCGCTTTGCTTCCCATCGGTTATTACGGACAGTCAAAAACCGTTTTGGTGCCACCCACGAAATCGGTATCTTTGAAATGGTAGAACATGGTTTACGAGAAGTTCCCAACCCCTCAGAATTATTCTTAGGTAATCGTGACGATCCCGCACCAGGGACAGCAATTGTTGTAGCTTGCGAAGGTACACGCCCCATTGTGGTAGAATTACAAGCATTGGTTAGCCCCACCAGCTACACTTCCCCCCGACGTTCCACCACTGGTGTGGATTATAGCCGTCTCGTGCAGATTTTAGCGGTATTGGAAAAGCGGGTAGGGATTCCCATGTCCAAATTAGATTCCTATGTTGCCTCCGCAGGGGGTTTAAGCGTAGCAGAACCAGCAGTAGACTTGGGTGTAGCCATTGCCGTAGTTGCCAGTTTCCGGGATAGAATTGTCGATCCTGGTACAGTATTAATTGGGGAAGTTGGCTTAGGGGGACAGGTGCGTCCCGTGTCGCAAATGGAACTGCGGTTAAAAGAAGCAGCAAAACTGGGATTTAAACGGGCTATTGTTCCCAAAGGACAGAAATTTCCCGATTTGGATATTGAGATTTTACCAGTAGCAAAAGTTATAGATGCGATTATTGCCGCCATACCCCAGCAGACGCTGACAGATGAAGATTTGGAACCCGATGATTATGAGTAAATGGTGAAGGGTAAAGGGTAAAGGGTAAAGGGAAAGAAAATACAAATGTACCTCTACAAAACAAAAATATGCGGCAAATCAAGATTATTGTCGAAAAGCATTCCGATGGATATGTCGCCTATCCCCTTGGTATTAAAGGGGTTATAGTTGGTGAAGGCGACACTTATGAGCAAGCGCTAGCGGATGTCAAATCAGCCATTAGCTGCCACATCGAGGTATTTGGGGAAGAAGTATTATCAGTGAGCAGTGAACAGTGAATAGTGAATAAATAACTGGTAATTAATAACTGATAACTGTTAAAGGAATAGTCACCATGACAGCCGCCATAATTCAGAACATCCAAATAACTTGGGAAAAGTTACCCGATGATTATATATTACCCGATGCACCAGTGGACAATATCAATCAGCCTTCCCTTGCTGCAGCGTTAACCGAAAGCTTAGAAACTGCGGGTAGACTACCGGAAACTGCCCTCACCCCTACAAATTACGGCATTTGTGCCACAGTTAACGGTAAAATTGTCGTCAAAGCACCTGATTGGGCATATATTCCTCACATCCGTGTTTCTAGGGAAGAATTGAAACGCAGTTATACGCCGCAACTCCAGGGAGATATGCCAGCAGTTGTGATGGAATTTATTTCTGATACTGATGGCAATGAGTATTCAATCAAACCAACTTACCCACCTGGAAAGTGGTATTTTTACGAGCGTATCTTAAAGGTACCCAATTACGCTATTTTTGAACCCGATAGCGGTAATTTAGAAGTGTATCAATTAGGAACTGCGGGGCAGTATATACTGCAAACGGCAGATGAAAATAACCGCTACTGGATATCCCAAATGAACTTGTTTTTGGGAGTGTGGCAAGGAAGCCGGGAAAACCGCACTGGGTATTGGTTACGCTGGTGGGATGAGCAAGGAAATTTGTTGCTGTGGGGTGGAGAACGGGCTGAACGTTTAGCAGCACAATTAAAGGCGATGGGGATAGAACCGGAAGTGTGATTTTGAGAACCCGGATTTGTAAAGTAAAAATTAAGGTTTTTAAGTTTAAATATTTGTAATAAATTCGGTTTCTGACCATCTTTAAATTGCGCCAGTTCTAAATAAAAAGTTGCTTAGTTTGCTGTGCAGGTTCTCCAGATAGTCTATTACAAAAAAAACACTTAACTTTGTATCAAAATACTTCTTACCTGTTAATATTTCCCTACCCTCAAGACAGCCACATCAGATTCTTTAGTTTTTAGTCTTGTAGCGACGGTCTTGATTATAAAGTTTGATGACAATTTCAAAATTGTTCTTTTCCTCGCGAAAATCCAGATTTGGCACAACCATTTTCATTTTTGAGGCAACGAGATTTGAATGGTTACAGTCTCCAAATTGGATGGTATAATGAGGGTATTCCTTGGTTTACCCTGCCATGTTTTTTATCAAGGTTTCTTGACATACTGATATCTAAAAAAAGATGTTAAAGATATTTATGACGCTTTGCCTGAAGCTGGAGTAAGATGTGATGGCTTGATTATCAAGTTTGATGACAATTTCAAAATTGTTCTTTTCCTCGCGAAAATCCAGATTTGGCACAACTATTTTCGTTTTTTAGGCAACGAGATTTCAATGGTTACAGTCCCCAAATTTGATGCTATAATATGGGTATTCGTTGGTTTACCCTGCCATATTTTTTATCAAGATTTCTTGACATAGTGATATACTAATGATTATTACCCTGCCCTACTGGAGAATTGTGCCAAAATAATTGTCATGTTGCGTTTTTTACTCATTTATGGTGTGGAATCGGGGACAGGAGTTATTTGGGAGTCGCTACATCATCGAAGCAAAGCTAGGTGAAGGGGGAATTGGCATTACTTACCTAGCAAAAAATAGACGTGGGGAACTGCGGGTAATCAAAACCCTGCGGGAACAAGTATTAAATAACCCTGTTTGGCAACTACAACAAGGTAAACTCAAGCAAGACTTTAAAGATGAAGCATTACGCCTGTCTTTGTGTCGTCATCCCCATATTGTAGAAGTAGAAAACGTCTTTGAGGATAGTGATTTACCATGCATGGTGATGGAATACATTCCAGGAGAAGATTTAAGCGAGAGGATAACAGCAAAAGGTGTATTACCAGAAGCTGAAGCACTACTATATATCCGCCAAATAGGCGATGCATTAAACTTGGTGCATGACAAGGGCTTGCTGCATCGAGATTTAAAGCCCAATAATATTATGATCCGTCAGGATCAAGAACAAGCAGTGCTAATTGATTTTGGGATTGCTAGACAATTTATCCCCGGTTGCGTGCAGCAGCATACAGAAAATCTTACTCCTGCTTATGCCCCACCAGAACAGCATCTACCGGATGCACAACGGGGAGAATATATTGATGTTTATGCCCTAGCTGCAACATTGTATGTTTTGGTTACTGGGCAATTACCTATGCCTGCACCTGCGAGATTGCAAAATATTCCTCTAACACCACCTCAAAATTTAAATCCTAGGGTTACTGACAGGGTGAATGAGGCAATTATGAAGGGGATGGCGCTTAATTACCAGTTTCGTCCCCAGTCGGTGCAAGAGTGGTTGGATTTGTTGGGTGAGGGGACAATCTTAAAAAGACAGCTTGTAATAAATTCCATATCTCACACACAACCAACAATACCAACATTTGCACCACCTTCTGACTCTAGTTGTGATTTAACCTTACAAAGTTTTAGATTTGAAACCCTCAGCGTAGATGCACAGGGAAACATCACCCATCGTTACAACTTGCAAGCAAAATACTTTGTAGAGGACTTGGGGGATGGTGTCACCTTAGAGATGGTGCAGATACCAGGAGGAACCTTTACAATGGGTTCCCCGGAAGAGGAAGAAGGACGACGTGACAATGAAAGTCCTCAACATCAAGTGACCATTCAACCCTTCTTTATGGGTAAATATGTAGTCACCCAAGGACAGTATCAAGCAATTATGGGTGAAAATCCTTCCAGGTTCAAAGGAGCAAAACGACCTGTAGAAAGAGTATCTTGGGATGATGCAGTCAGGTTTTGTCAGTGCTTAAGCCTGAGGGTGGGACGAAACTACAGATTACCCAGTGAAGCAGAATGGGAATATGCAACTCGTGCTGGAACTATCACACCATTCTACTTTGGAGAGACGATCACCACTGATTTAGTCAACTATAAGGGGAACTCTATATATGCCTGTGCAGCACAAAGTGAATATCGCAAGCAAACCACAGATGTAGGAACTTTTCCACCCAACGCCTTTGGTTTATATGATATGCATGGCAATGTGTGGGAGTGGTGTCAAGATACTTATCATGGTAACTATAATGACGCACCTACAGATGGTAGTGCATTCATTGATAATGATAATAATTATCGTGTATTGCGGGGTGGTTCGTGGTTCTACGATTCTCAGGACTGCCGATCTGCGTACCGCTACAGCAACCTTTGGGCAGTGCGCGACCTCATCTCCATCCTCAGTGTCGGTTTTCGAGTTGTCTGCACCTTTGGAAGGACTCTTCCGTAGTCCTTTACACTTCTTCACTTTTCCCTTTTACACTTCTTCGCTTTTTCCTTATCCCCTGAAGGTGGAAAAATTTTTTTGACAGAAACCAGGTTTTTTAAGTCTCGTTTGGAAATAAAAAGGTCACAAAATATTTAGGACTTGCAAAATATTTAGGACTTGCAAAATATTTAGGACTTGCAAACAATCAAACACGGGCTGTAAAAATGTTAGAAATTACTCAAAATTACGTCATGGATGAAAATCAGCAACCAATCGCTGTACAAATACCCATCGCTGATTTTGAAAAAATCGAAGAGATATTAGAAAACTGCGGTTTGGTTAAACTTATGGAAGAGTCAGAAGGTGAAGAACTACTTTCTAAAGATGAAGCATTGAAATATTACAAATCCTCTTAGAAAAACTAGAATATAGAATATAGAAAAAAGTTGAATATATTTAAATATGTCATATGTCTAACCTCATAGAAATAGAAGCAGCCATCAAACAACTTCCAGTAGGAGAAATTCGCCAACTTTCTGCATGGCTTCAAACATATCTGGATGAAAACTGGGATATGCAAATAGAAGTAGATTTAGAATCCGGTAAACTGGATAAATTAATTGCTAAAGCAGAGACTGACATAGCAAAAAATAAGGTGAGGAAACTCGATGAAGTCCTTTACGATACCTGATTTTTGGCAAGCATATGCAGCTTTATCTCCAGAAATAAAACAGCAAACTAGAAAAGCCTACCAGATTTGGAAAGAGAATCAATCTCATCCATTCCTTCATTTTAAAAAAGTTGGTAAAAATCTTTGGTTTGCTCAAATAACAGCTGTTTTTCAAGCATTAGCACTAAAAAAGGGTGATGATTATTACTGGTTATGGATTGGCTTTCATGATGACTACAATTCTTTGCTTGAATAAGTTTTTTAATAATAATTAATAGCTGAAAAAATTTTGGGCGCAAGCTTTGCGCCCCTACAAACTAATAATTATTAATTGTTAATTAATAATCAATAAATAATAACTAATAACTAATAACTAATAACTAAATCATGCAATTAATTCCCCAATTTGACCCCCCACTTACTCCCCGGGAAATTTTACCGACAATGTATGATTTACCAAGCGAAAATCCAGAGGAACCAGGTTTGCCAGACGATTTCCATTTTTTACAACCCTTATTATTATATTTAACTTTCCTACCCACTAACTGGAATCCAGAATTAGTTTACAGTGCTGCGGATTTAAATCTTTATTACGATTTACGCCATCCCCAATGGTATAAACATCCAGATTGGTTTGGTGTGGTGGGAGTAACAAAATTATATGAAGAGAAGGATTTACGTTTAAGTTATGTAACTTGGCAAGAACCAGCGAACCCTTTTGTGGTAGTAGAATTATTATCCCCAGGTACGGAAGCAGAAGACTTAGGTCAAACGCAAAAAGAAGTAAATAAACCCCCTACAAAATGGGAAGTTTATGAACGCATTCTCCGGGTTCCTTATTATGTTGTATTCAGTCGCTATACTAATGAAATGCAAGCGTTTCACCTTGTAGGTGGACATTATGAACCGATGAATTTAACTGATGAACGCTTAGCAATGCCAGAATTAGGTTTAAGCTTGGGATTATGGCAAGGTTCATTTCGAGATATTCAAAGATTGTGGTTGAGGTGGTTTACCCTAGATGGAGAATTAATTCCTGAACCCACAGAGAAAGTGGCAACTGTTACACAAAGAGTTATTATTGCTGAAATGGAAGCTGCTGCTGCACAAAGGAAAGCCGAAAAATTAGCAGAAAAACTGCGTCAACTAGGCATTAATCCTGATGATTTAGAAGAGTAATAACTCGTGGTAATCAAAAATCAGAAACCGGGTTGATTGAGGTAAAACATGGAAAATTTTCTTACTTCGTTGAAAATAAACCCGGTTTCTTTGAGGTACAAATCTAAAATATTTCAACTTTTGTGGGATGGGCATCCATACCCGTCCAATTGTACTTCATAAAGATGAAATTTGCTGTATCTAATTCTCCTCTGGAGATTCCAAAACCTGCACGCTGCTAGGAAATGTTGCAATTTTTGCCACAGCTTTCTTCTTAAAAGTCAGTCCATTTTTGCCTTGATCAATTAAAACTGTATCGCCACCAATAAAGGTATTTTCTAATATCTTGGTAGCCAGGGGATTCTCTACTTCTCGCTGAATTGCCCGTTTTATAGGACGTGCCCCATACACTGGATCGTAACCTACTTCTACTAAATAATCACATGCAGCTTGAGAAATCTCCAAAGATATTTTCTGATCTCTAAGCAGATTTTCTACCCGCTTCAATTGGATGCGAATAATTTGTCCCATTTCGCTACGATTGAGGGGATGGAAGATAATTAAATCATCAATCCGGTTGAGAAATTCGGGACGGAAGTGCGATCGCAATGCATCCATTACCCGATTGCGCATTTGATCGTATTGGGAGTCATCACCGGAGATATCCAGAATATGTTCGCTACCGATGTTACTTGTCATCACAATCACGGTATTGCGAAAGTCTACGTTTCGCCCCTGGGAATCTGTAATTCTACCGTCATCTAATACTTGCAATAAAATATTAAATACATCGGGATGAGCCTTTTCCACTTCATCCAACAGCACCACGGAGTAGGGACGACGACGAATGGCTTCGGAAAGTTGACCCCCTTCTTCGTAACCTACATAACCAGGAGGGGCACCCACAAGCCGAGAAACTGAGTGTTTCTCCATATACTCGGACATATCTAAGCGTACCAGGGCATCATCAGCATCAAACAGAAACTGTGCCAAGGCGCGGGCAAGTTCTGTTTTACCTACCCCCGTAGGACCCATGAATAAAAAGGAACCAATAGGGCGTCCGGGGTCTTTCATTCCTGCCCTAGCGCGACGAATGGCAGCGGATACTGCTTCTACGGCTTCCCCTTGTCCCACAACCCGTCGATGCAGATGTTTTTCTAATTGTAGCAATTTTTGCCGTTCTGACTCCAGGAGGCGATTTACGGGAATTCCTGTCCATTTAGCAACAATTTCGGCAATATCAGCTTCGATGACTTGTTCCCGCAACAGGGTTTTACCTAAACTCTGAATTTTCAGCAATTCTGTTTCTTTTGCCTCTCTCTCGTGCTGAACGCCTTCTAACATGCCATACTTTAATTGGGCGGCTTTGTTGAGGTCGTAGGCACGTTCTGCTTGCTCTATTTGTACCCGTAGCTTCTCTTCTTCTTGCTTTAAGGCACTAATTGCTTCCAATAGCTGTTTTTCCCCTTGCCATTGATAATTTAATTCCTTTTGTTTGCTTGTGAGTTGAGAAATTTCGCTCTCAATACCCTGTAAACGTTCCTGTGTTTGGACTGTGGCTTTTTCTTCCCCTGCTAAGGACAGCTTTTCCATTTCAAGCTGCATTAACCGTCTATCAATGGTTTCCAACTCCGCAGGTTTGGAGGTAATTTCCATTTTCAATTGTGCTGCGGCTTCGTCTACCAAATCAATGGCTTTATCTGGTAAAAAACGGTCAGAAATGTATCTTGCGGAAAGAGTCGCTGCTGCAACCAAGGCTGAATCGGAGATTTTCACGTTATGGTGGACTTCATAGCGTTCCTTTAACCCCCGCAGAATGGAAATGGTATTTTCCACACTGGGCTGATCTACAAATACCTGCTGAAAACGCCGTTCAAGGGCTGCATCCTTCTCGATATACTTCCGGTACTCATCCAGGGTTGTAGCACCTATACAGCGCAATTCTCCCCGTGCTAACATGGGTTTTAGCAGGTTGCTGGCATCCATAGCACTTTGTTGTCCAGAACCAGCACCAACTACGGTGTGTAACTCGTCAATAAACAGAACAATTTGACCGTTAGATTCTGTAACTTCCCGTAGGACATTGCGCAGACGTTCTTCAAATTCTCCTCGTAATTTAGCCCCAGCAATTAAGCTACCAATATCCAGAGAAACCAGTTGGCGGTTTTTCAAAGACTCTGGAACATCACCGTTGACGATTCTTTGTGCTAAAGCTTCGGCGATCGCAGTTTTTCCTACTCCCGGTTCTCCAATTAACACAGGGTTATTCTTACTGCGACGAGATAGTACCTGGATGACACGGCGAATCTCATCATCTCTTCCGATTACTGGATCGAGTTTACCAGATTTTGCCTGTTCTGTTAAATCTCTACCAAATTTTTGTAGTGCCTCATAGCGAGATTCGGGATTTTGGTCGGTAACTTTTTGACTACCGCGAATAGTTTTAATTGTCGCTTCTAATTTGGTGCTATCAAGACTCAAATTCTTACATAAACGTCTACCAATACGTTCATCTTCTGCAAAGCCAAGGAGTAAATGTTCCACGGAAATGTAAGAGTCTTGCATTCTTACCCTTGCATTTTCCGCTGAATCTAGCATCCTATCCAAATAGCGGCTAAGATAAAGTTGTTCGGATTGACCAACTCTGGGCTGACGACGGGTAAAGTCTTCTAATTGTTGTTGCAGACGGTTTGCATCCACACCAGCGCGACTTAGAATCCGCACTGCCAGACCATTTTCTTGTTGTAATAAAGCAATAATTAAATGTTCAACATCTAATTGTTGTTGCTTATAAGCACGTACTATATCTTGGGATTTAACAATAGCTTCCCAGGCTTTATCTGTAAATTTATCTGGATCTGTAGGTTGCATATTGAGAATTTTAGGTTTTAGATATTCAAATTATGAGACAGGAATAATTTTAAAATCACCATATATGAGTGATTGGCATGTATATATATGTATATCAAAACACTGATTGTGCCATTCTGCTCAAGAAAGTTTAATCCACACAACTTAATAGTTGTCAAGTCATTTGTATATCAATAATTTAATGTACCATACGGCTATCCAGAGTTGCTACAAATATGATTTTGGCGTAGAGTATCTATCTTACATCTTGCAGCATTCTCAACAAAACTAGAAAAAGCGGGTTTCTAAACGCAAAATTTAGGCGAGGAAGGCAACAGGCAACAGCGAAAAGTGCGGTCTTGGGGGTTTCCCCCATGAGCAACTTTTCAAGAGAGGAAACAGGCAACAGATTATAGAAGGTACTCTTCGGTGTTCCCCGTTAAGAGTTACCCACTTCTGCAAGAAGTCTTTATTATAGGTAAATATCAAGTCAATTTTATTTATAAAAGTCCTACTTAATCTGAATTAAATAAGTTAGTTAATTATCCATTTTTATCAAGTATTTGCTCAGGTAACAATACTACAAATTTGCTAAATTATTGTCTAGTAAGTTCAAGAATTTGAGAAAGTAAGTAATATGAGATTCAAATTCTTCAATGATAGCAATTTAGTCGAAGTGGATGGAATTAAATTAAAAACAGTAATGCCTGAACATGTAATACGAATTCCGCCAAAATTATCAGGTGATAAAACTCAAGTTCAGTTTGGCATTCAGATTACTAATAATACAGCAAATCCTCGTATTTTCTTACTCTTCGCAGTTCGTCCAGAATTCTTCCAAGCAAACAGGAAAAAAGTATCACAGCTTGGACCTAATGTGAATGGAAGCTATAATCCCCAGATATCTGATTTTAAATTATTGATGCCTGGAGAAAGCATGTCTTTCCTATTAGAAGGACATTTTCAATGGGAGGAAAATAAACTCAAGTTTACATTTCAGGACTTACGCACCTGAAGCCAGAAACCGGGTTTTTTCGTAAATATCTATTACTCAAACCAACGATTTATCGTAGAAACCCGGTTTCTTTGCGTAAGTCCTACATTTATTGAAAAAGATGGTTCTTGTTAGATATTCAGTGATTTCAATCATGGCGAATATTGGGTTCATTTTACTTATAGCTTTTCTCAGTCTGGTGAAGTACAGATGAAATTACTAAAATTATTGTGGGGTAGAGAGCAGCGCGTTGCGGAGCCAGTCACGTGCGCGGGTTTCCCGCGTTGAGTGAACTGGCGTTGGGGTACTCTCCGTAGACG
>JASJCY010000189.1 GCA_030065825.1 Nostocaceae cyanobacterium | reverse complement strand
CGGCATAGCTTTGCTTACCGCGTAGCGTGCGCTTTGCGCTCAGCCTGACCGAAGGGCTTAGGGGTTCTCGTTTGGCGCAGCCATTCCCGGAGGGTAGAATACCCCCTTATTTTGCCGCGCTTACATCCCCACCCACAAGGGGATGGGGTTTTACGCACGATCAATAAAGACACAAAGATGGGATAGCAGCATTACTATGATTTGTTGTAAAGATATATTGCTTTATGTATCGAAAAGCAAATTAGAGTTGATTTAAGTAAAGATATTTATGCGCGTGTAAAGTCAAATTAATTATTGTAAATAGGCATGTTTTTTTAAGTAAATTCATGTAAGTTTAGTTTATACAGGTAAACATTAATCAATTTACCTGACTCATTTGATTGAAAACATCAAGCACTCATACAAACAATGACCACAACCTTACAAAAACGCTCTAGCGGCAATGCATGGGAGCGGTTCTGTGAGTGGATCACTAGCACCAACAACCGTCTATACATCGGTTGGTTCGGTGTCCTGATGATTCCCACCTTACTAGCTGCTACCACCTGTTTTATCATCGCCTTCGTTGCTGCTCCTCCAGTAGACATCGATGGTATCCGCGAGCCTGTAGCAGGTTCCTTAATTTATGGAAACAACATCATCTCTGGTGCAGTTGTTCCTTCTTCTAACGCCATTGGTTTGCACTTTTACCCCATTTGGGAAGCTGCTTCTTTAGATGAGTGGCTTTACAACGGTGGTCCTTACCAGTTGGTAATTTTCCACTTCCTGCTTGGCTGCTTCTGCTATCTTGGTCGTCAGTGGGAATTGTCCTACCGCTTAGGTATGCGTCCTTGGATCTGCGTAGCTTACTCTGCACCTTTGGCATCTGCTACCGCAGTATTCCTAATTTACCCCTTGGGTCAAGGTTCCTTCTCCGATGGTATGCCCTTGGGAATCAGCGGAACCTTCAACTTTATGATTGTGTTCCAAGCTGAACACAACATCTTGATGCACCCCTTCCACCAATTAGGTGTGGCTGGTGTGTTCGGAGGTTCTCTGTTCAGTGCAATGCACGGTTCCTTGGTAACTTCTTCCTTGGTGCGTGAAACCACCGAAACCGAATCTCAAAACTACGGTTACAAGTTTGGTCAAGAGGAAGAAACCTACAACATCGTAGCTGCACACGGTTACTTTGGTCGCTTAATCTTCCAATACGCTTCCTTTAACAACAGCCGTTCTCTGCACTTCTTCTTGGCTGCATGGCCTGTAGTAGGCATCTGGTTCACCGCTCTGGGCATTTCTACCATGGCGTTCAACCTCAACGGTTTCAACTTCAACCAGTCTGTAATTGACTCCCAAGGTCGGGTAATTAACACCTGGGCTGACATCATCAACCGTGCCAACCTGGGTATGGAAGTAATGCACGAGCGTAACGCTCACAACTTCCCCTTAGACTTGGCTAGTGGTGAAGCTACTCCTGTTGCTTTAAGCGCACCTGCTATAAACGGCTAATTTTCAATATAGTAGAGACGTTGCATAGACAACGTCTCTACTCTTAGTTACGCTATTTTGGCTGTCTTATCCTTAACTGAACTAAAAGCGTCCTCTATCAAGAGGACGCTTTTTTAGTTCCCGCTTAATTGTAACATTTTATTAAAATCTTAAAAATGATACTTTCCTTCCAAATATGCAAATTTTTGATCGCGTTCTGATTTTCAGGACAACGAGATTTCACGAGTTAAAGTGCGATATTTTCTGTTCTGATTCATTATAAGTAACTTTACCCTGGGACTTTTTTTGTCATCATTTGCTGACATAATTATAGTTATGGGTACACGGGGTTAATTTAAATATCTTTTTGGGCGTTGCATAAATGCGGGATGATTTTGATAGTTTTGGGGGATGTCCCTTGTATTTCAGCGCCTATCCCACTCATCAGAACCTCCGCGCCGAGGAGACCCCTGGCTTTAGACATGGGGGTAAGGCGCATCTGATTTTAATCAGAGTCCCCCTTTCGGGGTTGGATAAGCAGAGGAGTAGTACTTATCCATTTCTCTGTATGCCGAGAATCGCCTTGCCACTCCAGTAAAGTTAGCTTAGACAATGTTAGAGGTCGGTAACTGTCCAAACAGCACTTCCTTAACCCTTTTACAGATGAGCCAGTGCGGTGGACGGGTTCCCCGGCATAAAGCAACTGGCGTGTTTAACTGTTCGGTTCTAGAGCAAGGGACTAGCTACGCATCCCGAGGTCACGGTCTTCAACTCTTGCCTCTAACGTAGTTCAGTTAAGAACTTAGTCTGGTCAGATTAGGGCTATTTCAAGCCCTCGCCTTTAGGCGTGGGGTTTCTGACATTCCCTCTTTTTGCCAATCCCTAAACCTTAACACATAACATCTCACCTCTATTTTCAAGGGTAGGTATTGCCCACCCTTAAAATAGCTTAACGATAATTTGTGAATTGCAAAGCGACAGGAAAATCTTCTTGCTTTAAACGCTGAATTACTGCTTGCAGGTCATCTTTATTTTTAGCACTAACGCGAACAGCATCTCCTTGAATAGAGGATTGAACTTTTTTAAATTCATCGCGAATCAACTTAGAAATCTTCTTGGCGATTTCCTGAGAAATCCCTTTTTGGAGTGTTATTTCTTGACGAACACGGTTACCACTAGCGGATTCAACTTTACCTAATTCAAATATTTTTTGGGAAAGATTGCGTTTTGCTGCTTTCTGGCGCAGAATTTCTTGTATAGAGTTTAAGGTGAACTCACTATCAGTGTTAATGTGAATAGTTTGTTCTCCCAATTCAATAGTTGTTTTAGTATCTTTCAAATCATAGCGACTGTTAACTTCACGCTGGGTTTGATCAACAGAATTTACCAATTCTTGTCTGTCAAAATCGCTAACAACGTCAAAGGAATAATTAGAAGCCATAAGAAATTTTTGATTATTGTTAGTTGTTCGTTGTTCGTTGTTCGTTGTTATTTTCCTAATCTAATTGATTGTATATATGAAGGGAGTAAGTACACCCCCATTATCAACAATTAGCCAGTAGCTTTGATGATACTCAAAACGAAGAGAGTAATAGTACACAAAGAGCCAATGCCAAACATTAGCGATCGCAAAATGGGTATATTCAAAATATAAGAAATTGAGTATAGCAACCGAGCAACAAGGAATGCTAAAGCTGCTATAGCTGCTTGATTTGAGTCTACACCTGTTACGTATGCCATCAATGCTGCTGCGGCAAAAATCATAAAGGTTTCAAAGGAGTTTTGGTGTGCCCAAGCAGCTCTTTGAGCGTAGTTCGGCAGTTTATCGAACATGGCACGAGGAGCAGACAAATCTAAGCCCACACTAAAGCGAGCATAGGCAACCACCACATAAGGCACATAAATCAGTGCAGCAGCAGCAGCGATAGAATACAAAAAAATAGCAGACACAGGTAATTCCAAGAGCATCATCTATAATTTATTATTTGTCCTTTGTCATTTGTCCTTTGTCTTACCCCTAGGGAATTTAGGCGAAAGCGTCTATGTCATTTGTCCGCAAGAAATTGACTAATGACTAATGACTAATGACTAATGACTAATGACTAATGACTAATCAAAATAGAATAGTGTCACCACCTTTCTTTGTTCTTCTGCATCATTACAAGTTTGTAGCAGAGTGCGACTGTCATGAAAGGCAAAACAAATCAACTGCTGACAACGGGAGACAATCTCCTTGTTGCACAGGTAACTGGCTTCAGCCAGCGACAGATGATCATTACCGGTATTCTCTACCATATGCATTACCTTTTCTAGCTGCTGGCGAGATTCATAGGGTTGGCGTTCCAAGCTTTGGGGCAAAATCACCGTTAACAAATTGGGATCTGCCCGCATAGCTCCCCTAATTGCCGCAGAATTAGTACCTGTAGCCCCAGAAGTGATGATTCGGTTGCCCGATAAAACTAGGGCATAAGTCATCATTTCAATTAAGGTTTGATGGGTAATTGGAACATGGCGAGAACCTAGCAAAGCAATTCGCTTGGAACCAGTTTGCTGAATTGTTGCCAGTTCCTGGGCTAATGTATCGATATTGTTGACGAGGTCTGTTGACTGGCTCAAAGAGGGACAAAATCAGATGAAACAACCAAGATATTTTAGCAGACTGAGGGGATTGGGGAATGAAGTTGGGAATTAAGAGTAAACAGTTAAGAGTTAATAGTTAAGAGGCACAAAGGTGCACAGTTACTAATTCTCCCCCTCTTCCCCCTCTTCCCCCTAACCTGCGGGTTCCGCTTGCGGTACGGGTACTCTACGAGAAGAGTCCTACACCCAACGCCACGGGGGGTGGAATTACGGGTAGACACGGAGTGGCTTCTGCAAGTAGGCGTTGGGTCAACAACTTTGGGAAAGTTCGCACGGGGGTGGACTCACCATCTCTCCCTCTCCCTAGAGTTACGGAACAGCCGCAGCTGGGTTTAAATCTAACAGGGTAAGTAAGCGGTTGATGTCAAAATGCTTTGCCATTAGATGGCGAATACATTGGACTTTAATTGGTTCATGAACCCGAACTTGCCCAAATGTATGGTCAACAATTTCTACCGTGGTTAAGGTATCCAAATCAACGGACAAAATGGGAATTTCTAACTCCTCTGCACGATGCAGAATAAAGGCTGGAGGTGGTAGTTTCCCTGTGAGAATCAAACATTGGGTAGAAGTTTCTAAAGCAGCTTGTTGAATTTCCACGCGATCGCCTCCCGTCACTACCGCCATATTCCGACGTTTACGGAAATATTTAACTGCTGAGTTGACATTCATTGCCCCAATCGCCAAGCTTTCTACCATCAAATCCAAGCGATCGCTGCGACAGAGAACTTCTGCATTTAACTGGTGTACCAACTCGCGGACACTAACACTGCGTAGTAATTCACTTTCTGGCAAAATCCCCAATACAGGAATACCCTGCTCTTCCAAAAATGGGCAGAGAGTATTCTCTAAATCTGATAAGCTTTTTGTAGGAACATCATTGATGACTACGCCAATTAAATTGCTTCCCAGACGCTGCTTAGCTGACAGTAATGCCTCAACCGCAAGTAAGGATTGATAGCGGATTACCAATAACACAGTAGCATCCATAGCCTCAGCGATTTGACGTAAAGACAAGTCAAATAAAAGACCTTCTTCCAAATCGCTACCACCCTCTAGTAATACCAAATCACTGTTCGGTATTTGCAAATATTGTTGAGTTAGGGCGTTTTGATAGTTGGTTGTGTCTTCCCCACGCAAGCGTTTTTGTACGCTTTGTTCATTTAAAGCAAGCAAAGTTGGTGCCACACGATTTTCAGGCAAGTTGAGACTAGCAGCAATAAACTGCACATCTTCGTCAACCGTGGCGTCTGCTGATGTCTTTAAAAAAGTTCCTATTGGTTTGCCATATGCAATATCGACTCGCTTTTGTTGAAGCAGATGAGACAAACCCAACACCGTCGCAGATTTACCACTGTAAGCGTGAGTCGAGCCAATGAGTAAATGTTTAGCAGATTTTGGCACACATGCACTCCTAATTTCAAAGGACAGTAAAACCCAGTCTGGTGTTCCCTAATTTTAGGTCTAACCACAGCCTTCGGGGTTATAAGTATCCTTGAAAATTAAGAAATTGTCATTTGCACAAAGGAGAGATAGAGGGTAGGGGTGGGGTTTCCCCGCCCATGGGTTTCCTCAACCCTGGGGTTTTTTCTTATTCAACTCTCCTGGCTTTGAAAAACCAGGATTGCGTTGCCGTCAGCCTTCCCGTTTGCGTTCAGCGTTCCCGAAGGATATGGTACAGATGTTGTTAGGTTGAGCTAAAGCCACACTAGGCAAAGAGTGATTCTTGTCAGCCCACACCATAATCAATGATTTGGTGTGGGAGGATGTCACTTAATCTTCTATGCGTAGGAGTTTGCGGTAAAAAATCTGAGAGAAATCAGTGAGCTTATAACGCTTGTAATTGTCCATGATTTCAATTAAAAAACCAATAAACTCAAAACTTGCCATCATCACTTCATAAGAAAGTTCGGCATTACCATCAAACTGCATTCGGCAACGGGTTAAATCTGAAGGTAGTTTGCCAATATTCCATGTAGCTACGAAGGGAATACCATCGCTACCTTCTATTTTTCGCTCTCCCTCTAAAACACCTTTTTGATAAAGGCTGATGGCATAGGGCAAGAAATTTCGCTTATTGCCTTGAATGTAAGGCAAGTACACACTTGCTTGTTGCTGATTCACAGGCTGAAGTTTCTCGAAAGACATAGTTTAATCTTCCTCACAGTAGTTGACAACTGGAAATATTAGTAGCTGTCAATAGTATTCCCAAGCAAAGTGTTTTGACTCACATTCGTTTGAAGAATGGGGAAAAGGGAAGAATTCTAATGGCAAAAAAACTCGCTTCGCAAGAGTAATCGCTTCAACTGCCAAAGCAATTGTTCCCTTACCGGAATAGTTCTAATGCTAGCGCTATAGTAATGTCTTCAACTGCCAAACTAATTGTTCCCTCACCGGAATAGTTCTAATGCTAGCGCTATAGTAATGTCTCCAACTTTCAAAGCAATTGTTCCCTCACCGGAATAGTTTTAATGCTAGCGCTATAGTAATGTCTCCAACCTTCAAACTAATTGTTCCCTCACCGGAATAGTTCTAATGCTAGCGCTATAGTAATGTCTCCAACCTTCAAACTAACTGTTCCTTTACCGGAATAGTTCTAATGCTAGCGCTATAGTAATGTCTCCAACCTTCAAACTAACTGTTCCCTAACCGGAATAGTTCTAATGCTAGCGCTATAGTAATGTCTTCAATTGCCAAACTAATTGTTCCCTAACCGGAATAGTTCTAATGCTAGCGCTAGAGTAATGTCTTCAACTGCCAAAACAACTGTTCCCTCACCGGAATAGTTCTAATGACAAAAAAAGTTTAGCGCTAGAGTAATGTCTTCAACTGCCAAAACAACTGTTCCCTCACCGGAATAGTTCTAATGACAAAAAAAGTCTAGCGCTATAGTAATGTCTCCAACTTTCAAAGCAACTGTTTCCTCACCGGAATGGTTCTAATAACAAAAAACTCGCTTCGCGCTTAGTAATTTCTCCAACTGCCAAAACAACTGTTCCCTCGCCGGAATAGTTATAATGACAAAAAAAGTCTAGCGCTTAGAGTAATGTCTTCAACTGCCAAAGCAACTGTTCCCTCACCAGAATAGTTCTAATGGCAAAAACTCGCTTCGCGCTTAGTAATAATTTTTTTTATTCCAAAAAATCTTCTGTTAATTTGCCTCCTCTCCCAATCTCCCTCTTAATTAGGGCGATTATTTAAGGGAGACATGGGACTTTCTGAAACAATCGAACGTATGCCTTCCAAAGTGGCAGGGATAGTGCGCGGATCCATAAACATGACTTTGCTGCTATCGCTTTTGCCTATGTTTGTACCCATTTCTAAATAACCCATCGCTAGCAATACTTCTAAGGCTTGGCGAGATATAGGATTTTTCTGGATTTTTTGGGCTACTAGTTCTGATGATTCTGCAATGGCTTGGGCTTTGAGTACTTGCTGCTGGCGTTCCGCTTGGGCTTTGAGGATAATCGCCTTTTGTTCTGCTTCTGCTTGCAATATGACGGCTTTCTGGCGCGCTTCTGCTTCTAGTACTTGGGCTTCTGCTTTACCCCTGGCGCTGTTGACAGCAGATTCCCTTTCCCCTTCGGAAGTCAAAATTGCCGCCCGTTTGCGCCTTTCTGCTGACATTTGTAATTCCATTGACTCTTGTACCGCTTGGGAAGGAATGATATCCCTGAGTTCTACCCGCGTGACTTTTACGCCCCAAGGATCTGTGGAAATGTCCAACTCCCGTAACAAAATTTCATTAACTTGAGAACGGGCGGTAAAAGTCTCATCTAATTCCATTTTGCCCATTTCTGAGCGAATTTGAGTTAATACCAAATTCACCATCGCTGACTGGAGATTTTCCACTTTGTAATAGGATTTTTCCATATCCACAATCCGCCAGTAAACTACCGCATCTACCGTAATAGCTACGTTGTCGCGGGTGATGCATTTTTGTGGAGGAATATCTAAGACTTTTTCCCGGATGGTTTCTTTAAAGACAATCTTATCCAGGATGGGAACGACAAAGTTAAGCCCTGGTTCTAGTTTTTTGTTATAGCTTCCCAACCTTTCTACCAAAGCCTTATCGCCCTGATTAATTACTTTAACAGAACTTGCCAAGGAACCGCCACCAAAGACTGCTAAAAAAAGTAATATAAAGAACTGTTCCATTATGTATTTCCTCGTAAGATTACTTCAATGTTATAGCTTGAAAATAGGGGATTGGAAATTGGGAAGAAAGATTTATGCAAGCTGGGTTAATATAGCGATTGCCCAATATCGTGATTGAGTTTTTCTGTTGCCCGTTTCCTGTTAAGAATTCTCAGTGGAACTAGTTTAAAAGACGTTCTGGCATGACGATTAAGGTGGTACCTTCACGTCGCACTACATATACTCTTTCATGGGATGCGATCGCTAATTTTTCGTCATCACACTTGGCGCGCCAGGAATTACCTTCGTATAAAACCCTACCTGATTTCCCTGGAGGAATATTAGTTAAGGTTTCCGCTATAATTGCGTCCTGAATTTTGTATTTACTGTGTCTTACGGTGATAAACCGACGAACAAGTAAAACTAACACTACAGAAAGTAATAGCCATACCAAAACTTGTAGCCATAACTCTCCCAACCACACTTGAGACAGCAGCGCTACTATCAAAGCGCTAATCCCCATGGTTAATGTCACAAACTCTGTGGGTAGAAACAGTTCCATTACACATAGAACTACTCCCACTATTAGCCAGATTGAGGTACTACTTGGCATAACGCCATCCTAAACCTTAGATTTACTTAAATCGATTTATGTGATTAGATACAGCCATATTCCAATTGTTTACGGAAAAATGTCATTTGTTATTTGTCATTTGTCATTTGTCATACCCTGGGGAGAGGTTTTGCTGCCCGTCTATGTCATTGGTAAGAGGTTATGAAAGCAAGTCACAAAGTTTACTAAATATCCTCTAAGGGTTTCAGACATATTTACGTTTTGTAACTGCTATTTTGTCTAGTAACACGTCTTGATTCTTACCGACTTAGTTATAAATCCAGTTTATGCCAAACATCTAACCTGTGATAGCCAAATTTAATCGAAATTTACCTATAGATTCATTACCTTTGACTACCAAAATATATTAAATGCATGATTTCTACTCAGCGGATCGTTTATTGCACCAATCTCGACTGTACTAGCCCCATCAATCCTGTGGGTGAAGCTGTTTGTGCAAATTGTGAAACTCCTTTGGTTTATCGCTATCTGTGGGCTGTTGGTTCATCAACTGCTGATTTGTCAGTTGGTGAAAAAATAGCAAATAGATATGAAATAATTTCACCTAATATCTGGCTGGATACCCAACCGGGATTATTAGCAGATGTTCCCCAGAAGTTGTCAGGGGAAATTACTCGTTACTTGCGTTTATATCCCCAACGTTTACACATCCCTCAAGTCTACGGATTTGCTCAATCTCGGGAATTGGGAGACAGCAATATCCTGTTGCTGGAAAATGTACCTATTGATGACTATGGAAATCTCTACCCTGCCATTACTAAAGCATGGGCACAAGCAACGGGGGTAAGGCAGGTTTACTGGCTATGGCAAATTTTACAACTGTGGCAGCCATTATCAGAGTTGGGAGTTGCAGCTAGTTTACTACGTCCGGATAATTTACGGGTACAGGGTTGGTGTGTGCGACTCTTAGAACTTTACCCTGCCGATACTTTAAGTTTACAACAGTTAGGGGAATCTTGGTCACCTTTGATTGGGGCGGCAAAAAGCCAGGTGTCTTCAGAATTACAGAAAATTATCCAGCAGATGTTAACTGGAGAAGGAGATTTACAGTCGATCTCTAGCCACCTAAATAAATTATTACTCTCGGCAGCAGCCCATTTACCGTTAACTTTAAAAGTAGCAGGGGCAACAGATATAGGTGTAGAACCTACGCAGAATGAAGACGCTTGTTTTCCCACTGGCTCAGATTCTATTGAAGATCCCTTATTACCACGAGTATCAATTGTCTGTGATGGTATTGGTGGACATGAAGGAGGGGAAGTTGCTAGTAAATTGGCGTTGCAGTCGGTGAAGTTGCAAATTCGCGCTTTACTAAGGGAAGTTGCCCAACAAGTTGAGATTATACCCCCAGATTTGTTACAGCAACAAATGGAGGCTAGTTTACGGGTTGCAAATAATGTGATTTGCAATTCTAATAACGAGCAAAAACGGGAAGGTATCCAGCGTATGGGTACAACAATGTTGATGGCGATACAAGTACCCCAGCAGCTAGAAACGGCTTCTGGATGGCGTTCTGAAAATGCCCACGAACTGTATTTGGTAAATGTTGGTGACAGTCGTGCTTATTGGATTACTACTAATTGCTGTCAGCTACTAACTGTAGATGATGATGTGGTAGCGCGAGAAGTAGGCTTTGGACGCAGTCTTTATCGTCAAGCTTTGCAAGGTGAGGATGCTACAGCCCTTACCCAAGCTTTAGGGGCAAAAGATGGGGAATTTTTACGTCCCCAGATGCAACGCTTGATTCTGGAAGAAGATGGGATTTTACTGTTGTGTTCTGATGGGTTAAGTGACAATCATTTGGTGGAACAATATTGGCGAGATTATGCTGTACCGATTTTGACGGGGGAAATCTTGCTGGAAGAGGCTGTACATCAGTGGATTCAACTGGCTAATCGGGAAAATGGTGATGATAATATTTCGGTGGTTCTCACTCATTGTCGGGTTTCTCCAGATTACCCCGTGCAGGTAATTCGTACTCCCGCAACCCAAGAGGTGCAAATAGTCAGTCAACACGAAGTTGTATCTACTTTTGCGGAAAGTTCCCAAGCCTTGTTGGATTTGGGTGTGGAAGAGGAAGGTATTGAAAGTGAACCTACCCCAGCATCTGCGGCTACAGCGACAATTAGTAAACCAAAGCAAAAACGGTGGTTGTTGTGGATAGGATTGTTGGTTGTGTTGTTGGGTGGTACGGGTTTGGGATTATTTGCTTTGTGGCGATTTTATCCCCAATCTTTCCAACAGTTGTGTAGGAGATTTCCGAACCGTTTGGAGAAGTTTTGTCCTCCTGAGGAGTAAGGAGTCATATCTTGCACCATTGGTCGGGCAAGACCAAAAAAACTGGTTTCTAAACTGAAAATTTCGGCAAAGAACATTACTCATTCTCAAAAAACCCCGGCAGTCGCTACCCTATTCTTCGAGAACCCCTATGGTGAACGGGAAGCCGCATGACCTGCGTCTATAAGTCACCGAAACCCTTACTTACAAAAAAGCCGCTAAATCATTAACGCTCATAGTATTTATTGCGAAATTTGTGGATATGAGTATTCTGTCCAGTCAACATTTACTTTTTTTGTGACTTGAGCGTAAATTGCACCCTTGTAAATCCCATCATTAACCACAGGTAAAGGAATGGTTTTACCTTTATCAACTTCTTCCAAAAGAATTAATGGTTGACCATCCTCATTAAACTTATCAGCCCAAATATAAACTGGAGAGCCTTGAGCACGAATACGTAAATAAGCCCTGTTAGGATTGGCTGGTACTAAAAGTTGAGGAGTAAATCCCGGTTGTAATTCAATAGAACTTGATACGGGAATCAAATCTTGTTTTACCATACCTGTAAACAAAGAACCTGTGATACCAAATCGAGCTAGCAAGTAATTAGCAAAATCATCTTCAACAGAATTAGAGCGGAAAGCTTCAACTTTTACTATCCAATTTCCAGGACCATCATCTATCCGAATAAAACCTAAAGAATGACTTGGTAAACCTGCGGGGAAAGTAAGTTCAAATATTTGAAAATCTTTTCTGGGTGAAAAAGAGCTAGGTTTAAACGTATTTACTTGAGAATTGCCATCAATAAAACCTGTGGCAATAGTAGCCCGTGGCTTTGAGATAATATCACCATCAAGAAAATGAGATATCCTAAAAATTTCGCTATTTGTCGGTTGAAGAAAACGCCACTTATTAATTAGCGCATACAACCCCAGTGTTTCCCACATTGTTAAATTGAGTAATCAAAAATGTTGTCTATTTTGTTTTCGATTCTGTCTAAAGTCTTGCAAGTCTCGCAATTATCAGAATTATTATTTTGCCAAATTTGTAAGTTTATCTCTCTATGCCACCAAGGAAACCAAAACTTTAATTGATAGCTACTGCTACTTTCATCAATATTTATACGTACTGGTTCATTTAAGTAAATTCTTTCAGAAAACACCCTGATTCCTTGAATAAATATTGTGGCAGTACTTACATACCGCCAAGTAGCAGGAGCATATTTATTTTGTATTTTGATTACACAAAGTGGTTTAGAAATAGAAACAGTTTGAGGTGGAATAGGCTCCCATCGACCGGAACTAATTTTTTTAGCCCTGTATATTCTTCTTACTGCTAAATCCCAATTGCGTAAATCAAAATCAACCATTAGATAAGAGCGCGGCGTTTTAATATATAAACATCATCAATTTCTTGACCGTATACCTTACCTGCGAGACCGATTGTAAGAGCCTCTCCAACTTTTTTAGGGTCACAAATAACGTGCAACCTACCGCCACCTTTGACTCTTACACCTAGCTTTATGTAACCTTGACCTCCTGATAATTTCAGCCCTTTTTCTTTAGCACCATCCTTGGTCTCTACATTAGTAAGCCCTAAAGTTGACGCTAAATCTTTATATTTGTCTAAAGGAGCATGAAATATATGTTTAGTGCTGTCTACTTGCCAGGTAACATATTTTTTAACATTTACCTGACTCGCACCACCAACACCGTCTGGTCCTGTTGGATTGCTTCCTTCTGGAGTAATTTCAGCCATTTTTGTTTTCCTATTCTACTTTAGATAAATTAATGATTGCAGGTTGGGTTTTATACCTCAACTCAACCTATTTGTTGTTGGGTTTTACTTCATTAAACCCAACCTACCAAAAGTTAAATTTTTAGCCGTTGGGAGTATATTTTAACTGAGTCAATTACGCTAAATAAGGAATAGCGCTAATTTTTGCACTTCCATCTGTATTTAAAGAAAACTCAATCGGGTTTTCAGCAGCAATAGTAATTAATTCTGCTTCAGTGTCATAGGTAATCTGGACGTTGTTAGGAGCATCCGCTTGGGTTTTTTCCAGTACTTGGAGTGTCAGCGCTAATTCAAGGACTGCATTAGGAAGATTAGTAGATTTTAAATCTCCCCCACCGTTTGCAAAAGTTGTAGTGATAAATTCACTGGTAGAAAAACTAGATTTACCTGTAGTTACATCTACTGACTGAACTAAAGGAAAAGTCCCTGATACCTGTACAACATTATCACCAGTAAAATAGTTAACAGCGATATTATTTGTTAATTCCTCAATCGCTCTTTCTTCATTTTGCAATAGTTGACATGCTTCCATGAAAGCAGCTTCAACAGTAGTAGAGTTTAAAGTTCCACCAGTGCCGGGATTAAAAGTTGTCATATTTGTAGTGATTGAATTTTCGTTTGTGAAACCAAACTAACTAAAGAATCTGAAAATTGACAAGAGTATTCTTTTCAATGGTTTGTCGAGCCTTAAGGGTCGATGGGTGGAAACACGTACCACCTACCATTAACTTTTAGCCCCTCGATTTGTCCCCTGCGAGCATACCTTTGTACTGTGTGAACATGATAATGCTTAAGCTTGGCATATTCAGCAG
>JASJCY010000188.1 GCA_030065825.1 Nostocaceae cyanobacterium | reverse complement strand
TAATAAGTAATATAGCTTTTCTCAGTCTGGTGAAGTACAGATGAAATTACTAAAATTATTGTGGGGTAGAGAGCAGCGCGTTGCGGAGCCAGTCACGTGCGCGGGTTCCCCCCGTTGTAGCGACTGCGGGGCATCCTTGCCTGCCCTTTTGTACTTCAGCAGATTAGGAAGCGCTATAAGTAATAAGTAATAAGTATTTTGGTTATCCCACACATTTTTTCGTTCACCCCCCATTACCCATTACCCATTACCTATTACCCATTACCCATTACCAGATTAAAAATGTTTCTTCATAAAATCTAATAAAATCCGTTGATGGACAGGTCCCAGGGGTCTTTCCTGTACTGCTATGGGTGAATAACAGCGACCCTTGTGAATATCTTCTGGTCTGAGTAAACCCATATCCCAACCTTCATTGAGAACCAGTTGTTCTATTTCCACTTCCAGGGGTGCATGAAAGACATGACGAATTACTCCTTCATCGGGGTATGTGCCAAACTCAGCAAATGTAGGCGGTAATTTATAAGCAATTTCTTCTAAAACTTCTCGCTGCACCGTGACATCAGGGGTTTCACCGGCTTCGATGTGTCCGCCAAACAACCCCCAATAACCAGGATAGAGAATAGTGGGAATATTATCCCGCAACTGCATGAGAAACTTGTTCTCTTGATAGAGAATGGCGATCGCCACCTGTACTGGTGATTTGTTCATAAATTTTTATCTACCTGGAGTAAGTTTCAATTATTACTGTTCCTCTATATATACTTCCCCATAATCCTTCCCTGCTAAGGGAATATTTTTATAACGCACTGTACCTTTAATTACCACCCGGTCTCCGACTTTGAGATTAGTTTGATTAGTAACTACCCAGATTTTGCCAGTGGAATCTTTAATTTGATACGCTCGTTGTTTAACTAGGGGCAGTAATTTTTCTACCTTGCCTTGAATGTAAACGCTAGTATTGTCTTGTTGTGGGTTGATTTTCTCGATGGGAGTTACATTAGCTCCCATGGGTAAGTTAGTGTTGCCAAAGTTACCACAACCAACAAGTCCCGCTAACAGCAACAAAGTGAATCCCCAACGGAGTCTAAGTAAATAGAAGTAATTTTTTTCTACCGCTTGCATGAAGTCTACCTGTGAAGCAAATTTTGGCATCAATGTTTGTAATCGTTGCTATTTTACGGGAGTAAGTTCCCATTAATACTACGTTCAAAAGAGACCAAAAACATACCCTCATCCCCAGACCTGTAATCTGAGAAAATATAGAAAAGCAGAAGGTAGAAGCAAAGAAGGCTTTTTGATGCATATTGGTGAAATTTTCTGTCATCGAGGCTGCTTTGTAACTTCTTCCTGACGTGGAAAGCGGTTAAATAGCAACAAGAAGTAGTGTGATTGGGGAATGGGAATGGAAACCAAAACTGCCAAAATTCTTGATGGTAAAGCTTTAGCTTCAAAAATTTATCAAGAATTATCACATAGGATTAGCGAATTACAACCAAAAATAGGGCGTCCACCAGGGTTGGCTGTGATAATGGTGGGTGATAATCCAGCTTCAGCAGTCTACGTGCGTAATAAGGAAAAAGCCTGCGCCAAAGTGGGAATCGCATCCTTTGGCAAGCATTTTCCCACACAAACAACCCAAACTGAACTAGAAGCAGTAATTCAAAGTCTAAATGAAGATGAAAGGGTGGACGGAATTCTTGTGCAATTACCCCTACCCAATCACCTCGATTCCGTAGGATTGTTACATCAAATTCACCCCAATAAAGACGCAGACGGACTACATCCAGTTAATTTGGGACGACTGGTGCGGGGAGAGATGGGTTTACGCAGTTGCACTCCCGGTGGAGTAATGAGACTTTTACAAGAATATGAAATTTCCTTGCGAGGAAAACAAGCAGTAGTGGTGGGACGCAGTATTTTAGTGGGTAAACCACTGGCTTTAATGCTTTTAGAAGCAGACGCTACAGTAACTGTAGCCCATTCCCAAACTAAAAATTTAGCAGCGATCGCACATGATGCTGATATCCTAATTGCAGCAGTAGGTCGTCCAGAATTAATCACAGCCCAAATGATAAAACCGGGCGCTGTTGTGGTAGATGTGGGGATAAACCGTATTACAGATTCTAGTGGTAATAGCCGCTTAGTTGGCGATGTCCACTTTGATTCAGTTAGCACGGTGGCTTCCTATATTACTCCTGTTCCCGGAGGTGTTGGTCCAATGACTGTTGCAATGTTGTTACAAAATACAGTGACTAGCTATGTTCAACGGACAAGCAATTAGAAAGCACGTAGGGGCGCAAAGCTTGCGCCCAACAGGCACGGAGTTAGTCAGTAGGGGCGCAAAGCTTGCGCCCAACAGGCGCGGAGTTAGTCAGTAGGGGCGCAAAGCTTGCGCCCAACAGGCGCGGAGTTAGTCAGTAGGGGCGCAAAGCTTGCGCCCAACAGACGCGGAGTTAGTCAGTAGGGGCGTAAAGCTTGCGCCCAACAGACGCGGAGTTATGAGTTATGAGGCACGGAATTATGAGTTATAAGGCGCGGAATTATGAGTGATGATTGGAGAATTAATAATTCCTTGACTCCCCTCCTCCCAACTTCTGGGCGCAAGCTTTGCGCCCCTACAAACTGTGCGCCTCCCAACTTCTGGGCGCAAGCTTTGCGCCCCTACAAACTGTGCGCCTCTCAACTTCTGGGCGCAAGCTTTGCGCCCCTACAAACTCCCCTCCTCCTTTCCTCCCAACTGCTAACTCATAACTCCTAACTGTTAAATCCGCGCCTCCTAACTAATTGAGCGTCAAAGCCCCTTAAAATTGTTTTATTGTGACAAAAATCGATAACCTGTAGGAATTTAAGGATGATAGCAACGGATAACCTCCAACAAACTAATGGGAAAGCAAAATTTGACCTTTTAGTTTATTTGCAAGCAAAAAAACAGCTTTGTGAAACTGCTTTGGATGCAGCCCTTCCCATGCAGTATCCAGACAAAATTTACGAAGCGATGCGCTACTCCCTATTAGCTGGAGGTAAGCGTTTGCGTCCCATTCTTTGCCTTGCCACCTGCGAAATGATTGGTGGTACTATCGACATGGCAATGCCTACAGCATGTGCTATGGAGATGATTCATACCATGTCCTTGATTCATGATGACTTACCAGCGATGGATAATGATGATTATCGTCGCGGGAAGTTGACAAATCACAAAGTTTATGGTGAAGATGTCGCAATTTTGGCTGGAGATGGTTTATTAGCTTACGCTTTTGAGCATATTGCCACCAAAACCGAAAATGTGCCTCCAGAGAGGATTTTAAAGGTAATTAGCCATTTAGGACGTGCGGTGGGAGCAGCTGGCTTAGTTGGCGGACAAGTAGTTGATTTAGAATCAGAAGGCAAATCAGACGTATCTTTGGAAACACTAACCTATATTCATAATCATAAAACAGGGGCACTTTTAGAAGCTTGCGTGGTTTGTGGTGGTATTTTGGCTGGTGCATCCCCAGAAGAGATACAAAGACTATCCCGTTATGCCAAGAATATTGGACTGGCATTTCAAATTATTGATGACATTCTCGATGTTACCGCCACCCAAGAACAATTAGGTAAAACCGCTGGTAAAGACTTACAAGCTCAAAAAGTAACTTATCCTAGCCTTTGGGGAATTGAAGAATCTCGCAAACAGGCTCAACGACTAATTGAAGCAGCTTGTGCAGAATTAGCACCTTTCAAAGATAAGGCACAGCCTTTGATAGCTTTAGCTTACTTTATTACCAGTCGCAATCACTAAAATCAAGTTCGACTAATTACTGACTATATGATTGGTGTGTGTTGGTACATAGTAAATGGTAAAGGGTGAACCCATTACCCATTACCAATCTTGTTATTTACTAAATTAATCAAAAAACCATGCAGGACATTGGAGACATTTTATATAATCGGGTGCTGCTGGTTGCCCTGCTAGCTTGTCTAATTGCTCAATTATTAAAGCTTGCCATTGAGCTAATCAAAAATCAGAAATTTAACGTGGGTGTTTTAGTTACTACCGGGGGTATGCCTAGTGCCCATTCCGCACTGGTAACAGCCTTAGCCACTGGTGTAGGGCAAACTATTGGTTGGAGTTCTCCTGATTTTGCCCTAGCTATGGTTTTCGCCATCATTGTCATGTATGATGCTGCCGGAGTTCGCCAAGCCGCTGGCAAACAAGCCCGCATCCTGAATCAAATGATAGATGAATTATTTCACGAACATCCAGAGTTTAACCAAGACCGTCTTAAAGAATTGCTGGGACATACACCTTTTCAGGTGATAGCTGGATCGGCATTAGGCATTACCATTTCTTTGTTAGCAAGGTATGCCTATCCATGAGGAATTACCAGGCACGGAGTTTGTAGGGGCGCAAAGCTTGCCCCCAGAAATTACCAGGCAGGGAGTTTGTAGGGGCGCAAAGCTTGCCCCCAGAAATTACCAGGCGCAAAGTTTGTAGGGGCGCAAAGCTTGCCCCCAGGAGTTGGAAGGCACGGATGTAGGGGCGCAAAGCTTGCCCCCAGGAGTTGGAAGGCACGGAGGTAGGGGCGCAAAGCTTGCCCCCAGGAGTTGGAAGGCACGGATGTAGGGGCGCAAAGCTTGCCCCCAGGAATTACCAGGCACGGAGTTTGTAGGGGCGCAAAGCTTGCCCCCAGGAGTTTCTAGCCCCAATTCCTTTACCTTAAACTGACATTAGAACGTAACAGCATTACCTTACTACTATCGACGAGCATTGGGTAAAAACCGCGAGCGCTCAATTTTTGCAATGTGCTATATGCTTCTTTTTGATTAGTGGTATATACTGCTAGTAAGTAAGGACGCCCTCCATAAGCGACAAAACCCACATCACCTCCCACTACTTCCTGGACTCGGTTTGCCAATTCTGGACGCCTGAAATAAGGTACGATGATAGCATAACCATTTCCTAATTGTTGGGGATTATACACTGGTTGTGCTTGTGTAGCTTCTCCGGGACGAGTAGTAATTAAGGCAGATAAACCCGCAGAATCTTTGATAAACTTTGCCCAGCGGTTGGCATCTTCAATTTTAGTAAAGCCACCGATTCGGGTAACTATATTTTGGGCATTTCTGCAGAGAGTAGTGTTTGTATTTGCAGGTAAAACACGACGTAACTGACTCTGATTATTTCTTGTGGGACTAGTTACCAATAAAACATACTCCCCTGGTTGGGGAAGTTGACATATAGGGAGGTTTTGTTGAGCATTGACAGTATTTATGCTGCCAAATAAGCTTACAGTTGATATTAATAAACTACTTGTGAGGATGTTTGGTAAGGTATACAATCGATGCAATACAGTTGAATACATAGATTATCTTGGTTGGAGGAATGCTATTAAAAATCTGGTGTTGCTGATTTGAAGTATGAATCTGGGTGTAGAGACCTTGCATTCCAACCTCTGGAACAAGGTTTTTTAATTATGCAAAATCCTGCATCATATATGGATTCGTGCAACGCCAAAAATCTTAGTTTTACCTGTAACTCAGAATACTCTTAGTTTAGATAAATATTAAATAAATCATCAAAGAGTATTCTGAGTTTTTTATCTCATCAAACAGTAGCTAAAGATGCTAAAGCATCCGGTATTTCTGCGGATGGTGCCTGAAATTCTCCTGTGAGAACGTACTCTAAGCGCAGTTTTAACCAGGTAATAAATTGGGAATTGGTAGAAATAATTGCAACTGCTGGTTGGGGACACTTTGTCTTTGCTTGTGCCATTTGTGGTGCTTCTAAGAAAGCTGGTTGCTTCACTACCCAAAAATCAATTTCTTTTTCTTTTTCATGATAATTACGGGTACGTTCTCGTAGCACTTCTTCTAAGGGTTCTTCTTCTAGGAGGAACTTTTGACTTGCCAAAACGTAATAATATGTTTGCATTTCCATCCTTTGCTTTCTTCCAGGTAGGTAAAGGTTATTTTACTGATAAATAATTTCAGGGTACAGTAATCTTGCCTGTACCCTTAAAAAAATTAACGCTTTTTGAATCTATTTAACCAAGAACCAAAGGGACAACGACTGGTAACTTTGTCAACATCAGTTTGTTTACCACCAGCGGTCAGCTTTTGCAGGAACAAGCTGTTGTCAAAGTAATGTTCCATGGAAATGATTTTCAAGTCATCAGTGACCCGTGCTAGGCTCATTCCCACTATTTCCACCGTTTCCCCTGTGGGTGCAAAGTCTTTGTAAGCACCTTTAAAATGTCCCCAGTGTCGCCACTTAAAAGCCACGTTAGGGGGTCCAGAATAGACTTCCAACAATTCCCAAGGAAAACCCCCCGGAAATGTGGAGTGGAATATCTCGTGGGATGATTCAAAACTTTCTTCAGAGGATTTGTAATGTTCTGAATCTGCCATGAATATATTGTAAGTACCTTTTGCCCCCAACTCCTCGCCTGTGAATTCTTTACCACCATTGGTGCTGACGCGAAACTTGTCATTCACAACTGATAACCATTGCTGGGGGTTGCTTTTAAAAGATACTTCCATCTCAAAGGTTCTTACCAAGTTTTGTACAATTGCTTCTAGGGAACCCTCAAGGTGATTGCATATACTCTCTTTGGCAAGATTCTCCTTAGAGCGACTATAGTCTGGAACCTTACCATGACGCCACTCGGTGTTACTTTCAACACTGTATGCGATCGCCTTATCTCTATCTTGTACCCAAAGCGGAAGGTCGTTAGACTGTGTTGCACTCATAGAATTCTCTGCTTGTAATGGAATTGCGCTATCAACAAATACGGACAAATTCTAGATTTCGCAGAAAAACCCCTCTCAAGAATTATGAATCCATAATCCATAATTCATAATTCATAATCCATAATTCATAATCCATAATTTTTGGGCGCAAGTTTTGCGCCCCTACTAACTAAATCCTAACTCTTGGGCGCAAGCTTTGCGCCCCTACTAAGTAATTCATAATTTCCCTCTCATTGCTTGTTTCATCTCCCGGACTGCTCTTTCCATTCCCACTAATGCAGCGCGACTGACGATGGTATGACCGATATTTAACTCTTCCATACCGGGAAGACAAGCCACGGGATAAACATTCCAATAAGTAAGTCCATGACCTGCATTTACTCGCAACCCTGCTTCTATTGCTTGTTCGCATCCTTTAGCTAAGGAGGCTAATTCTTGCTTGCTAGTGGTTTCATCTGTTGCTTGTGCGTATCTTCCTGTGTGCAGTTCAATAAATTTTGCTTGCACCTTGACAGAAGCTTTGATTTGTGCACGTTCAGCGTCGATAAATAAACTCACTGGAATGTCAGCACTCTGCAATTTATCAACTACTTCACCTATTCTAGCAATTTGACCAGCTACATCCAAACCGCCTTCGGTGGTGACTTCTTCCCGTTTTTCTGGCACTAAAGTTACATAATCGGGTTTAATGTCAAGGGCGATCGCTACCATTTCATCTGTAGCTGCCATTTCTAAGTTTAGATGAGTTCTGACAGTTTGCCGCAACAAGCGTACATCCCGTTCTTGAATATGTCTTCTATCTTCCCGGAGGTGAGCGGTAATTCCGTCAGCACCTCCTAATTCTGCTAGTACCGCAGCTGCAATGGGATCTGGTTCTACAGTCCGTCTTGCTTGGCGAATGGTAGCGATATGGTCAATGTTAACACCGAGCGTTAAACTCACCCTAGTTTCCCCTCTACAAAGCTTTCAGGAGTTGATTTTACCGGAAATACCCCAGTTAAGATTAGATTTCCGGTTCTACTCCCAAAGCACGTAATTGAGCAGCCAAGCGATCACTTCTTTGGCGTTCTTGTTCAGCTCTTTGGCGTTCTTGTTCAGCTCTTTGGCGTTCTTGTTCAGCTCTTTGGCGTTCTTGTTCAGCTCTTTGACGTTCTTTTTCAGCTCTTTCTTCCCCAGTTAACAACAAATTACCTTGCAAATCCCACCAGCGCAGCCAGGGTAGTTCTACATTTTGGTATTGTCCTTGCCAAATACCTAACTCAACACCTAAGGGGGTTATGGGATAATGTCCCCGCTCATTTGCTGGTAATAGCTGATATTGTCCTCCAACAAGGTGATAAACTTCCACACTGGCTTTACTTACTTCATAAATGCCATAGAAAGCTGGATGAATTACCTGCTCATAAATCCAAAATTTACCAGTCCAAGGGGTTTTATCTCGTTCCTCACTTCCATCTCCAGAAACAAATTCTAATGCAATTAATGGGGCAATATGCTCTCGCCATAATACATAAGAGCGGCGAATTTGCCCATCTAGGGTAGGTGGAACGTTGGGGACATAAAACCAATCGGGAGCCTCTGCACCTCGTTCTGGAGGGTCAGTAATGCGCCAGTAAATGCCACTATCTTGACCTATACAATACTGCCCATCGACGTGGCGTTGTTGTAATATGGGTTGAATGGAATCGGTGAGAAGAATGCTTTGGGGATGCTCCTGGAAGTTTTTCACAAATGTTCCGTCAGACTCTGGTAGTTGCGTATGGTCTGGAAAAGGAGTTAGTTCTTCGGTGGTAGGATTGGTTGCAGAGGTCATAGAATAGCCCTCGCGGTCTTAGTATTTGTTTTTAGTTTAGCAAAAAATTACTGTATTTAAGTTACGAATTTATAATCATCTCAGCACTAATTTATTATCAGACGATATGCTTTTAGAACTACAACAAATTATCGTCAAACCTGGGCAACAAATGCTGCTGAAAAATGTTAGTTGGCAGCAGTTAGAAAATATTCTGGAAGAAATGGGAGAAAAGCGTGCGGCACGTATTTCTTATAGTGATGGTTGGTTAGAAATTATGGTGCCTCTGGCAGAACATGAAAAAGACAAAGAATTTATTGGTGATTTAGTCAAAATTTTATTAGATATTCTCGAAATTGATTTTGAGCCTTTAGGTTCGACAACATTGAAAAATCAAAAAATGCGGCAAGCAGTGGAACCAGATGCTTGTTTTTATATTGGCAATCAAGCTGCTGTCATTGGCAAAAATCGAATTGATTTAAATGTCGATCCTCCACCAGATTTAGCTATTGAAATTGATATTACTTCCCGAACTCAATTTGATAATTATCAGATTTTGGAAGTTCCTGAACTTTGGCGATATACGCAACAAGGTTTAGAAATTTATTTGTTACAAAGTGGTAAATATATAAAATCTGAATCTAGCCCTAATTTTCCTAATATTCCTATTATTCAATTAGTCAACGAGTATGTTCATCAGTGTTTAACTATTGGTAGAAGTCAGACAATTCGTAATTTTAAAAATTGGGTCAAGAATAATTTATATAGCAATTCTATTTAAGTTATCAAATTAGCGGTGTCCAGAACCATCATAATTTCTGCGAAATCGGGGTTCTAACTTTTTATTTAGGAATGATTTAGGATTGCTATATTTCCTATTATTTTCGACCTCACGCAAAAGTCTCAGGAGTTACGATATTGTCAAAGGGAAGGAAGAGGGTTTGAGCGGTTTTATGTTTGTGTTGAAGCTTGCACTCCTACCAAACTTTACCCGTCTTTTACGACGCTTAACCTGTATCCAATTGAGTTGTTAGAAGATTTGTTCAATTTATTGGGCACAAAAACCATTATTCTTTGCATTTTATCAACTTCATTCATTGCTGAGCGAAAATAGTTGAGGTTCACGCTTCTAAACCAACTCATGCGTGCAATTAGAGCGTTGTGTATCAAGTTCTCTGGGGCTGCCTAAAGCTATTTGAAGAAAACTCACATACTCATTGTTACTAGTTCATCCATAACCTGACGCGATGTTTCTAGTAACTACCTATATTTTAGCACTTCTTCCTTCTTCCGCTCAAACCCTCTTCCTTCTTCCTTGAAGGTCGAAGACCTTCGGTCATATACCCTACGCTTATAGATGTGTCAGTTGCGTAAGTCCTAAGTCTATTTAACACTGATTTATTTATTTGCTACTTCTGCCAGCTTATTTTTTGTTTTTCTACCCAATAAGATATAGTAAAATACTGCAATTTGTGCCCAAAAAATAAGTAAATCCCATCTGGGATCGCCAGTATCTTTTAATAGCCAGATAGCAGGAGCAGGAAGAACAGAATCATTGGTGCTAATAAATAGCAAAGTCAAATTATTTGCAGCGTGTAAACCTAATGCTAACTCCAAGCGATTATCTTTAAGTGTAATTATGGCAGTAAACACACCAACAGAAAAATACGATAATGCTAACCAAACTGGTCCCCTGGACATTTCTGGATTAACAAGGTGTGGAACCATAAACAAAATACCATTAATAATTATTAGTACTAATGGCTGTTTAGTGAGTAAACCCAATCCCTGCAAAAAATAACCACGAAACAATAATTCTTCAGCGAAAGCCTGCATGGGAGTAAGTAATAAAGCAAAGGGAAGTATCAGAAACCACTGGGCTGGATTAAAGACAAATTCATAGTTGTCAGGATTAAGAATAAGTCCCAAAGCCATTAGAATTACTTGTAATACAAACCAAACTCCAAAACCTGAAAATAAGCGTCTAAAATTTACTGAACCACTGGGACTAACAAGGGTAAAAAATTTACGTTGGTGCAGCCACTTAACAGACACAAATAAGCCCAACCAGAGAAATATAAAGCTAACATTAATAGTGACGTATGCAGCTAATGAAGGAGTTTGTAAAAACTCTGTTATTTTTAACTGCAATTCAGAGGAATCCAAGCCACTATTTCCAGAAGGAATGACAACAAATACCAGCAACAATATTCCAGCGATAATGCTACCTACAATCAACCAGAAAAAGAGAATTAATAATATTGCTAATAAATAGCGCCACCAATTGTTCTTTCCCTGTCGCGCAACGTCTAAGTAACTTTGACTCATTAGTTGTATCCCCAAATAAAGCTATTATTCTGGTGTAGTAATTTAGGAATCTACAGCAACAAGTTACAGAATTTCTGATCCCCTACACATATATTCATAACTTTTCTTTGAATGTGTCTATAAATCAAATATAAAATTCTTGGCATTGCATAAATGCGGGATGATTTTGATGGTTTTGTGGGATGGGCATCTTGCTTTGTGGAACAGGCATCCCTGCCTGTTTTCTGTATTTCAC
Organism: Nostocaceae cyanobacterium; assembly: GCA_030065825.1. Classification (GTDB taxonomy): domain Bacteria; phylum Cyanobacteriota; class Cyanobacteriia; order Cyanobacteriales; family Nostocaceae; genus JASJCY01. The sequence goes on along the minus strand of JASJCY010000188.1, from coordinate 2,443 downwards.
CAGACAGGCAAGATGCCTACCCCACTCGTATTCATCCCTTTATTCACCAATGCCAAATTCTTGTAGGATGTGTTAGACTCAAAGCATAATATATCACTTTGAACGATAACTTGAGTAATGCGTCTAACCCACCGTCAACTTTGGTATCCTATCAGAAACAGCATGGGAGCAAATCCTGGTTTTTCAAAGCCAAAATAGCTTAATGTGTATCACTTACTCAAACCCTCAAAGTGCCATACTAGTCCTAGGTTAATATTTATTTTATAAACACTCTCAAAAAAGTTCAGGATTTGAACAGAATTATTTAATATCAACTAGAAGCACTAGTATAAAATCTTAAAGCAAATCGCCAAAAATAAGTAGAAATAACAAACAGTCCCAATGCCAATAAACCTGCACCAAACATCCAGTTAATTCCAGTTCTATTTAGCATGGCTTCTGCCGGCACTGTTGTTAAAAAAGCCACCGGAACTACAAAGGTAAAGAAAAAACGATAAGCTGTTGGATAAGCGATTATGGGATATCGTCCGGCTTCCAGCAAACCCCGCAACACCTGGGTAACGTTATGAACTTTGACAAACCAAATACTGGTAGCTCCCAGCATAAACCAGAGGCTGTAAAGTATTACTAAGCCAAAAAATAAAGGTACAATACTCATTAAATAATTACCCCCCTGCAAACCGAGTTTTTCCCCAGCATAAACAATGATAATCCCACCAAAGAGTAGATCCGGGAATCCCCAGGGTGAAATGGTATAAGTGGAAAGCCAAAATTGACTGCGGATGGGTTTAAGTAACACAAAGTCTAGAGTTCCTTCTTGTACATGACGGACTATACGATTGAGGTTGGGAGCAAAAAAAGTGCTAGAAAAGCCTTGTAGCAGGGTAAAAATCCCGGAAACAATTAAAGCCTCTTCCCACGACCAACCACCAAAGGTGTAACCTGTACGATAAAATAAGAATAACCCGAAAATACTACCAATCAAGTTGCCAATGCTGCTGAGTGCAGCTAAAAGGAAATTGACGCGATATTCCATCTCAGTAGCGATTGCTGCACTCCAGAACAATCCCAATACTTTCAAATATCTTGACATTTCCTACCCCTATCCTCAAACCTTGAGCTAATTACATCTTTCAGATTACAAAAAATTACTGAAACTTTTTCAAAAAAATAAATATAAAAAAGGTTACAGTTGCTAAAAATTGGGTAATCAGTCTATCAATAGTCCAGAACTGGAAACAGATAGCTGAAAATAGTGATTATCCACATGTTTTGTGTTTAATCGAGTACTTGACCAATTTGTAGCAATTTTCGGCGGTTTATGGCTAAACTTTCCCACGAATTAGAACGCTTTTTCTTTCAAGAAGAGAGAAACTCTGATGTTACCTTAGAAGATATTCTATTGCTAGCAGGAGAGCGAATTTTTGGCTTTTTGTTTGTAATTTTGTCTCTTCCTTCAGCTTTACCAGTTCCTGCACCTGGTTATTCTGTTCCTTTTGGCATCTTGATGTTTATACTAGCGATGCAGCTGATTGTAGGTGCTAAGACCCCCTGGTTGCCAAAAAAGATGGCAAAACATCCCATTAAACTGGAAACAGTGCAAAAATTTTTGAAAGCAGGAATTCCTTGGTTACGAAGAATTGAAGCTATTACTCGCCCCCGTTTAAGGTATATATTTAATACCGCACCAGGTAGAATCGCCATTGGTAGTGCGATCGCACTGATGTCAGTTTCCATGATGATTATCGTTCCAGGAACCAACACCATACCAGCTATCGGTATTTTTGTAACTGGCTTTGGTTTGCAAGAAGACGATGGTGCAATTAGTTTGGCTGGTTTGGTACTCTGTTTGATGGGAGCAATTGTAACTGCTTCCATACTCATGGCACTGGCTTGGGGTGGAACTAGTATTATTGATTACATTAAATATATGGTAAGACCTGAGTAAATATACTAATTTGAACTTTTAATCAAATACAATCACAGTGGGACGAGCATCGCTGCCCGTCCTAATTCTAGGATTGTCTTTCTATTCTACTCAACGGAAAACCTTTATATTAGCTGGTAAAACTACTAACTTACAAGTAGGCGAGGAATTTGGTAATTGGTAATTGGTAATTAGTAATTGAACTTCTCATTACCGTTGAAAAAACATTACCTAAGCTTGGACAATGACCTGACGCTAACGGCTACGTAAGGATTCCCAGCTTTGTCTTTCACCTACTACCTGTAGTGCTGTTAAGCTTGCTATCCAGGGTGTTACTACGCTTGTGACAACGTGGATAGCTTGACCACAGGAGCGCTGTTAGCGCTGGTACTAATATTCGCTCATCCCATGAGACCAGTGGTGTTTCCTGTCTAACAGGTAAGCCTTGCTGGAAGAGACTCAGAACCTTTATCAATATTGTACAACTTTGTCAAAACTTTTGGCTAGCTACTGCCA
>JASJCY010000187.1 GCA_030065825.1 Nostocaceae cyanobacterium | reverse complement strand
CCTAGTGGTTTGTCCCATAAAATATGATGGGGTTTCCATCACACCCACCTGGGACTATAAGTCCCAGTCTAATAGTCAAAGTCATATAAATATGACTATAAAACTAGCCATCAAAACTAATGGGACAGACCACTAGTACTTCACCAAGTAAACTATGCGGGGTTAATAAGGAAAGAACAAAGTTTTTTCTCCCCCCTCTCCCCCCTCTCTGCCTTTACCCCGCAAAGTTGGTGTGGTGGACTACTAGGAGTCTGTATTGCACCCAACTGAAAACCGCTACAAATTGGTATTCGTTTCTAGCGGGAAGGGAGTAGTGAAAATGTCGGAAGTTTGCGAAGTATGACAATTTTCAGTTTCTCGATTACCTTCGTTATAGGATTTAATTATAGAGTCACTTGACCAAAATTAATGGGTTCAGGTTCCTCGCCCTAGAAGGGCGACTTTTCCAAGAATTGTGGTACAATCAGCACACAGTCGCCATAGGGCATTGGGAGACTCTAAACGGACGTGGAGGGATGGTAAGACTATCACAGATAGCACAACCCAAGGAAGCGTCAAGGAATCCTCACTCCTTTAGGACGAGGAGGTATGTCAAATAGGAGGACTGCTATGTTCTTGATGCATAAACCCACAGGAGATATCATCGAGATTTTGACCTTAGATAAACTCTTTAACCCTTGTATCAAAGAAGTGACGGGAGTAGATCATCTAGGTCAAGAAATGCAAGATCCCGCTTCCTATCAGAAGATGGAATTGGCATTTCCTTCAGGTGAAGCCTTACCGCGTTGCTGGTTTGACTCCCACTATCGGGAAACAATGACTGCAACTCCTTACAAGGAAAAAACTCTGGTAAATCGGTAATAATTCCTGTTTATACAAATTTTGCACTCATGCAACTAGGGTAGCAGCTTTGCTGTCTATATCAACGGTGAAATACCAGAAATGGAACTCACCTGAGAATAACCCATAGTTTCTACTCCCATAACAGAAGTTGAATGTTGACAGTCTCCCAATTGAATTCCGGAGGCTGTCAATCATATTGAATCACACAATCCCCAGAAACTTGTGTTAAATTACCCTTATTACCTTGATCAAAAAACACATATCTATCTGAATTTGTCTTGGAAAACACTTTACCATCAGATTTTCCTTGAAAAATGATTTTTCCTCCAGAATAACAAGTTATTTGGGCATCGCGGTTAGACCAGTGGGATATATTTCTTGATAATCCAGTTCCCCAGGAAGAACAACTGTTGAAGCTGATGATAATAATAATCAATAAGCCCATTAATAAAAACTTCTCTTTTAGCATCTTGGCAATTCCCTTCAAAAATGTTGTTAGATAAAAAATATTTATTTGATTGCGGTTGATTTAATTTACATTGGATTTATTAGCGTTTTGCAAATCATTTATGCATTTATTAAACACATAAATAACCAGAATTAGTATGATGGGTATTGCCCATCCACCCTTGCTAACACACATCTTGCACATGGGTCAGAAACCGGGTTTATTGGGAATATTGACCTGTCAAAATCCTAATTTTTCGTTCATAAACCCGGTTTCTCCATGCTTACCCTCGAATGGTGCAAGATATGACCTAACGGATTTTAGATCAAAGGATAAAAGGATTTGTTTTATGCTATTTGCCAGTGGAGAGATTTATTTAGCTTTCCCTAGGAAGAAGCAAAATAAATCTCTAATTCAGTTTTGTTCAATTTAAAATTGCCAATTAAAAGTCAGGGACTTCACTCCGGGCAAACACTCTTAACAGGGTAAGAGGAAGGAAGTGTTTAATTAAGAGTGGCACGGGCATCCCTGCCCGTCCTAATTTGGCTATAAATCTTCTGAGTCAGTATGGGAATTTTCCTAATTAAAGGTGCTAATTTTAACAAAAAATACTCATCACCAAGTCACTTGCTGTCTCTCTTGGAGGACGCGCTTATAAACATCTTCCGTCTGTTTGGCTAATTTTGACCAACAAAAGCGTCTTGGTAAATCTTCATAAGCATTATCTGTTAACCATTGGCGATATCCGGGATTTTTCAGTACTTGCAAAATTCCCCAAGCTAAGGAATCAGGATTGTTGGTGTAAGTAACTATCCCGGTCTTGCTATGTTGTACAACTTCCGGAAAGCCACCAGTATCAGAAACTACTACGGGTACACGAGAGGCAAAGCTTTCTAAGGCTACAATACCAAAGGGTTCGTAAAGACTAGGGAATACGGCACAATCAGCGATAGTTTGAAATTTATCTAAGTAATCGTCAGAAATAAATCCTGTAAAATAACACTTGTGCCAAATTCCCAAATCCCAAGCTTGCTTTTTCAGATGGTTGGTATTACCACCACCAATAATCACAAATTTGACATTACCTCCCATTTCTGACAAAATTTTAGGAGCAGCGTTAAGTAGTATCGATACTCCCTTTTCATGGGTCATACGACCTACATAGTAAACGATTTTTTCACTGTCTAAAGCAAATTGGCGGCGAAAATCTCCGGCGTGAAAATTCAAGTGTTGCTGTTTCTTTTCTGGACGAATACCATTATAAATGACATCAATTTTGTCCCCAGGACTATGGAGTGCTCGTTGTACTTCTCCCCGCATATAATTGCTACAAACGATAATTCGCCAAGCATTGTAAGCCAGCAATTCTTCTTTGCCATTGATATAACTTTGAATAGTAGTATTAATACCATTATTGCGTCCGTATTCAGTGGCGTGGAAGGTAGCAATTAGCGGTATTTTGAAAGTATGCTTGAGAGCGATCGCCGCATCTCCTACTAGCCAATCATGGGCATGAATTAAATCAAAATCTCTCTCTTCCAATATTAGCTTACCACCTTGATTCCCCATACTTTGGTTCATGTTCACTACCCAGTGGACAAAGTCATTCCCGGTAGCAACGGGGACGCGATGCACATGTATTCCTTCTACCACCTCATACATGGGTGCATTGCCGAAATCCGGTGTAATCAGATGGATTTCATGTCCTAGCTTGACTATTTCTGGGTAAAGTTCTGATACATGACGACAAATTCCCCCCACCATCCGTGGTGGAAATTCCCAACTGAGTACTAATATCTTCATCGACTGCAATCCCTAACCCTTAACAAATGTCTAAAAATCTCAATTTATCTCAAAATACTAGTGTGGCTGAGGTAATAAGTATTATTTTGCTAGTTTTTAGATTGTTTTAACATTGTTGGGAAACAATTAATATTACAATATTTTATTTGTTAAGAGTTGATGACAATAGGGTAACAGTATTAAATAGGTGGGTACAAATAAAGCGAACGCTTTTAGGGTCGTCATTTGTCATTTGTCATACCCTGTGGGTAGACAGGTCGTGGCTTGGAGGAAGTAGCCGCTAACGCGTCTATTTCATTGGTGGGGGTTTCACTCTTTATTTACGTTTCGTAATATAGTTGTGTTTATTTCCGCCTACTTACTTAGTTGTTTTTACTACTTTATAAGTATGTTAAGCAAAAATAACCCATAAATACGACACACAAATCTGTCAATATTAAGTAATTACACGGCAAAAAGTTGCTGTTAATTGTTTTGTCAAAATGCCTCATAAATAAAAGGGATGGGCAAGATGCCCAAATAAAAGGGATGGGCAAGATGCCCAAATAAAAGGGATGGGCAAGATGCCCAAATAAAAGGGACGGGCAAGATGCCCATCCCACAAAAGCATCAAAATCTTTTAATGCTGGAATGGGGGTTTCAAAGCCTCTGGACTAGTGGGAGAGAGGTTTACCCACAGAGGTTTTACAGCGATTTTCTGGTAAATAGACCACGCTGTAGGGGTAAAGCCCATTGCTAAACCCCTACGATGGATGTGGTTCAAATAGATGAAAATTGGTGTAAGTAAGCTTTTAGACTTGACAAACATCCTCTTACCCTATTCCCTATTCCCTATTCCCTATTCCCTATTCCCTATTCCCTATTCCCTATTCCCTATTCCCTATTCCCTATTCCCTATTCCCTATTCCCTATTCACTATTCTCTGTTAAGAGTGTTTCTTAGGAGTTCAACCTGTCACTAATGGAGGAATAATGATAAGTTTTTCAACAACTTTAGTCTTAAATTCGCGATTCGCTGATAGTATTCCCACAGATGGCAAAAGACACACAAACGATACAGAAAACATTGAAATCCAAGGATTTTTATTATGTCTTTTTTCCCGATTCTTAATGTTGACGAGCTTCTCTCGTCCCTCTCTAGAAAAGCAAAACGTGACGTAAAAGACGTAAAAGAAGAACTATTTTCTAAGGGGTCTGATATAAAGCGTATAGTCCGTCTTCTTCGTGAAATCCTCACCAGCGGCTTTGATTTGCCTTACATCGAAAACGTCATTTTTCCTGCTTTAGTGACCAGCGCATATCAAGGGGAAAAGCTATCTCTTCCCATGCTGGACGAGGAAAAATTTACTAAGGAAAATGCCTTACCTTATTTTTTCTGGGGAATGCTCTACGATGATTGGAAGCCAAATCTAGAGTCAGATGGGCTTTCGGTATTTATTCAGGGCTACGAAAATCGCGGGGAATATAATCGTAGAAAAAGAATTTATTATTCGGCTTTGACTCCAGATTTATATCGCCCTATGTATGGTGATAAAATCGTTGCTTTTTTTGAGCAGCTATTCGCTCCAAGCAATGCAAACAAACCTTTAATGCGACAGTACCTTGACACCTATTTTGACTTGTACTGGAATCTACACCTTGGAGTTAAAGGTGATGCTATCCCTCAAGAAGTTAGAGAAATAGGCGAAAGTTTCAATACGGTTCTTGCCTATATTAATCCCATAGAAGATATTGTTTACAATAACTATGTCAAAGTACGTGATTTGCGCCAGACTTTAAAAGATTGGATTGATGAAAAAATCGACGAATTGGTTGAGAAACCAATAGAAGAACAGCAGAAGACGTTTGTTTACTATTGGCTTAAAAATGGTGAACAAGGAGATGATTTCAGACGCAAAGATATTGTCTTTGAGTGTTTCCATAATTTTGTCGCTCTCAGTCAGTGGGGTAATACTATTTACCAAATAATTTCTAAATTAAGTACCGATGATGGTGATGCTGAAATTAAAGAGTCTTTGAGAAAGACAATGAGCAGCAATTTTGATCAGCAGGACGGTACTCCCTTTACCCCTCTAGATCGGTTTGTGATGGAGTTATTCCGCACAATTTCACCCAACGCTGGAAGCATCTCTACCCTTGAAGAAACTGGCAATCTGGAGGCTTTATATCCTAGATATGGGTACATTACTACCCCACATAAGGAAACTAGCGAAGATCGTCGTCATTGGCAGAACCCAAAAGAGTTTGACCCTGAACGTTATATCAATGCCCCCACCAGTGATCAAATCGATGAAGCCAGAGCCAAAGAAATTGGTTTTGCCCAATGCCCCTTTCACAAAACATCAATGGAAGTGAAAGACGGGAGAATAACTGAGTTAACCAATAGTGCCTTTGGCACTGTCTACGGCATTACTGAGGGTAAGACCTATCCTGTGTGTGATTATGCTGGCTATGCACCCTTTGGCTTCGGATACCGTCGTTGCCCAGGTGAACAATTGACGGTTGAATTGCTCAAAGATTTCTTGAGAAAAGTGTGGAGGGATAAAATTGAGTTTAAGAATCTTGGTCTAGAAAATCCAGAGAAAGTTCCTGTAGGACCAGTAGCAGTGGTTGATGATAACATTGGTTTCGTTATCCCTGTGAATTAAATTTTACTTTGGTTGGAATACCGATTTCTGGCGGGAACATCCCAAATTTTTAGCGATACTCTTATAGGGTATCGCTACACAAACTAAGCCCACACAGGTGGGCTTTGATTGTGAGCAGTTTCTATCCAAATTTTCGATGACTGCTAAAAATAAGCACAATAGGTTTAATAGCCTGCTGATACTCGCCATCATTTGGCTGTTGGGTGCGGTATGCGATCGCATCTGGTTTACCCTGGACAATTCTATACCCAGTTGGGATCAAGCAGATTATCTCACAGGTAGTTTAAACTATTGGCGGGCACTGCAAAATCCTCAATGGTGGGATGGGGATTGGTGGCAAAATTTGTGGCTGCTGTCTTCTAAAATACCGCCTTTTACCTATATTGCCACGGCATACGTACAAAATATTTTCGGTACGGGACAAGACCAAGCTACATTGGTAATGCTACTGTTTAGCGCCATTTTACTTGGTTCTGTCTATGGTTTAGGCACAATTTTATTTAGCGAATCCGTCGGTTTGTGGGCGGCTGTATTGTGTCAAATTTTGCCTGGATTGTATCGCTTACGTCTGGAATTTCTCTTAGATTATCCCCTCGCAGCAGTTGTTACATTAACCTTCTTTTGTCTCAGTGCTTGGCGACTCACACCAAGAGGGGAAGACAAGGGAGACAAGGGGGACAAGGGAGAAGGGGAAGACAGGCGAAACCCCGCTGGGCGCAAGCATTGCGCCCCTACTGTCCCCACTTTTCCATCTCCCTATTCCTTCTTCTGGGCTGTGGCTTTTGGCTTATCCTGGGGATTGGCGTTAATGGTGAAGCAAACGGCGTTATTATTCTTGTTAACACCGATAGTGTGGATGTTGTTTGACATTCTACGTCATCGCCGTTGGGGAAGGTTATTACAGTTAATTGGCGCTTTCTGGATTTCTACATTGGTGTTTGGTTCCTGGTATCGCACTAATTGGTTATTTATCCTTACCTCTGGGAAACGTGCAACGGTAGACTCTGCAATCGCAGAAGGAGATGCACCTTTAAACACAATCGGTGCTTGGATTTTCTATTGGCATCAATTACCTCATCAAGTCTCTATACCTTTGTTGATTGTACCCATAGGGCTGTTAATACTCTATTGGGGACGCACAATACAAGTCAAAAGTAAAGACTTCCCATCACCCCATCTCCCCCCATCTCCGGGTGGGGAAACCCCGCTGGGCGCAAGCATTGCGCCCCTACTGTCCTCACCTCCGGGTGGGGAAACCCCGCCGGGCGCAAGCATTGCGCCCCTACTGTCCTCACCTCCGGGTGGGGAAACCCCGCCGGGCGCAAGCATTGCGCCCCTACTGTCCCCATCTGCAACCAACTCTCTCAAATGGTTAGCTGTCTTTTTCATCGGTGCATATCTGCTTTCATCCCTCAATCCTAACAAAGATGACCGCTATGTGTTGCCATATTTACCTGTTATTTCCGTATTTTTATCATATGGTTTAACCCGCTTCCGCAATCTCTGGGGAAGACGCATTCGTTGGGGTACTGTGACTTTGGCAGTAATATTAATGTTATTAAATATATTTCCAACTGCGGGTATTCCCGGAACCTGGATTACCCAAGTTCTCAGTCCCAAAGTTCAACATTATCCTGACATGGGGGAAGAGTTACCCCATCGCCAGGTAATTGCTAAAATTATCGAAACAGAGCCTTATTTACGTTCTACACTGGGAATATTGCCTTCAACGGCAGAAATTAACCAACATAATTTAAATTACTATGGTGCATTAGCAAATTTTCAAGTTTATGGTCGTCAGGTAGGAACGAGGAACAAGTTTGTAGAACAAGATGCGCGATCGCTTGATTGGTTTCTCACTAAGACTGGTAATCAAGGTTCTGTACCAGAAGCCCAAGCCAAAATTATGCAAATTGTGGAATCAGGAGGGGATTTTAAGTTAAATAAGACTTGGAATTTACCTGATGCTAGTGCTATCAAGCTTTATCATCGTCAGACGACCCCAATCGAGGTTATACCTGTTTCCCAACAACCACAAACTCAGGTTACCCTCTCTCAAGTTACAGTTCCAAAAATAGCACCACCGGGAGTCCCATTACCTGTAACCTATACTTGGAGGGGTTCTTGGTCAGAATTACAACAGGGGTTAGTATTATTAACTTGGCGTAACCTTACCCCCCAAACCTCCCTCTCCTACGAGGAAAGGGGGAAATCTGACTCCCCTCCCCTTGTAGGGGAGGGGTTGGGGGAGAGGTCAAAGTACTTATGGATACATGACCATGGCATCGGTATGGGCAATTTAGATGCAGGTAGAAAACAACCCCAAGGTACATTGCAAGTTACGGAAAAAATTGCCATGCTACCCCCTGGGGAAATTCCACCAGGAGATTACACCTTGGAAGCTACCTATCTCAACCGTGTCACAGGGGCAAGTTATCCGATTCAGGTGCCAAATATGACTATAAAAATTGATTCTAAAGCTAACCCTAGTGCAGCACCAGAGTTGGATTTAGTGACGCAATTACGGACTTTAGCAGCTAAATTGCCCCAGGGTACAGAGGCGGTAGGAAAGATATTTGATGATATTGGACGTATTAATCAATACGACCCTATTCAGGATTATTTGGTACAAGCACGGTTGAGTTTAGCATATCGTTTAGAGCATATCTCATCTCAGAAAGATTGGGCATATGGTTTAGCTTTAGCCAACGTATTGCAGAGACGGGTAAAGGATGCGATTGCTGCTTTAGAAACAGTTACTCAAATAGATCCAGAGAATCCTTATGCTTGGGCATATCTGGGGTTTGTGCAACTATATAATTGGCAACCAGCAGCAGCCCAAAAGTCCCTCCAGCCTAGTTTAACTGCAAAACCCGACTCACCAGAGTTTCAGGCACTTAATGGCGTTGCGGCTTTAATGCAAGGTAATTTAATTAAAGTATGGCAAACTCTGCAAGCATTAAAACTTGATTAATTGGGAGCATCCCAAATTTTAATAAATACTTGTACCCAATACCCTAGAAGGGTTTGGCTACACGTAGCTTGCTTCCCGAAGGGTACTAAGCCTGCCTACGCAGGCTAAAAACTTCTAGCCCACGTAGGTGGGCTACTCTGCGTAGGCGTAAGCCTTCTCGTAGAGTGTACGCCGTAAGGCGTTGTCGTAGACTAGCCGCACTCAAAGAGAAGCCATGACCTGTCTACCGCGTCTAATGCTTGTAGGGACCCTACCCTTATAGGGTTTGGGTGTTTTTCAAAAATTGGGATGCTACCGATTAATTACTACAATTACAAATTTGCTTTGCCTCAAATTCTTGTAATTCTACCAAAATGTCTTCTAGACGAGCCGTATATGTTTTCACAATCCCTTTCTTTTCAAAATTACTAGCAGTCTTGACTAAGTTGAGTCCTTCAACTATGACTCGTTGTGCGGGATAATTTTGTAAAAACTCTAAAAATGAAATTTTTTTGTCATCTGCAGCTGATAATATCAAAGCAGAACGTAAGGCTTGAATATTTGCCTTAGCCGAAGGGGTATGGATTACTTGACCAATCTGAAATAGGATATACTCGCCAATGAGGTTGTTGAGGAGATCGTCGAGAAATTTCACACTCACTTCTGATTCAGTTATCAGGATAGCGCGAAAATCTTCAGGTGCTAATTTAAGAAGCTTAAAGTATGTATCCCATCCTCTGGGAATTTCCCCAGTTTTAGCAAAGCTTGTCAAATCGCTAATAGCAAGGGATTCTTGCATGAGACCAAAACTAAAGACAACTTGTTGTGCAATCTGCGGTGTGTTTCCAGCCAATTTGTATTGATTTCCAGGGATATTTTGTAAGATTTGTTGGCGTTGCATAAATGGGGGATGATTTTGATAGTTTTGTGGGATGAGCATCTTGCTTTGTGGAACGGGCATCCCTGCCCGTTTTCTGTATTTCACCGGGCAGGCAAGATGCCTACCCCACTCATATTCATCCCTTAATTCAGCAATCCCATTTATTTTTGACTGCGCGGTGGGATTATTGCAATCACAAATTAACTCCTGTCCCAGTGGACCAAATACTAATGTGAAAAACTTATTCCATTGTTCCGTAAATAACTTAACGTCACGGTAGACTGTATTCAAGTTTTTGAGGTTAATCTTTACTGTTGATTTGGGATAGCGTCTGGCTAGTTCTATAAATGACATATTGTTATTTAAGTATGCCTCATATAAGGCTATTGCCAAGGGTTCTATATCCTCTCTACCTAATGGCGAACCTACAAGTTTATTCACCTGGATTAATAGAAATTCAATCTCTTGGTCATTCAGTTCCACCCCATCATCTTGGAGAATAGATTTATCAAGTAATAAAGTTGATACTCCTTGTGCAGTTAGGGGAATTTTCTGTAAAAATCTCTCCAATTTATCATCAGCTTTGCCAGTCTTAGAAAAATTTTCCAGTTGCTTATAAGGTATTGAGATGCGAGTATTTCCGTATTCTAGGATGACAGTTTTAGCAGCGTATGCTGATTGTACTGGAGCTAAAACAAAAAAGCTAACACATAAAAACAGTAAAAAAATTCGAGCAACAAATTTGAGGTTGAGACATTTGTCACTGAATGCAGCGAGGAAATTCCCAAATTTAAATTTAAATGCCATTTTCTTTAACAGTTAATGGTTAACAATTAAGAGTCTTAAAAGCTAACTGTTCGCTGACTTATTTATACAGGGTAAACCTCACCCCCTTCCCCTCTCCTGTGAGGTAAAATTTGTGTACGTCATTTTTAAATTTCATACTTTTATTCAGCAACGTTGCTGATTTAATAAATTGCTTTTGCAGGACAAGATTGAGCTTTAGGTAAACCAAGCATTTTGCCCAGAGAAAAGCAGGTAAATTGATTTTGAGGAACCGGAACTTTGCCAGCTGCAATCCAAAATAGTAAACGTTCCGGGTCAAAAATAGCCTGTCGCAATGAACCATTACCACCGATACTTGCATTGTCGTCAAATACAGATAGGGGACTGACTTGTTTTGTCTTCGGGTTGGTGCGATCGCGCAGGATTTTAACTATTTCCGAGGCATTAATTTTGCCATAACGGGATTGGGACCCATTTTTTGATAATACTTGTTCAAATCGCTGATATCGCAATAGACTTGACTCTACTGGTGTTGAATCTTTACCCTTTACTTCTGGTGACAGGAAATGATTGGTCATATAGATCGTGCCATTTTCTTCCAGTTCCCGCACACCCATGTCCTGATTGAGTAATTCAAATACCCCAGCTTTATGAGATTTGCCGTCCGTAATCATGATTAAGTCTGCTATTAGACGCTTATTTTGAGCGATAATGGCACGAGCATCTTCGTAGGTGTGGGCACCCTTCATGACTTGAGACATTAGCTGCACATTACTTCTACCATCTGGAGGCATTGCCTCAATGTCCTTTGGATGTGCTGTATCTAATGAAATAGAAATACCTTCAGCATTTAAACCCGAATTAGGCCAAACCATCCCCGGAACTGAAATAATCATATGGGGAATACCATCCTGAGGCTGTCGGACAAAAACCGTAGTATTATCTATCCAGTATTTGATGGGTTCTTGATTATTGTCTAGGGTACGACCATGATAAAGATGACCATCGGTGGTAGCATCCCCTGTAGCAGCAAAATTGGCGCAGCCATCATGGAATAAGATATTTGGCAGGGTATAACTGAAAATCTCCTTAAATACATCACCAAAGGCTAGAACCATGCAAGCATCCATGGTCATTCCAATGTCACTGGTGGCATCAACTAAACCCTGACACTCTTGATCAATTCCAGGGAAAGAATTCCGTTTAGCCAGTTTTGACATCAGCATCAGCTTGCCGAAGAAACTGAGGATACTCATCACCTCTCGATCCATTGAGGCAATTTCATTATGTAACAATTTGCCATGCTGATAGCCCATTTCATAGGGTGTACCCTGCAACCAGACAACTTTGATTGCACCTCTATCTTTTCGGTGAGATGGTACTGGTTTCCAATTTCCCTCTCGTGGTTGCCACATGGATTGAGGTGATTTTTGAACCTCAGTAACTGGTTTAATATTTTGAGTCAATTGGGAAAAAACTGGCAAAGTATGCCAATTTAAAACTATTACTAAAGATAAGGTGAAGATTAGTATCAATCCATTTTTCAACCAATTATACATCTTAATCCTCATGTATAAATCCCAAACAAAAATACAGTTGATTAGATTTATTTTGATTGTTTGCAACAAAAACAGTTGAGTATAAAATGAAAAATAGATTTATTCCTCAGGATTCAAAAAATAATCTGTTTCGATTTTATACATATTCAATCATTGTATTGATTGTTTTGATATTGAATTAAACAATATTTAACAATGAATGGAGGAGTATGAGAAATTTTTTGTTTTCGATTGTTTCCATAGCCGGTATTTTATGGAGGCTTACCAAAAAACTGTTGTTTTGGCTACTAGCAATAATCGGTATATTGTTGGTGATTTTTATTTCCATAACATACTGGCATAATCATACGCCCAATATTCAAATTGCACAAAATGCGCCCTTAAAAATAAAAATACAAGCAGTTGACAAGTGGTTTGATCAACTTGAAAAGAAAGAAAGGTTCAATGGTACGGTATTGTATGCAAAAAAAGGTGAGGTATTGTATCAGAGAAATGTCGGTTTTGCTGATGCGAAAAGCAGCGTTTCGATTTCAAATCGTTCTTCATTTAATTTGGCTTCCGTCTCAAAGCAAATGACGGCTTTGGGTATTATGCTGCTGGCATACGACAAAAAACTTGATTTTGACGATCGCATTGCCAATTATCTGCCGGAACTGTCTGGCTATGAAGGGATTACCATCCGGCATCTTCTGCATCATACATCAGGAATACCCGATTACGAGCCATTAGCAGCAAAACTTCTTCCCAAAGGCAAGATTATGGACGCGAAAACAATGATTTCCTGGCTGCAACCAGAAAAAGCACCGCCACTTTTCCAACCGGGTGAAAAATATCAATACAGCAATACTGGTTATGTACTCCTGGCAGAAATCATTGAACGCGTATCAGGAATACCATTTCCCGAATTTATGAAAACCCGAGTCTTTACTCCCCTGGATATGGGGGATACTGAGGTGTTTACTAAACTTTCACAGGAGAGTAAGCTTAAAGAACGGGTCTTTGGATTCGAGAAAGAATTTGTCTACTTCGGTAAAAACATTGCCAACGACCTCAACCAATTCGATGGTATTGCCGGAGATGGAAATATTTATGCCAGTGCATTAGACCTCCTCAAATGGGATGTGGCATTGACAAAAGGGACATTATTACCCACCGAATTTTACAACCAAGCGTATGAATCCGGCATCTTGAACTCAGGTAAAAAAACCGGATACGGGTTTGGGTGGCACGTTGAGGAGAAACCTGTTGTGTACCATAGAGGGGGATGGGTTGGCTTTTTTGCTTCGATATACAGAGACATGGAACAAGAAACACTGTTAGTCGTGTTGAGTAATTCAGGCGTTGTCCTGCGTCCCGTATTCATTACTAACAAGGTTCTAAAAGTATTTGAGGACAATACCATAGATGTATTCTAGTACTCAACCACATTAATTTTGACAAGTCGCGGGTGTGAGCGATCCCCGACAACTTTTGCGAAGTCGGGGATCTGTGACCCCTCGTAACTAATGTGGTGGACTACTAGTGTTCTGTCCCATTAGTTTTGATGGCTAGTTTTATAGTCATATTTATATGACTTTGACTATTAGACTGGGACTTATAGTCCCAGGTGGGTGTGATGGAAACC
>JASJCY010000186.1 GCA_030065825.1 Nostocaceae cyanobacterium | reverse complement strand
GTAAAGCCTACGGCATAGCTTTGCTTACCGCGAAGCGTGTCGCTGTGCGACTCAGCTCCTCTGAAAGAGGCAATTTCGCGTCTGGAACAAGAGTTTTTGATAGCCAAAAAACCAATTTCATACTTCAAATCAGCAACGCCCTTTTTTCAAATTGGTATAACTTACATTTTGCACGCCTCGTGTTAATAATAAAGCCTTGAAGCTGCTGTTGCGTCTATGTATAGCTTTACCCTTATAGGGTATGGGTGCAAGATATAAGTGCCCAAGGGACGCGATTACACTCCCGCAACAAATGAAAGAAAAGCAACATCCTCTTGCCCTATTCCCTATTAAGAGTTCCCTGTTAAGAGTGTTTCTTAGGAGGTAAGGGGTGAGAAGCCTTTTGGGCGCAAGCTTTGCGCCCCTACAGACTCCGGGTCTCTTAAACTGGAGACAAAGAGTAGATTTGTCCATCAATCAGTAATCTGGTAATACCCTTAGCTTCCAAATGGCGGCGAGCTTTGTGTATTATTCTACTATCAGGAACTTTAATCACCCGATCGCGCTTAGTAGAAAACCGCTTTGCTACTCGGTGGTTATCAAACACCGGTAGGGTTTGTTCCTGGGTTTCCAGATTAGAAATTTCTCCCAAGTCCCCAAATTCTTGGAGTGGTCGGGTAATTAATTCCGAAGCACGGTCAATTACCAAATAGCAAGTTTTGGGCAAATTAGCAGCGGATAGAGGTAAAGCTTGAAGCAATAAGTTAGTTGACTTTCTTGATTTTTTAACTAGAGGTTTTACAAATTCTTGTTCTTGTTCTTCCTCCTCCTCTTCTTCATAATCCTCATCTAAATCCTCCAAATCTTCCAATTCCTCAGACTCATCTGATAACTCTTCTCCCAGAAGTTCCGCCAATACCCTTGCATCCAGATCAGAATCTTGCCACACAGATGTGTCAATGCTTTCTTGTTCTTCCTCCTCAGGTTTTTCCGCCAACAGTTCTAATTGCTTGGTAACTGGTTGTGGCGGCTTTTTCGCCGCTGAGGAACGTTTGCGCACCCTTCTACTAGCAGCATCAACCTCATCAGCACTAGCTATTTGCAGAGGTTTTTCCTCTATTTTTTCTGACTCCTGCTGTTGTTTTTCAACATTCTTTGGTTCTTGTTGAACAAACAAAGGCAGGTTATCATAATTTACCTGTGCTCTTCCCTCAGGAGTTCTAGCAGCTCGCTTTAGGGAAACCAGATAATCATACTCGTCTTCTGGTAAGGTGCTTTTAAGTAAACGACTAATTGTCGAGTTACTCACCCCATAACGTTCCGCCAAAGTGGAGGTAGTCTGGGCACTTTCTCGATATAACTTGAGTATTTCTTGCTTATCTGAATCTGTTAATTTTCTCACGGCAGATACCAAAAAACTTTTCTAGACTCTTTTTCGTCCACTGATACGACGCAAACGGTGTAATGATGCATCATATTCCAAAGCAGCTCCCATTCCAAACAAAACTCCACTTAAAACCCAAAATACTTCTAGCACGTCTCCACTCTCATAAGAAGGACTGGAACTAGCGTATTTAAACCACATATCTGCAATGTAAAGCGAAAATGCTGCGGCTGCAATCATCCGCCAAGACAAAGAAGCTCTACCTCCCCAAAACGCAAGTAGTAATGTGGTAGCAAGAATTAGCAGTAGGACATCGCTGATAATGTAAAACCAGTTCAAAATCGGAGAAATGGTCGCTATTATTCCCGTTGACGAATCCTGTGGGGCTGTTGTCGCTGCTTCCGGTACTTGGGAAATTACCCATGCTACAGTGCTACCAAAAGCAGCGATCGCCAACACAATTATCCACTGCCATATTTCTAGATTAATTCGTCTGGATGTTACTGCAAAAATTATTCCTACTCCAACCGATAAATAGGTAATTACAAAGAATATATCCCCAAAGGAGACACTAGGATCTTGTTTTAAGATTAATTCTGTATATCCGAAAAATACTCCTCCCAAAAAATAAGAAAACATACCTATACACATTGCCAGCCACAAATTGCGATTACTAGCAATTTGCGGACTACGCCAATTTCTCAAGCATAGAATACCTGCACCCAAGTAAGCTATAGCTTCTAAAATATTTGTACCAATCACATACCACTCTGCACGCTTTGGGGTGCCATCTGCTCCTGGAATTTGGGCACTAAACAACAAAAAGTATAAAATTGCCAACACACCCCAGCCAATGCAAACTAAGATAATGTTTTGAGTGGAGAAAATAGATTTTTTACGGTAAGATTTGTGGTAAGTGCTACTCATGATATATTATAAATTGATTTTTTAATGCCTTTGAGATTGGCAACTTGGGGGTTCAGACTCCCTAAGGTGCATCTGGTGCATAAGCGTGAATTGTTTTCATCTTATGATTCACAATTACTAGCAGTCTTGCCATATATATAAGCCTGCTATTGCCACAGTTTATTCAATGGCGATTGAACTAGCCAACTTATAAACAGCGATCGCTCTTCATCTGCCATCACTTCTAACTTATCAGCTACTTGGTAGGCAAAGCTGTTATTGCCAAAGTAGAGTTTTCCCAATCGATGCACCTCTTGTAAGAAAGCAATCACATGTTTTTCTTTCCAAGTCAAAAGATTTGCTGTTTCTCGGGTATCGCCATGCAAAAATTTTTCTACTGCTTCCTTTGAGGATGTCTGGGGAAATTTTTGCAACAAAGAGGCGATCTCTTTTGCAAATAAACTTGCTTGTCGAGAACCCAACAAGTCTTCGATATCTATGTATAAGGCTTGTAGCAGCAAAATACTGCCTTGGAACAAAATCTCCGCGTATTGGTGATTTTCTTCTGTGTCAGCATCTAACTGCTCTAAACGAATTTTACCCCAGATACTAAAGCGATTCGCTTCTTCAACCAAGACACAAGCTTTACCGCGATTGTCGGTGAAATCTCGCCATAAAGCGATGGCTTCTTCTTCTTGGCTAATCGGGAAAACAGTAATCAAGCGAAAACTCTGTCCCTGATAGTAAAGGATCGGCACCAGCTGATCCCGCTTCGGGTGCTGAATGCTTGATATTTGTACATCATCACTTTTAAGTATGAACATAGCACGCTTCAAATCACTCCTAACACGGGCTGTCTTCACATAGGAGATATCATAGCTTTGGCTTTTGGTGTGACCAAAATTTTCCAGGGTAGTTATCGTTAAATCTATAAACTGGCAATAAGCCACCGACTAAACAATATACCCAATTGATACTCCATTTGTGATTTTTTATGTAAAAATACATAATTATAGACTTGTATCTTAACTTCACTCAAATAAAATTTGCAATTTTTAAGATTGCATTTTCTCTCCTGAATAGTTACAATGTTATAGTTGACTCCAGTAATAGGAGCCACAATCGTTGTTTGGGCGCGTAGCTCAGTGGATAGAGCCACGGATTTCTAATCCGTTAGCCGCAGGTTCGAATCCTGCCGCGCTCGTTTTACGAAATACGAACCTTTAAGCACTGTAAAATGGTAAGATGTGAACCAGTATTGAGGGTTCATTTTGCTGCATCATACCAAAAATAAAGGCGATATTGCAGCTGCTAAAGCCATAGCAGATTTGGTCTGTAAAGGATATTCTATTTTTACACCGGTAGTTAGCGAGCATTTACCATTTGACTTAATAGTTTATAAAGATGGTCAATGCTACAGAATTCAAGCTAAATACAGCTGCAATGGGGAAATAAAAAATAAAACTAGTTGGGCTGATAAAAATGGTACTCATCAGAAAAAGTACAAAGCCGAGGATTTTGATTTTTATGCTGTTTATCTACCTGATATAGATCGAGTCGTATACCCATCAATAAATTTTGGTGGTTGTTGCATAAGGACACAAATACCTAAGTCCGCTACACCCTTTTATTGGTGGGAAGATTTTACAGATTTTACGGAACAAGCATTTAAGCGAACCTATAAGGAGTTTGGAGTTGATTTAAGCACTAGGAAAGTGAATTCAGACTCCAGAATTCACACCAGGAAAGTGGAAAGACCATCAAAAGAGGAATTAGAAAAATTGGTGTGGTCAAAACCAACCACCCAAATAGGTAAACAATTTGGTGTGTCTGACAAAGCAGTAGAAAAATGGTGCAAGACTTATGGGATTGAAAAGCCACCCAGGGGATACTGGGTTAAGAAAGCTTATGAAAAAATTGCTGAATAATTTCTCAACAAAACCAAAAAAACCCGGTTTCTAAAGGCAAAATTTATGTTTTCAACATTAACATACTTATACGCCCATCTCGGCAAAATCACCCCCAGTACCAATGCCGCTAATGAAGCATTGAAGTTTGCACATCAAGCTGAGAGTAACTACGATAAGTTTCTACAGTATAGACAAACCGGGTTTTTCAACCAATGATCTTAAGAAACCCGGTTTCTGAAATCTGGGTTGCTTGAATAAACGACATTGGTGCAATTTCTTAGATAGAAACACAAACAGCAGGTTAAAACTTGTCGGGTCGCTTTTTATCCCAAGTCTAAAGACACTGGGCTTTCATGCTCCCGACAAATTTTGGTAATCTCATTGTGCCATGCGGTTAGCTTCATTTCCCCAAGCTGGATTCGGGGTATTACTACGGGTGGTGCGCACAGGTGCCTGAGGCACTTCATGAATCACTTCTGTTTGGGTGCTAACTTGTACGCAGCTAGGAGTAAACAAAAAGATGCTCTCACCAATACGTTCTTGATGTCCATCTAGTGCATATGTACCACCAGCCACAAAATCCACCGCCCGTTGAGCTTGATCGGGGTCCATAATAGTCAAATTCAATACTACTGATTTACGTTCTCGCAACGCTTGTATCGCCTGGGGCATTTCTTCAAAGGTACGTGGCTCAACTACTAAGACCTCTGAAATACCGTTGAGTGCTCCTGGCATACCAATAACATTACTCATTTGCTTAGTTCCCGACGCTACATCTGTTGTATTCATTGTAGGCATGGGCTCCCGCCAACGTCGATTTTGTACAGGGGTTTCTTGTGGCGCTGGTTGGGGATTCTGTTCCTGATACAGATTTTGATAGCTCTCTACATCAGGTTCTTCTTCGTAGTATTCGTATTCTACTTGCTCATTTAAACCTACAAAGTCTCTAAGTTTAGAAAAAATATTATTCATTGTTTACGCTCCCGGTGCAAGTCACCTAATTCTCGAAAATATTAATGCGGGAAAAATCCATGCTGTCAACTCTAACTACTACAGAATAGTCATAGATTAGCAATTCTATAGCTATTTGTAGCATTTACTACGGATATATTGGATATATTGACGTTTTTGTAAACGTCTCTATTTTCCACCGCAGTCAATAATGAGTCAAAATTATATCCTATGTGCTTCAGAATGAAAAGTTGCTCTTACCCCACACTTAATTTGTATGCAGTGGATAAAAACACTATATCTTTTACTACCCGTGAAATAGCTTAGTATTGAATTTAGCTGAATTGAAGCTGCCACAGATGCACCCGTTTTTACTCCGAAAGTCAACGAGTAAATTATATACCTTGGCGCTTATTTGGATCGCTCTCCAAACAAGATTGTTCCTAATCTTACCATAGTTGCACCGCCTTGGATTGCCAGCTTATAGTCAAAAGACATGCCCATCGACAATTCTTGCATATGAATGTGAGACCAGTGTTGGGACTGGATTTCTGTCGCTAGTTTTCGAGTACAATTAAACACATCCAGAGTTTCAGAATCATTTAATCCTAGGGGTGGTATTGTCATCAAACCTTGAATTTGTAAACTTTTGCAATGATTGAGTGCTGGTAAATCAGCTAAAAGTTGGGATATACTCCAGCCAGATTTATGGGGATCGGCAAGAATTTTGACTTGTAGACAAATCTGGGGAGTAATTCCTAACTGTTGTGCTAATTGGTTTAAGCGCTGCGCCAGCTTGAGATTATCCACGGAGTGAATCCATTGGAAATGTTCAATGGCTTTTTTGGCTTTATTGCTTTGTAGATGCCCAATAAAGTGCCAAGTCACATCCGAGAGGTCTTGCAATTGTGCTTGTTTGCTGAGGGCTTCTTGGATGCGATTTTCGGCAAAATCACGGATTCCAGCGGCGTAAGCGGCGCGAATTGCCTCCACCGGTACTGTTTTGGTGACCGCAATTAATCGCACAGAAGGGGGAAGTTGTGATTTGATTGCGGCGATGTTAGAGCTAATGGAACTACTCATTGGAAGGTGCGTTGGAAAACACTCTGGAGCTGATTGTACTCCTGAGATTTTCCCATACGTCGCATGTTTCGCAAGCGATTTTCCAACATCATTCTTGCCTCGGTACGTCCTATGGGTTGGAATTTGAGTCCTTTCGGCTCAATGGTTACTAAAAAAAACAGGCGTTGGGCATAAAGTGTAGTAAATAGCTCTTGGCGTTCGTCAACTACACAGATTCTATAAAGTAAACCCCAAGTTGGATGATTGATATAAGTTTCTTCGTTGTCTACATTCATTTCATCTAAAAAAAGCTCGATAAGTTAGGAAACTGGGTAGCTTGAGCTACATGGAGGACAAATTAACGGATGACAATCAATCCAATTGACTGTTTACTATTTACTGATAATTGATTTGCAACGGTCAAATGCTGGCTAAAAGCTTTTGACTAAAGAAGTCTTGAAGTGTAAAGGATAAAAATAGGTGGCTGTTTTTCATACTTCATACTTCATACTACCCTACCCTTTGGGTTCAGCTTGTGGTAGGGGAACGGCTTCAGTTTACTCAAAACCTTTGCCAGAGCCTTAAGTTGTGCTTGTGCTTTGTGCAAAGATTCATACCATTCTCTTTTTGGATCGCTGTCTGCGACAATTCCTGCTCCCACTTGTCCCCAAACAATGTTAAATCTAGAAGATGCTTGTGGAACTGCTGATGAGGAAGTTGGCGGTGAGTTCACCTGGCTTGATGGTTGAAAGGTAGAGCAACCTAGAAATTCCCCTCCTCTGCTGTCATCTAAGGAAAAAGAGCCTTGGGAACTTTCCGAATCATAGCAGGGTGTGTTGACTGATGGGGTAGGGGTGGATAACGCTTCTGTGGAAAAGTCCTTGAGAGATTTTTGGTGTTTTTTGGTATTTATGATTACCTTGCCTAATTCGCTCTCTACCTCCGTTTCTGGGATGGGAGTGAGTAGCAAGGTGCGGATAAATATATTCAAGTCTAGATTACCCCGCCAATCTAAATAGCCACAGGAACCGTAGAATAAGCTACGCCGGGTGGGTTCTAGTTCTTCAATAATTTCCATACACCGGACTTTAGGACAACCCGTAATGGTTCCGCCAGGAAACATGGCGCGGATCAGATCCACAACGCTGATATTGGATTTTAAAGTACCTTTGACGTTGCTGACAAGATGCATAACGTGACTATAGCGCTCAATGGTGAGTAATTCATCCACGCTGACGCTACCCCATTCACACACCCTTCCTAAATCATTCCGTTCTAAATCTACTAACATGATGTGTTCGGCACGTTCTTTGGGATTATTCACCAACTCATCTGCTAGTTCTTGATCTTTTTGGGGAGTAGTTCCCCTGGTTCTGGTTCCAGCAATCGGTCTAGTTTCTGCCAATCCCCGATCCAGTTTTACCAATCTTTCGGGGGAACAGCTAACTATTTCTCCCCAGGGAGTTTGCCAATAACTCGCAAAAGGGGAGGGGTTGATTTGCTGTAATGCTTGATATATATCCCATCCAGAAGCTGCTGTGGGTGCTGCAAATCTCAAAGAAAGATTCGCCTGAAAAATATCTCCGGCTTGAATGTATTTTTTGGCTTGGTTAACAGCTGTTTCGTAATCTGTCTGGGAAGTGAAGAAGTGGGGAGAGGGGGAAGAGAGGGGAGAGGGGGGAGATGGGGAAGAGTGGGAGATGGGGACAGTAGGGGCGCAATGCTTGCGCCCAAAAGCGTTTCCTCCCCCAGGAGTGGGTTGTTGTCCCTCTTGTCCCTTCTCTAGGCGATTTTCTAATTCATCCAACCCCTGGATGCTACTTGCGGCTAACCACAGCAGTTGTTCTTGGTGATCCAAAACGGCAAAATTTTCTGGTTCGTACCAAAAAGCTACGGGAAACGGTAAGGTGTCGGATTTCGTTAGGGGTAACCGTTCAATTTCCCAAGCAATATCGTATCCCAACCAACCCAACCAGCCACCGGTAAAGGGAACAGTAGGGGCGCAATGCTTGCGCCCAACAGGGGTGTAATCCTCGTGCCCGACAGGGGTGCAATCCTCGTACCCGACAGGGGTGCAATCCTCGTGCCCGCCAGGGGTGCAATCCTTGTGCCCGACAGGGGCGCAATCCTCGTGCCCGCCAGGGGTGCAATCCTTGTGCCCGGTGGGGTTTCCTCGCCCAGGAGTAGGGGGAGATGGTTTTCTTTGTGTTAGCTCTTCTAAAAATGGTAAAACCTCTCCCAATGGTGGTGTCCACATTTGCGGGTGTCCATCCACATACCGGGGATTACCTGCACAGATAGAGTAGCGAGATAATTGGGGGTTATCCTTTGGTGCGGGGTAAGGGCTTTCTAAGAGGGTAGCAATTTTTGAGCCAGAATTATCAAGAAATAAGGCAGCAAAAATATCCGAACCTGTACGTTTTTCTAGGGGAAGCGATCGCCAATACCAAGGTTGAATTACACTAAACAAATCAAAAACCATAATCACAAGCAAAGTTGGGGGTGATGGAGAGATGCAGTTGATATTAACCCTTCAACTTCAAAATGAAAAATCAATGCCTCCAATCGCCACTCGCGTACCCCAAAATAGCACTAAGATAGCTATTGCTAGCCAGTCACCTCTTTTGATCCGCAAATCATGCCATTGTACCCGATGTTGGTTGGGACTGGTAAAACCCCTTACCATCATTGCATTTGCCATTTGTTCTGCCCTCAGGAGGAGGTTTTCTAGCAAGCGTTCTGCTACCATCATCCCTACTTTGACTGTGCCTTTAAATCCCAGCTTTTTCCAATTTATTGCCCTTGTCATAATTGAGCGCAGTAGGTTTTGTACTTCTTCCAAAACTAGGGGAATAAACCGCAAAGATAAAGTTAAAGTCAAGGTAATTTCAGTTACAGGAATTTTGAACTGACGCAGGGGTTGCATTAAGCTTTCTATCCCGGCTGTAATTTCCTCTGGGGCAGTGGTCAACAGATATAGGTTTGTACTATAAAATACCGTAAATACAATGGTACTCAGACGTATTGCTAAGTCCAGAGAACGGCGAGTAACTGTCAATAGACCTAAGCCAAACACTGGTTCTAATTTTAACAATTGGTATTGGTATGTTTGTCTATTCCCGGTTATTGCTGGGATAGGGGAAACAGTGGGTGTTGCTATTGTTACTTCTGGCTTGGGTGTTGTAGTTGTTGGTTGGGGTTGTTCCCTTAAAATTTGTGGATCAAGGGGTAAACGTGACTGATATTTGACACCTAATGCATCTGGAGTGATAGATGCAATTATAAGTACAAAAAAGCATAGTATACCTAACCAGCCGATTTGCTGTCGCCAGACTCGACGGGGAATTCTGGCAATTAAGGTGGCAATAATCAACAAGACGACCAACATTATTCGCCAGATGTTATTGGCAAATATGTAGGTAGTTAGAAAACTCATCAACCAAGCAAACTTGACTCGCGGATCTATTTTATGTAGCCATGTTTGCGGTTGTTCTAAGTAAAGTCCTAGGGGTAGCGATCGCAATAAATCCATTACTCATAACTCATAATTCATAATTCATAACTTTATTACACCATTACACCTTGGTGGCACGGTTGACAGTTGCTGCTTCTACATCTCTGACTTTTTTGCTTCGCCATAATAAACGAATGGGAGTACCTTTAAATCCTAATTGTTGGCGAAATTGGCGTTCGATGTAGCGTCGGTAGTTGTCGCTGAAGCGTTTGGCATCGTTTACAAACAAGGCAAAGGTAGGGGGTTGGGTGCTAACTTGGGTACCGTAATAAATTTTACCTTGTTTGCCACTGCGACTGACGGGGGATGAATGCCAGCGTATTGCTTCTTCTAGGACTTCATTTACTACGGATGTACTGACGCGACGTTTGTGTTCTTCGGCTCCTTGGTTGACTAATTCGAGAATTTTTTCTACCCTTTGTCCTGTTAAAGCGCTGACAAATATGGTTTCTGCCCATTCACTGAAATGTAGTCGCTGTTGCAGCAGCTTTTGATAATCGTAAATGGTATAGGAATCTTTTTCAATAGCATCCCATTTATTAACTACAATAATGCAGGCACGTCCATCATCAATAATTCTGCCAGCGAGTTTTTGGTCTTGATCCGTGACTCCATCGAGGGCATCTATAACTAATAACACCACATCAGCACGACGGATGGCTTTAAAAGCGCGGTTAATACTAAAGAATTCTGTGCCGTATTCTATGTGCTTCTTTTTACGGATTCCTGCTGTATCGATTAAACGGTATGTTTGTCCATTTTTTTCAACGCAAGTATCAATGGCATCCCTGGTAGTTCCAGAAATAGGACTGACTATTGCCCTATCTTCCCCTACAAAGGCGTTTAATAAGCTAGATTTGCCCACGTTGGGACGTCCGACAATAGCAACTTTGATTTCGTGAGTTTCTGGTATTTCTGTGGCTAGGGGAATGTACTCAATTAACTTGTCTAGTAAATCTCCTGTACCGCTACCATGAATAGCAGATATGGGGAATGGTTCACCCAATCCTAAGTTCCAAAATTCGGCAGCTTGAATTAACCCTTGTTCGGCTGATTCACATTTATTTACAGCCAACAGTACGGGTACTGGTTGTTGTCGCAACCAAGTAGCAACTTCTTCGTCAGCACCCGTAGGACCTGTTTGTCCATCTACTATAAAGATAGCAGCAGTTGCTTCTGCTAGGGCTGTCATTGCTTGTTGACGAATTAACGGTAAAAATTCTGTGTCGTCGTTAAATACTAAACCACCAGTATCCACTACCAAAAATTCCCGATCGCCCCAGTAAGATGGTAAATAAGTGCGATCGCGTGTCACTCCTGGTTCGTCGTGGACAATTGCCGACTTTTCCCCAGCCAGACGATTCACGAAGGTAGATTTGCCGACATTCGGACGACCAATAATAGCAACAATAGGAAGACCCATAACTGGATACAAAATTAAATTAAAATCCAAACTCCTATTGTAGCTATTTTGGGTGAGTTTGCACTTGAAAATTTTCTCGCACATTTAATTTACATGTTTGTCTGGGCAGGGATGCCCACCCCACAAGGAATAAAATGATGAGCGATTATGTAGATTAGATGTGGTTTAGCTGATACTGAAAGGATGTTTCTAAAATAAATATAAAACTCCCTTGAGGGTCTAGAAACCGGGTTTATGAAGGCATATGTACTCAAATTCTCGGTTCTCCACCTATAGAAACCCCTCTAGAAACCGGGTTTATGAAGGCATATGTACTCAAATTCTCGGTTCTCCACCTATAGAAACCCCTCTAGAAACCGGGTTTATGAAGGCATATATACTCAAATTCTCGGTTCTCCACCTATAGAAACCCGGTTTCTATTAATTTTTTCTTTAATTTTGTCTAGAGCAAGCTAATAGACAGCGAAATTTTAAAAATCAGCTGAATATGAAATCTCTTGCCCTACAAAGGACGGAGATTTCGCTTTGAAAAAACGCCATTGGCAAACCAAAAATCGCAGATCCATGTTTAGATTTGTAGGTATATTTTTTGTGTTGAGTTTTTATGTTTTCCTGTATGCCTATTTGATTGAACCTAACTGGATTGAAATCAAATCTTTGCGATTAAATTTACCACATCTCGCATCAGAGTTTGATGGGTATCGAATTGCGCAAATTAGCGATATTCATACTGACAAGTGGACAAAGCAACGACGTTTAAAGCGAATTGTTCGTTTAATTAACCAACAACACCCGGATTTAGTAGTAATTACCGGAGATTTAGTCACCCGTCGTTCCCAGCAATTTTTGACCAAACTCCAACCAGCTTTGACTCAATTAACACCTAAAGATAAAACTGTGGCTGTATTGGGTAATCATGACTATGAAAATAATCCCCAGGTAATTATCAAAGCATTGCAAGCAAGGGGTATTATTACCCTCCGCAATCATATTTATACTCTCAAACGAGGCAATGCTATGTTGCATATCGCTGGGGTAGATGATGTGAATGCGAGAAGGAACCGTTTGGATCTTATCCTCAAGCAATTAACTGGGGAAGATTGCGCAATTCTCCTCGCACATGAACCGGATTTTGCTGATATCAGCGCTGGCACAAAGCGCTTTGATTTACAATTATCAGGACATTCCCACGCAGGACAAATTCGTTTACCTTTCTTAAAGCCTCCAATTCTGCCACCTAATGGTAGAAAATATTACTCTGGTTTATATAATTTAGGTGAAATGTTGCTGTACACTAATCGAGGAATAGGTATGACTGGCTTGCATTTCAGGTTTGCATGTCGCCCAGAAATTACCGTATTTACTCTAGTGGCAAAAAGTAAATAAAGTTACATATTAAAAAATCCCAGATAAAGACGGGCAAGTATAAACTTGACGTCTTTACCAGAGATTTTAGGATAAATGTTCAGCCGAACGCCTGCACCCTGATGATCGCAAAATCAAATTCTTTGTTTCCGCCCTAGTATAACTGCCCTGACATTAAATAGTCAGGATTTTTGATGGCAAAATTAACAGAAATTTAGAAAAATTTTGCAATAATTAAGGAAAAATAAACTCAGATATTTCCACGATTCAAACGGACTAGCACTGCTGGGCGAAATTAAAAATTAAAAATTAAAAATGTTTACATAGCAGGCTTTTGTGTCCTTGAAAATGGTTGGTTTATTTACGCTGACCTGTACTAGAATGATGTTTGAAAGTTTGAAAAGTCTTACTTTTAACCTGTTGTGCTTTTAATTTATATTATTGGGCAGGAAGGGATGCCTAGCCCACAAGAGTTATAGCAAAATTGAATATGTAATTTAAATGCGCTTTAGCTTATACATCAAGATAATCTGGCAAGGGATAAAAGTGGTTATAACGGATGATTTCATAGGGGCACGGCATCCATAATATCTCGGTTTATGTAGTAACTTTGCTGATGCCTTGCCCCTACAGCAATTGAAGCAATTATGCCTTGCCAACTATACTTTCACTCGCATTCTTTTAAAGTATTTGCCGATGTTACAGTCTTGGGTATGGCAAAATTAACCTAGTATCTAAAAGTCATGGCTAATGGTGTGGAGTTTTCCTAACTTACATCTTGCACCAATCTCAGAAACCGGGTTTCTAAACCAAAATGTAGGATTTTACAGGTCAATAATCTTAAAAAACCCGGTTTCTCTACAATTGCCCTTGAATGGTGCAAGTTGTTAGTTAGGATAAGGAGGTTTTGGTATTATAGCGGTTTTCAGTTGAGTCCAATACACGAGGGAACCTCACCCCGTCCGACCGACTCCCCTCTCCTTACTATAGACACGGAGTGGCTTCCCGTAGGGTAGGAGAGGGGAAAGGGGTGAGGTTTATCTGTATTCTATCC
>JASJCY010000185.1 GCA_030065825.1 Nostocaceae cyanobacterium | reverse complement strand
AAGATGTAGGTGTAACCCAATTAAATGCGTAAATGCAGCCTACATATTGAAGAAAAAATTCATAAAGCCCGGTGCACAGGGGCATCCCGTATCGTTAATAAAGCTCCGAAAGAGTATCCTATGCAGTAGCAGGAGTTGGTGAGAAGCCCGCAATGTATGCTTGCAGAGCGTGTGGGAGTATGTCACGGAGCTTATTGCTAGATAAGGGTGATTTGATTTCGTTCAATTACAACATTATCAGGGTTAATTCCTACGAATGTAAGGGAGTCAGATCCCCATGTAACTTCAGTCCCCAAGGCTCCACTAGGCAATTCTATGCCACTTTTAACCGGTGTTATTCTTCCCAAACCTAAAACCCTAACTACTTCTGTTTGCTCAAAATCAAATATCTTGTCATTGCCATAATTTCGCTTGAAGATAAATGTATCGATGCCTTCATTACCCCACAGCTCATCGTCACCCTTGCCACCATCGATCACATCTGCTCCATAACCTCCGACTATAAGGTCATCTCCTTTTCTACCCATAAGTTTATCTGAACCATTACCACCGTCGATGTAGTCATTCCCCTTAGTTCCATTGAGTTTATCTTTTCGCTCAGTTCCATCAATTGGGTTGAGCAGGTTATAAGTGACATTTAACTCTAAAGTGAAGTCATCTGGGATACCATCTTCATCCAAATCAAGATCAATCCTGGCTTGAAAGTTGATTATATGAGACCCCGGCTTTAAGACACTGGTATCGTAGGCAAAATAGTACCCATCAGAAACTGCTAGAGGGATAGTCTGTGCCGGAACTTCACCAACGATGATATCAGAAAGACTATTCTCCGGAATTGTATAACTGAATCCTCCAGACGGTGATTCTCTCCGAAAACCTTCATTGTTCCCAGACTTAGAGATTTCGCTTACGGGTGTTCCGTCAACCGTCACAGTGGCTGTGAATAATTGAGGATCATCGAAAAAGAAATTCACATTAGCACGACCTGTGGCTTCATCCTGAATGACTGGTGGTAATTCAACCGCATCGGGACCCACAGCATTGATGAGCGGGAATACAAGAATTGCATCCTCAGGTACAACGATTGAGCGTACTGGAGTAAATGTTTCTGTTGCTGGTTCTTCTTCGAGAGTTGGATCTGCTACAAACGTACCACCCAAAAAGAAAATTGGCTCAGGCTGATCTATTCTTGCTTTTTCAATTGACCCTAACTTTCCTTTGAGGTCGGTAATATCCTCAAAGATGAATGGGTTTTCATCGCTGGAGATAGCAAATGACCGAATCCACCAGTCATCTCCTAACTCGTTCATGGATTTGCCTGTGCTGGCTATATCATCCCATGTTGATGGAAGAACAACACCTTTTGTAAGATCCATAGATCGCATAATAAAACTCCTAGCAAATTTGTAAAATAGCTATGCAAAAAGTTAAGGAATATTCTAGGTTGGGTTGACATCAGGAAACCCAACATTAATGGCTTTTTTGTTGGGTTAAGCGACAGCGCAACCCAACCTACACATAAGGGTTTTGTAGCTCCAACCAAGTAGTATTGGTATTTGACCGAAAAAAATCCTGAAAGACTTATCAATTTACAATCTCATAAACAGCCTGATTGTCGGTGCCAACTTGGCACTTTTTGAACCAATACAGGACTATTCCACCCGGAAGAAAATTCATCCAAGGTGTTAATTAAATGTCACCAGAAGGCTGATGTATTTTGACCGCTAATGAAACTAATTCTTAATATGACTGTAGATACTAACTGTTGCGGTCAATAAATTAGGATGTTGAAAGTTGAATATTTTGTGCAAGAAAGATTTGCTCTTTTTACAAGGTTGTGATGATAGAAAATAGTTTTTTCTAAAAATAAAAACACTGCGATAGCACTGAGGACAACCTTATCTATTTTCATATTAATGAAACTATATTTTTTTGTTCCTGATTGTAAAAAAAAGTAATATTACTTAGGAGAGAAAATATATATGTTTCATATAATACTACTAACTGTTTTTTAAATCTATGTTTGATACCTTAACGGGACTACACCCATCCCAATGACTATTTGTTGTTGTGTATTGTTTTTATGTTACATATAATAATACAAGCTATAAATTGCCAGTTGCGTAAGCTTTCATAAACTTAACGCGGCTTTGCGGTGACTAAGGAGTTGCAAATATGAGGCGAATTGCGATCGCTCAAAACACCCTGGAAATTATAGAAGCAGGATACTACATTTCTCCTGGTGGCGGTAGAGTTGAGATTAGGGAAGAATTGACATCCTGTATTAGTGGTACAAAATGTTACGACCCCGATACTCTCTCTCAAATTCAGGAAGAGGTTCTGGCTACTACTCCCCAATTCTCAAATACTGAGTTTGAAGTTAGGAACGAGACAACTTTAATGGGAGCAGAATCCATGGCAAAAACCCAACAATTTTCCAGAATTGGGGTTCTTAATTTTGCTTCTGCGAAAAATCCTGGAGGTGGATTTCTCAAGGGTGCCCAAGCCCAAGAAGAGAGTCTTGCACGTAGTTCTGCACTTTATTCGAGCCTATTAAAATGCCGCAGTTACTACAATTTTCATCGCTCTTATCACTCGCTTTTGTACTCGGATTCAATGATTTATTCATCTGATTGTCCAGTGTTCCGTAAAGATGATGCCACATTATTAGAAAAGCCCTATATTGTTGATTTTATTACTAGTCCAGCTCCCAATGCTGGGGCAATTGCAAGAAATCAACCCCAGGATATTGATAAAATACGGGAAGTTTTGTATGTTCGCGGTGCCAAAGTGTTAAGTTTAGCAGCACAAAATTATTGTGATGCCTTGATTTTAGGTGCTTGGGGATGTGGCGTATTTCAAAATCAGCCCTCAATGGTTGCCCAAATGTTTGCAGATTTATTATTACCTGGAGGTAAATTTTGGGGTAGATTTAAAAGGGTACTATTTTCTGTTTTGGACTCCAGTAAACAAAGGAATACATTTACAGAATTTTCTCGGCGATTTCCTGGAGTTTTCTCATAAATAAATGCCAAAAACCCGGCAAGATAACCGGGTTTAGTAGGGTATATCCCCGTGGTATTGATAACAGAATTTATAAACAAATGGCACGCTTGTGAAGAAAAAAACCTTGTTAAATCTAGCTTTCTCAACTCTCGTTACAAGGTTTTACCTTGTAATGTATTTTAGGGAGGCAGAGCCTCGAGAAGATGCGTTTCCAGGCTAAGCCTGGAAACGAGTTAATGCAATGAATGGTTTCAGATAAAAAAGCCAAAAACCCGGCAAGATAACCGGATTTAGTAGGGTATATCCCCGTGGCTATTAATAACAGTATTTATAAACTAATTAGTGGTCTGATAATGACTACCATAGTTGTTGAGTCAATTTCGGAAAATTAGCAAATTTTGTGATTTTGACTCCAGTAAGCAGGGTAATACAGTTACATAATTTTCTATTGTAATTTCCTTGAGTTTCCTGATAAACAAGCCAAAAACCCGGCAAGATAACCGGGTTTAGTGGGGTATATCCCCGTGGCTATTAATAACAGTATTTATAAACTAATTAGTGGTCTGATAATGACTACCACAGCTGTTGAGTCAATTTCGGAAAATTAGCAAATTTTTTTTGGTGATTCTGTCTTGTTTCTACTTTCTTTTCCCCAAGGGTACTTACTCCTATACTTACATCTTGCACCATTTTCAACAAAAGCAAAGAAGCTGGATTTATAAACCAAAAATTAAGGTTTTTAGGTTCAGTGATTATCAATAAACCCGGTTTCTTACGGTGGTGCAAGATATGACTATAGAATTAGGGTTTTGGTGCGTTAAACTAAAGTTATAACGCACCCTACACCTTTCCCCCAAGGGTACTTACTCCTATAAAATTAGGGTTTTGGTGCGTTAAACTAAAGTTATAACGCACCCTACACCTACACCTACACCTACACCTATCCATCCCCACCGCAAGACGGATGGAGAATTCCGCTAAAGAAATTAAATCAGGATAAACTAGAAAATTATTGTTGAGAATAAAGAAAAATGTCCTTGGTGGTTGCAGCATTTTATAAATTTATCAGATTACCCAACTATGCCGAAAAACAACAACCTTTGCTATCTTTATGTCAAACTCAAGGTGTAAAGGGCACAATTTTATTGGCAGCGGAAGGTATTAATGGTACAATTGCCGGATACCGGGAAGCAATTGATTCGGTGCTGAAATTTCTGCGTTCTGACTCCCGTTTAGCTGATTTAGAACATAAGGAATCTGAGGCAGACATACCACCCTTTGAACGGATGAAAGTGCGGTTAAAAAAGGAAATTGTCACCTTGGGATTACCGGAAGTTGACCCAAATCAAAGGGTGGGAACCTATGTTACTCCCAAGGAATGGAATCAAATCATTTCCGATCCAGAAGTGACTGTTATTGATACTCGCAATGATTATGAGGTCAATATTGGCACTTTTAAGAGGGCAGAAAATCCGCAAACTCACTCATTTCGAGATTTTCCAGAATATGTTCGTCAGAATCTCGATCCCAATAAACATAAAAAAGTGGCTTTATTTTGTACTGGGGGTATTCGTTGCGAAAAAGCTACATCATTTATGCTTTCCCAAGGTTTTCAAGAAGTCTATCATCTCAAAGGTGGTATTCTTAAATATTTAGAGGAAGTTCCCCAAGAAGAAAGTTTATGGTCGGGAGAGTGTTTTGTTTTTGATGAACGAGTTGCTGTGGGTCATGGTTTAGAAGCGGGTAGTCATGAAATGTGTCCTGGTTGTGGACATCCCATTAGTGAAGTTGAAAAAGCTTCACCCCAGTATGAATCAGGTATTTCTTGTCCCTACTGTTTTGATACTCTCACAAAAGAGAAAAAAGCCCGTCTTCTGGAAAAAAAGCGCCAATTAGAGTTAGCTCAAAAGCGTGACATTGCTGAATATAGCTATGAATCTGAAATAAAAACCTCACCCCGTCCTACGGACACCCCTCTCCGCGAGTTCGGAGAGGGGACAAGGATAAAAGCGTTCTAAGGACGCTTAAGTGCTAGGGTTAAACCATCAGCTATAGGGACTAAACTAAGATAAATTCGTTCGTCTTGATGTAGTTTTTGATTCAAAGCACGAATTTTTTCAGTTCTGTTATCTTGCACTTGTGTATCTGCAACTTTACCCGACCATAACACATTATCAATGGCAATTAATCCCCCCGGACGCACTAATTTTAATGCACGTTCATAGTAGCCATCATAATTACTTTTATCCGCATCTATAAAGGCAAAATCAAAGCCTTCTGTCTCTTCAGCTATTAACTTATCCAGAGTTTCCAAAGCTGGGGCAATGCGCAGGTCAATTTTATCAGCTACACCTGCCTCCCTCCAATAGGGAAGGGCAATTGATGTATATTCTTCACTAATATCACATGCTATCACCTTACCATCTCCAGGTAATGCCAATGCCACCGCTAAAGTACTATACCCCGTAAATACACCTACTTCTAAAGTTTTTTTTGCTCCCATTAACTGCACTAGCAATGCCATAAATTGTCCCTGTTCCGGTGCAATTTGCATGATTGCCATTGGGTGTTGTGCTGTTTCTTGCCGTAGCTGAGTTAGTATTTCTGGTTCTCTCAGAGAGACTGAAAGCAAATATTGGTAAAGGTTTGGTTCTAGTCCTAGGGTTTTATTTGCCATATTTTCCCTGTTTGTAAATGGCTAATTCAATTCTCCTGATGAATCCAGTAGGATGGATTAGTATAAAATTAACGTAATCTTGATGTTTTGGGTGAAAATGGTAAGTTATAAAACACCACAAAATAGCTTACCACAATTGGATTGTTAATGCTAAAATTTATTGCTGATTGAACCAGGATTTACGCAACTGGCATATTACATATCAGCACCTCAGTTCCCCTGCATAATTCGGTCAAAGTTAGCGGGATAATTGTCACTTCAGGAGATTAAAACTATGAATTCTCCCTTTCCTGGAATGAATCCTTATTTAGAAAATTCTGTATTTTGGTCAGAAGTACATCATCGATTAATTACAGCTATAGCAGATACTATTGAAGAAAATATTCCCCCACAATATCGAGTTGCAATTGAACAACGTACATATTTAAGTGATGACTCAGATTCTGTATTAGTTGGAATACCTGATGTTTCTGTTTTTTCTCAACAACAACAAATATCACCGCAGCAATATTCATCAGCTGCTAGCCAAATATCTACATCAGAAGGTATCACGGTGATGATACCATTACCCGAAAATATTACAGAAAATTATTTAGAAATCCGCGAAGTTTCTACAGGTTTTGTAGTAACTTCCATAGAAGTTTTATCTCCTAAAAATAAACGTCCAGGTGAAGGTAGAAAAGCATATAAACTGAAACGCAAAAAAGTTTTAGCTAGTCTTTCTCACCTAGTAGAAATTGATTTGCTCAGAAGTGGAAAACCCATGTTATTTTTAGGAGAAGTTCCGGCAACAGACTATAAAATTATAGTTAGCAGAAGTGAAACACGTCCTCAGGCTAAATTATATGCCTTTAACATCAGAGAACCAATTCCCATATTTCCGTTACCATTGCAGGCAGAAGATACAGAACCTATTTTAGATTTACAATCTTTATTGCATGGTATATACAATCGTGCCAGATATTATTTAGCAATTGATTATAATCAACAACCAGTACCATCCCTAAAACCAGAAGATGCTATATGGTCTGATACCCTTTTACGTGAACAAGGATTAAGAAATAATTAACTTAATCAAACCATTGATGAAGTGATAATTGGTTAAAGTCGAGTTATACAGGCATGAATTGCTATGTCACACCTAAAATTCTATGAAAACCTACCACCTTTAAAGCATTTTTCAGAATTTACCAATTGCAGTCACTATTTTGATTTACCAGAGGATTGGTATGTTGTGATTACTGATATTGTCAATTCTACAAAAGCCATTGAAAAGGGAAAATATAAGGATGTAAATATGGCTAGCGTTCTTTCACTAGTTGCAGTCAGAAATATAAATCCTCATATCGATTTACCATTTGTATTTGGTGGTGATGGTATCACTTTACTGATTCCCAGACAAATGCTTGCAGATGTGTTGAGTGTTTTATCTGATAATCGTAATTTCGTCAAAAATACTTTTTCACTTTTGTTGAGAGTCGGGTTTATCTCTGTGAGAGAAATTTATCAATCTAGTTATGAACTCAAGGTAGCAAAATATCAGGTTTCCCCTACATATTCACAGGTAATGATAATTGGAAATGGCATAGATTATGCAGAATTTTTAGTCAAAAGTCCCCAGCATTCTGGCAATTATCTAATTCCAGAAGACTATCAATCTAGAAAATCAGCAGACTATTCCGGCTTTTCTTGTCCTTTTAAAGATGTCAATAGTCATAGAGAGGAAATTATTTCTGTAATCATTAGGGTGAGAAATAATGATTTTAAAACTCAAAACATTTTGTATCAGCAAATTATTGAGCAAATAGAATTTATTTTTGGCTCTCTGCAAGAATGCCATCCTCTAGCCGTCAAACAAATAAAATTTATCAACATCAATAGTGATAGAGCAAAAGCATTAAGTAAAGTATTATTTATTCGTCAAACAGGTATCTACAAACAAATGAAAATATTGATGTTGAAATTAGCATTAATCTTTCAGCCTATTTACCTGAAAATATTACATTATTTATTTCAAGTTAAAAATCAAATAATCGTTGCTACTGATTATAAAAAATTTGATGGTACACTCAAAATGACCCTATCTTGTTATCCAGAACAAAGAAAAAAATTTCAAGCTTATCTCCAAAAACTAAAACAAGAAAATAAAATCTACTTTGGATTACATACTTCTAATCGTGTTCTCATTACTTGTTTGCTAGGTTCTCATGAGGTACACCTAGTAGATTGTGCTGATGGTGGCTATGCTCTTGCTGCTAAGCAACTGAAAAAACAATTAGCAATTGATAACTAGCAATTGATAATCCTAAAATGACAAATTAGTCAACAGTATAGACCTGCAAATAAGTTACTTCTGTACCAGAAAGCTAGGCAGTACGTTGGTGAGGCAATTGCCCTTGAATGTTGCAAGATATGATATCGTGTAAAATATGACTTGATTTGTAGAGATTGACTACTCCCTTCCCGGCAAAAGATTACCTATAACGTAGTGGTCTGTCCCATAAAATATGATGGGGTTTCCATCACACCCACCTGGGACTATAAGTCCCAGTCTAATAGTCAAAGTCATATAAATATGACTATAAAACTAGCCCTCAGAATTAATGGGACAGAACAGTAGGTTGGGTTGTAGCTTGCTTCCACCGAGTGGTACGGAGTGTAGACGACGGTCGGGAGGCTAAGCGTCTACGTCCCACCCCTGCGGGGAAGCAAGCTACAACAAGCGTCTACAATTAATTTTTCGGTAATTTAATAGCGGGAAGGGAGTAATTCAGCAATGAAACTTTGCGGGGTTTGTAGCCAGTGATCAGATTTTTCAAATGTTAACTTATTACTGCATATTCAGTAAAATTACTGTAGTCAACTACTAAAATTAGAAAATACGGTAATTGTATTAAGAAGTGTAATGAACAATTACAAAATTAAATTATTCTTCTATTTCAAACAGTATTTTCACTGAAAAAATTCACCCTTTTTTAATCGACAGGGAAAATCTTCTGGTTTATTAGTTAGTTTTACTGTTGTCGGATATTGACAAAAAAGAAATGCTATACATGAACCCCTGTTAGATAACCACGAAAGCCGATGGAACAGACGCTCAAAATTTTGGTGGTTGATAATGATAAAATAGAGTGCATGGCACTATGTAGCATTCTCAAGAAAACAGGTATTTTCATGGAAATATCTGAAGTCGATAATTTGAATAGTGCCATCGCTGCTTTGACAACAACCTGCTATGACTGCGTTTTCCTCAACATTCCCTTACCAGAGGAAAATTATCTCACCCAAATCCAGACTATACGCTGTTCGCAAATTTCAGTGCCTCTAGTAATCATAGCTGATAAAATCGAACAAAACAATAACCCTAACCTAATCGAAACAGGTGTAACGGAATATCTATCTAAGTCTAGGTTATCTCCAGAAAATTTGGCACAAGTTTTGCGTTATTGTATTAGATTGTACCACGCACAAATGCAAATAGCCTGGACAACAGAGAAACTACGAGAAACTAATGAAATTCTCAATCAACAGCATCAGCAATTGCAAGGGCAAAAGCAATTAATTGAGTCGCAAAAGCTGAAACTACTGGAAGCATCACAGCTAAAGTCAGAATTTCTAGCAACAATCTCCCATGAATTGCGCACTCCTATGAATGCCATCATTGGCTTTTCTCAGGTACTGTTGCGTCCTTTAGGAGGTGAAATTACACAGCAACAAAGAGATATGTTGGAACGCATCCTCAATAGTGGCAAACATCTGTTAAGGTTGGTTAATGACATTCTCGATTTCTCTCATCTAGAAATAGGAAAGTTTAATTTTAAGCCACAAATATTTAATTTATCGCAATTAACATATTCTACTGTCACAGAAATGCGTTCCCTTGCCAAGGAAAAAAAGCTATCTGTGTTAGTTCATAATCATTTGCAAAATCCTCTGGTATTTAACGATCCACTGCGAGTACAACAAATTTTAAATAACCTGCTTTCAAACGCTATTAAATTTACAGAATCTGGCTATATTTGGGTTGAGATTGAAGAATTGCCAGAAAATCAAATAATAATCGCTGTTCGAGATACTGGTATTGGTATAAATACAACAGATATAAACAATATATTTGAAGCTTTTTGGCAAGTAGATCGCACTACCACTCGTAAATATTTTGGTATAGGTTTGGGTTTAGCGATGGTAGAATCTTTAGTGCAAATTATGGGAGGTAAAATTACAGTTGAAAGCCAGCCAGGAAAAGGTTCTATTTTTAGGGTTGAATTACCACGGCAGATTTTACACTCCTTACCCCAAAAGATGAATAGTTTATCCCCAGTCAAAATGATACATTCCTGCCAAAAAATATCTTAGAAAATACGAAGTAGGGGCGCAATGCTTGCGCCCAAAATTTAATAATTTTTAATTAATTTTTAATTTTTAATTGTTTTAGCAGTTTTGACTTACCAAGTTTTAATTTTTAATTGTTTTATAGCGCTTCCTAATCTGCTGAAGTACAAAAGGCAAGGATGCCCCGCAGTCGCTACAACGGGGGGAACCCCAACGCCAGTTCACTCAACGCTCTTAACCCGCGCACGTGACTGGCTCCGCAACGCGCTGCTCTCTACCCCACAATAATTTTAGTAATTTCATCTGTACTTCACCAGACTGAGAAAGGCTATATTTGAACTAGTTTTTAAAAACCAAAACCTTTGTAGTGTAGAGACGTAAAATTTTACGTCTCTACTTGTGGTTTATTTACCGGAAAATGGCTGTAACTTTTTTTGCCATTTTCCATTCCCTATTCCCAATTCCTCATTTTCTTTTTTGATGAGTTTGGTGCACCAAAGTACATTAGGTCTACTTAGAAGCAGCCATGGGTACAGATTCTAAAGGTAAACACAGCAAATGGTCGTTGTAGATGCTAATCATCCCACGTTGTCGAAGTTTACCCATTAAGCGGGTTACAGTTACACGAGTAGCACCAATAGCACTACCAATTTGAGCATGGGTCAAAGTCCAAGGTAGGTAGTAGCCTTGATCGGAAGGTTCACCGTATTCTTGAATCAGCATAGTTAGTAATCCCAGCAAGCGATCAATGGTGCGTCGTTGACCCAAAGCGCTTAACCACAGCAAATGACGCTGGTTTTGATAACGAAATGCTTCTAAAACTTCCCGGCGAAAATGAGGCCAGTTATCCAATTCATTCCAGTACATCCACAGTACTACAGTCTGGTCCACATGGGCAACACTTTCCAGGGTAAAAGGAGAGGAGGTAACTATTTCAAAAGGTTGTCCAGCACCCACAAATCCCAGGAAGTTTTCTTCTGAGTTCACCTGACGCAAACGGGATGCAAGGCTTTTCCCAGTTGTATTGACTTGAGACTCGCTACTTATTAGCCTAACTGCACCCCGTTGAACCAAATATAATAATCCGGGACGAGTAGGGATTTTCTCGTCTTTGGCAAAAGTACGAATGCGATAGTGCTGTTGACCCCAGTCTAAAATACTTTGCCAGGTTAAAAATGGTCTGCCTGTTTCGGATTGTGATGATAATGAATACATACGAATAAACTCTGATGGCTGAGTAAAAATATTGGCACTTAGAAACTGAGCTTTAGTAATTACAGCATATTTATTACTTGCTCAGTTAGTTTCGCAATTTCTAGCCAAAGTAATGGGCTTGACAGTTGCTTACTCTGAACTAAAAAGATTGTAGGTTATCTTGCATCACATTAAAAGATAGATTGACTACATAATTTTGCATTAAATATCCGCGATCAAAGCATGTAGAGAGCTAGATTCACAGAAATGATCTAGTTAGAGAAAAATTAAACAAACTACACAATCAAATTGCAATCGATAATATCAATCTAACACAAAGTAAATAAAGTATGTAACTTTAAATAAAGTATATAGCCTGTAATACCGATTCAGTAACTCAAAAAAATTATCGATAAAATAGACAAAGGGGACGAGGAAATGCCTAAAGCCCTGAGTTTTGCTTTTTCTGTGCCTTCTGATTCTATGGTATATAGGAGTGTGAACTTAGTATTATCCCTCAATTCTGCCAAAGGCTTACCCCAGAGAACCCGTCTATCACAATTTGTTTACCTATTACCTAGCGACCACTGCCGATTTTTACCCTCACAGAAAATTTTTAGTGCTGATGAAAGCTTTACTCTGGCAACTTGAAGATAATTGGTTTATATTATGAGAATAGTTTTTCATTATGTTACAAATTATAATTGTTAATTTTTGTGTTAACTTTTGATTTTGACTTATGACATTTTCATGAAGATGATTCTGAAAAATAAGTAATTAATATTCATAGAAGAAAAAATAACAGCATGGACTTTGATTATTACACCAACAAAGAGCAATCCGCCGAAAATAAGAACCGTAATAACTTACTTGCAAGTGGTTGGCGTCCAGTCAGTCGAGATTTTAACTGGGAATTTTTCTGGGAACTTTTATGGAATGATAGCCAGGAATTCACACAAAAAACTGTGAATTTATTCAGTTATTATGCTGATGCTTTAGGTCGTCGGGATTATAGTTGGTGGGCAAATATATTAAATGTTGCTTCTGATTATACCCGTAGTGAATTTGAAAGATATTGGAATTATATTACACCCGACCCTCTCACACCAGATTATCGTTATAAAGATGTTTTAACTACAGAAACTCCAATTGTTCAATTTGTGAGTCGTAATAGCATTCCTATTGATTATGTTCTCAATCGTCTCCAAGAAATTACTGTATTAAGAATTTTAGATTTATTAGAACGTCCTGATATTATTACTCAATATTATTCGGAAAGATATTTCTATTATCCTGTAGATAGATTTGTCAATTGGGAACGTTTAGATATTATTAATACTGTTATTGCTTATTGGTCTAAGTATGACATTTGGCTACAAATTGAACCATATGATCGTGGACGCAAACATTATAGTTTGATTGCTAAAAATCTCGCACCTTTAATTAATAAATCTACTTATGATTTAGCTGTGATGTTGAGTGGATATAAATGTCGTGTGGGTAAAGTACAAAGCCAATTTGCCATTAAAACATTTCCCAAAGATGTTCAAGATTTCACCGACGTAGTACAACAGACTGTTCTTAATCAAAAACAATTAGCGGTGTTGGTACATGGAGAACCTGGTACTGGTAAAACAGCATGGACTCAAGCAGTAGCAAATGAAATTCTTGTACCTTTGGGGTATGTAATTTTTATTTTAGACCATGATGCAATTACTAATTTTGTACCACCCACCTATTTAGAAAATATCTGTCTGATTATTAACGAAGCTGACAATTTAGCACCACATCGTGCTAGTGAAGTGGCACAAGCTAATAACAAAACTGAACATATTTTAAGTTTGCTAGATGGCACCTTGTATCAAAGCATAGTTGATGACTCTGGTATTCAGATTCAGCAGCGCTTGGTGGTATTGATGACTTGTAATACTACTGAAAGATTAGATTCTGCTATGTTACGTAAAGGTAGGGTAGATTTGATTTGTGAGTTTACCCATCGATTTGTCTAAACTTTTGCAATCTACCGTATTTGTTATCCTAAATCAACAGTCTGTAAGAGGTTGTTTGGAAAGTAAACCTTAAGACCAAAGAAACCGGGTTTGTTTGACACTAACTATGATGCGGATTCGATATTCCACCCATACACACATCTTGCACCTGGGCTAAAAAGCGAGGCAGCGCGTTGCGGTGAGGTAGTGTGGTCTTGGGGGTTTCCCCCATGTAGCTTGCTTCCCCGTTGGCGAAGCCTTCTCCGAAGGAGTAGGGGTACAACTACCGTAGCTTGCTTCTCGCGGAGCGAGTACCCGGAGGGAGGTCTCCTCCGTTGTAGCGACTGCCGGGGTTTCTTGCAAATCTCTCAGTCTCAAAACCTTAATTTTTCGTTTAGAAACCCGGTTTT
>JASJCY010000184.1 GCA_030065825.1 Nostocaceae cyanobacterium | reverse complement strand
TTGTCAAATGGCAATCTGGCTTTATCTATATCTGACTGCGGATTCTACGAATTCAGACGACAGCTAGAATATAAAGTGAAGAAATTTGCTTGTAATCTAATAGTTGCTGATAGATGCTTCCCGTCATCAAAAACCTGTTCGACTTGCGGTCACAAACAGGATAAATTAACAATAAAACATCGGGTTTTGTTTGCCCAAACTGTGGTTTTGAAATAGATCGCGACCTCAATGCCGCAATCAACAAGTTTACTTTCTACCTGACTCATTCAGGACAGCAATAATAGCAATTA
The DNA here is from genome assembly GCA_030065825.1 of Nostocaceae cyanobacterium. Taxonomy (GTDB): domain Bacteria; phylum Cyanobacteriota; class Cyanobacteriia; order Cyanobacteriales; family Nostocaceae; genus JASJCY01. The sequence continues at coordinate 13,133 of JASJCY010000184.1, read as the reverse complement.
ACCAACTACCACTAACTCTGGAAACCCTGTGGTTGAGAATTTTAGGAAAGGGAGAAACGCAACGTCAAGCCGTCAGCGAATTACTGTCACTTCCTCAAAACCACCCCTTACGGCGAAATATCCAAGAACTAATTACTAGTTGGAGGATAACTGTAATTAACCAGGAAAACCTTACGGAAGATGACCAAGAGGTAATTATGAATTTATCACAAGCTTATTTAGAATGGCGAGAAGCTACACTACAAGAAGGGCAAAAAGATGAACGTCGTCAAGTAGTAGAAAACTTGTTGCGTGTCCGGTTTGGTTCCCTGGATGCGGAATTGGAAAGAATAATTGAGCCTTTGTTAGAGTTACCACCGCAAGAGTACAGTCGTTTGTTACTCGAATTATCCCGCGACGAGTTAGTGACAAGATTTGGTGGTGATTAAATCGTAATATAGCAGAGCATTAAAACGTACATTAACGCAACTTACCCCAGAAGTCGATAAGATCATGGTATAACCAAAGTTATACCGACCTATGAAAACAGCGATTTCCATCCCCTAGGTCAACAGTTAGAAAGTAGTGTCTTTAATGCAATCGCTTGCGCTGATTTGTCAGTTCCTGCTTTGCGCTAGAGTAGATATTTGGGGAATACAATATTCTGTTTGTGTATCTAAGAACATAAGCACATCTACTCAATTCGGGATACAGCCGCAAAGCCGTGATAACTGGAATCTTAGAAAAACTCCGTACTATTTTGGTAAAAGACAAAACTCCCAGGGATAGTACCGCCAAAGACTGGCTACAACCGATTATAATTGCCAGTGTGGGAGTTACTGCCCTGATTTTGGGGGTGCGGGAACTAAAATGGTTGCAGCGGTGGGAATTGAATGTATATGACCAAATGTTGCGGTTACGAGGGTCAGAAGCCAGTGATTCGCGGATTTTACTGGTGACTATCACTGAAGAGGATTTACAACAGCAAACTTGGCCCCTACCAGATGACACCATTAATAAGTTACTACAAAAACTAGACTCTTACCAACCCCGGGTAATTGGTTTAAATCTTTACCGACCAGCAAAAAATAATCTCACCGCTGGTGTTAGCAATAGTGATATTGTTGGTATTTGCCGGATGAGTAGTATGGGTAATGCGGAAATACCACCACCTAATTTACCTAAAAGCCATATTGGCTTTATTGATCTGCTTACAGATGAAGATAACATTCTCCGCCGTAGTTTATTGTTTGCTAACCCCAAAGATCACAAATGTAGAACTGATTATTCCTTTGCTTCCCTACTGGCGATCGCTTATCTGCAAAAACAAGGGATTAAGCACGATTTTATTGATGATAACTTACAATTAGGTGATACCATATTACCACCCTTAAGTCAAGATTCTGGTAGCTACGAAAACTTAGATGCCTCAGGCTACCAACTGTTGTTAAATTACCGCAACTCCCACAAACTTGCCCCTACAGTCACTGTGACTCAAGTTCTTACTGACCAAGTCAAACCCGATTTGGTCAAAGACCGTCTGGTAATTATTGGCACTACTGCCTCTAGTATAGACCCTGGTTTTTACACGCCCTTTAGCGCTTCGCCAACACACCCAAAAAGAACCCCATCTGTGTTAATTCATGCCCAAGTCGCTAGCCAACTGATTAGTACAGCTTTGGATGGAAGACCTTTAATTTGGTACTTGTCTGATTGGATTGAACCTGTATGGATATGGCTATGGTCTTTTACAGGCAGTGTTGTGGTGTTCTATTTACGACATCCGATCAAGTTGGCAATGGCTGGTGGGGTAAGCCTGAGTGCTTTGGTGGGAATTTGTAGTTTCACGTTTCTGCAAGCGGGTTGGATACCTGTAGTACCTCCAGCTTTGGCGTTGGTATTTACTGGTGTGGGCATGATGGTTTATACCGCATATCAAACCCAGCAGGAATCCAAGTTAATTATTCTTCAAGTTGAAAAGCAAAAAGAAGCAATAGAACAGTTAAATACGCTGTTAAGTGAAAATAGTGGAATCCAAGACCAACACCATCATTTTGTCCCCAATATAGAAGCTAAAAAAACTGGTGATTTGCTGCTGGGTGGACGCTACAAAATTCTCAAAGTTCTAGGTTCCGGTGGATTTGGTTGTACTTATGTGGCAGAAGATACTCAGCGTCCTGGTAATCCCACTTGTGTAGTCAAACAATTAATGCCAGCCCGTCGGGATACGAGATTTTTACAAGTTGCCAGAAGATTATTTAATACGGAAGCTGAAATTTTAGAGGCTTTAGGTAAACATTCCCAAATACCCACTCTACTGGCATATTTTGAAGATAACCAAGAGTTTTATTTAGTTCAAGAATATATTCAAGGAAATCTTCTTAACGATGAATTACCACCAAGAAAAGAATCAGCAGATGAAGCATTTGTTATCAATATGCTCACAGAACTATTAAAAATATTAGAATTTATACATGAACATCGTGTAATTCATCGAGATATTAAACCAAGTAATATTATCAGAAATAATGAAAATAATCGCTTGGTTTTGATTGATTTTGGTGCAGTAAAAATGATGCAACCACCCAGTAGCGAAAACACAGAACTATCTACCATTGCTATTGGGACAAAGGGTTATGCACCACCAGAACAATTTGCTGGTCATCCCCGCTTATGTAGTGATATATATGCTTTAGGGATGATTGCTATTCAAGCCTTAACAGGGAAATTACCCCAGGAACTATATCCCAATTTGGAAACTGGTACTGTAGAATGGCAGCAATGGACTCAAGTAAGTACAGAATTGGCAGAAATATTAGATAAAATGGTGCGCTACCACTTTAGCGATCGCTACCAATCAGCTACAGAGGTACTAAAAGATTTAAAAGCGATTACTATTGGCAAGTAAGAGGTTATTTCTCAAGTAAAGTTTAAAACCTCAGAAACCAGGTTTCTTGGAAACTAAGTAAGCTAATATAGCGCTTTTCGCTTGAGTATGTGAAATTAGGACGGGCAAGGATGCCCATCCCACTCTGATTGTAACTGATAGCATCCAATTTTACGTTTATTTGAGGCAAAACCTGATATCTTTCCCCAAGGTGTATTCAAGCTAAACCGTGACGGGCAATTTTGGGTCCACAAACCTTGTTTTAAAGATAATTCTTCCCTACCCGCTAAGCGAATTTTAGATTTTAGATTTTGGATTGAATAAGTCAATCTCAAAATTGACTAACTCCCAACCTCCAAACCCTATTTTCAGTTTACCAATTATGGCTCAGGGACAAACTACAATTGAAGGTATCTATGAGGTGTGTATTGGCGTCCCAGAGGCGATTTCTGCAATTCAATACTGGGAACAATTTGGCTATCGTATTGGAAATGAAGGTAGTTTATCTGCCAGTGGCGCTCAGCAATTATACGGGGTAAATTCCGCTTTACGTTCAATTCGCCTATATCATCAAAATGCCAATTATGGTTTAATTCGGCTGATGATTTGGCAAAATCCCACAAACCAGGGATTGGGAATTGGGTCGATGAAAGTTAGGGGAAATCGCTGGACGACTACTTTTACTACTGAAATATTAAATATTTTAAATCATGTAGAAGAGGCAAGAATCGCTGGTTGGACTATTAGGTATACTTACCCTCTTTGGGAACCTCATAGCCAAGAAAGAAAAACACGTCCGTTTATTAATCGCATTTCTGGGGTGCGAAAAATGCTGCTGTTGCAATCCTGGATGCGACAGGTTTTATTTCAAAAGTTTGGTGATTTGTTATCAGATGAAGATAATCACTTAAATTCTCTCCTCCATACAAGTCCATTTACCCATATGGGAATGATAATTCAAGATGATAGTAAGCAAACTCTTGAATTTTACGAACAAGTTTTGGGCTTGGTGCGGGTAATTGATAATGTAGAAGTTAACTATGAATCTTCGTTAGCAGAAAGAGCAATTTTTGACCTACAACCAGGGGAGAAGTTTTTTGTGACTGCTTTTGATACACCCCGTTATTCACAAGAGAAAACAGGGGGGCATAGCTGTAGACTATATATTATGCGTTTTCCCAGTCAGGTTAATTTAATTTCAGGTTTTCATGCTGCACAGCCAGGCAGTTTGGGTATGTGTTTGTATACCTACAAGGTAAGAGAAATTAATTATTATTTTGACCGCATTAAAGCAAATCCAGTGCAAAAATTTACCACTATTTCTACTAATGAATTTGGGGAAATCAGTTTCTCTTTTGTTACACCAGATGGTTATTTTTGGACTTTGTTATAGTTCCCTTGGGTGGGGTAGCCATATTTACTCGTGGAGGGAATAGGGAATAGGGAATAGGGAATAGGGAACAATGATTGAGTCAAATCTTTAAGCGTCGTATGATAACAACGGCAGCACCTTTATCTGGAGACACAAGTGAGTATTTTTCTCGACTCGGCAATTATTGCAGAAGCCCAAGCTGCGAAGGAGTTTGGCTGGGTTAAAGGTATCACTACTAATCCTACCCTATTGGGGAAAACCGATTTACCAGTAAAGACAACTCTCAAGCAATTAGCAGAATTAACCACGGGTGAAGTATTCTACCAGTTAATGTCCTCTACCTATGAGGAAATGGTTGCAGAAGGACGCCAAGCCTTTGAAATAATTGGTACACAAACAGTATTGAAAATTCCCGCTTCCTTAATCGGTTTTCAGGTAGCTGCTTGTCTAACTGGGGAAATTCCTTGTGCAATTACAGCCATATATAGCCCAGCACAAGCAGCAATTGCCCAAGAAGCAGGTGCAAAATATGCGATCGCCTATGTTAATCGTGCCACAAGGTTATTAGGTGATGGTGTGGCTTTAGTAACAGAAATGGCAAGGGTGTTAGCAGATAGTAGTACAGAGATTATGGCAGCTAGTATCAAATCTCCCCAAGAGGCTGTTGCATCTGTGCAAGCTGGTGCCCATCATTTAACTCTACCTTTAGCAATGTTGCAAGCAATGACTACCCATGAACTTTCTTTACAAACTATTGACGAATTTGCCAGCAATGGCAAGGGAATTTTACAACCAGTTAGTTGAGGCGCGTAGGGGCGGGGTTTCCCCGCCCGTATAGGGGTTTCCCCGCCCGTATAGGGGTTTCCCCGCCCGTATAGGGGTTTCCCCGCCCATATAGGGGTTTCCCCGCCCATATAGGGGTTTCCCCGCCCGTATAGGGGTTTCCCCGCCCGTATAGGGGTTTCCCCGCCCATATAGGGGTTTCCCCGCCCCTACAGGGGTTTCCCCGTCGGGCGCAAGCATTGCGCCCCTACTCCCCTATCTGCCCCTCTCTCTTCCCTATCCTTGTTCTTGCAAAAAAGCTGCTACAGTATGGTTAAATGTATCTGGTGTGCTTAAAAAGGGCCAATGGTTGCCGGGTACGGTGGATATACGTAAATTTTTAATGTATTTTTTGTAGGGTTTGAGTTGGGAATCGAAGCGGTTAACGCCTTTTTCTGGCTGGATGAACATTGCGGGAATCTCTAGGGTAGTTGTTAAACCGGGCACCCCCATTACTTCCTCAAAAATGCGATCGCGGGCTGCAATGGTAAATTTACTACCCCAACTACCATCGGCTTTTTGTTCGATACCTGTTTGAAAGACTTGTTGCTGTATGGGTGTCCATTCTTGGTATTGGGTTAACTTCTGGGCTTTTTGTTTTGCTGCTTCATAACTGGGAAATGGTCCCATTCCTTGGAGAGAGGAAAGGACGCGAAATAATAGGGGAAATGTTAACTTGAGGAAGCTGGGCATTTTCCAGACAAAAATCGGGTCTACTAACACCATACTCCGCAACCGTTGGGGATTTTGCCTTGCCCAGATACAAGCTAGTTTACCACTCCAAGAATGTGCCACCACATGGGCATTCTCCCACCCTAAGCTATCCATTAATGCTTCTAAGTCTGCAATCGCACTTTCAAAGCTGTAGTCTTTCTCTGGCTTGCTACTATCACCATGACCGCGCATATCTGGGGCGATAATGTGATAATCTGCTGCTAGGTAATCTCCCAAGCTAGACCACACTAGGGCATGGTCGGCTAAACCATGTAATAATAGCAAGGGTTGTTGTCCTTGGTTCCATTCTAAATAAGAAAGCTGAATATCCGGCTTTGATAGGGTTTGACGTACTGGCATTATTAGTTGTCGAGATGATTTCCTGGAAATCGTAGCGCAAAGTAGGGCAGACAGTAAAAATTAAAAATTAAAAATTAAAAATTAAAAAGCTTACATAGCAAGCTTTTGGGATTTTTTTCCCAAAGAAGCCTGGTTTGTGTTGAACAATTCTAGTTAAGTTTTGAAAATATTTGTATTATCAGTATTTTTGTCAGTAAAATATAAAGAAGTGGTAAAAAAATAATTATGTTTTCGTGAATTTTGTGTAAGTTAACCTACCACTCTATTGCTTCTATAAGAATTAGGAAACATCTTTGTTAAGAATCGCAGATATTCAAACAGCAAAGTTTTTCAATTACTTTTAATTTTAATATCAAGTTATGAATAAAACTAAAGTATACGCACTTGCTGCTATAGTATCAGCATTTACGATTGTTCAAGAAAATCGGGCTGCTGCTGTTAATTTATCCTCAGAGACACAAGTAGAACAAGTATCCGAGTGGTTTATAGGAGACTTCGACAATTCCCAGCAGGTAGCGGGAAATCCTGCTGTACCATTAATTACCATGTCTAACTGTAGCGTACAACTGGATGGTGGTAATCAAGCCTCTAATACCCGCAATGTCTATTTAGAACAAGAAAGTCTTAACCGCATACGTTTATATTCCTTTGGTGCGGGAGGTGACGCAGTGAACTTGAGTATCCGTAGCTTCGTCAATCCAGGGATTTTGGATGGAATATGCGATCGTCCCCAGTCCCAACGTACCGTGAATTTTAGTAATTTGGTGCCAGCAAGCTGTGATATTGAACTTTTCTGGGAGTCAGAGCGCTATACTGGTAGTAATGCTCCTGATGGCTGTACCACAAGTTCTGGTTTTAAGGTCGTTTCTGATGTAGTTGTGCAAGCAAGTAGTATCGACTCTTTAGACAAGATTTTCTCTCCCACTGGTCAGTTGCTTGTTGCTACTCCTATCGAATTTCGCCGTGTTTCTTCCATTCCCGAACCTTCTTTGACTTTGGGTATTTTAGCTTTGGGATTATGGAGTTTAAATAAAAATATTTCTCAAAGACGCAAACAAAAATCTCCCTTTATTAGGAAATAATCTTATATGTTGCACCTGGGTTAAAAACCAGGTTGATTGTAAATAGTTCAATCTCAAAAGTTTTATTTCTCGTTAATAAGTAAGTAGGTGGAAATAAACACAACTATAGGAATCCGGTTTGATTTTTGTTGGCGTAGCCTGGGCTTGCCCTTATAAAATTAGGTATGGTGTAGGTGTAAGGTGCGTTATGACTTTAGTCTAAAGTAAATAACCCTGAAACCTTTACCAATGACATAGACGCGTTAGCGGCTACTTACAGAAGCCACTGCGTGTCTACCCGCAGGGTATGACAAATGACGACCCTACAAGCGTTCGCTTTATTTGTACCTACCTACTTACAGCGATTTTCAGGTAAATAGACCACGCTGTAGGGGTAAAGCGCATTGCTAAACCCCTACGATCAATGTGGTTCAAATAGATGAAAACTGCTGTAAAATCGTTTTTTTAAGTATATATAAAATCCTCTTAGTCCACGGAGGTGGACTTAGTCCGTATAGCGATACTCTTCTAGGGTATTGCTAAAAATTTGGGATGCTCACATTTTAGGCATTTATTGTGACAGAGAAACCCGGTTTCTAACTATATCTATAGAGTTAATATTTAACTTTATAAATGGTCTCTTAGAGGATGTTTATAAAACAAAAATAAAACTTTCGTGAGGGTCGAGAAACCGGGTTTCTTTTGGTTTATATACTCTAATTATTCATTACCCACCCATAGAAACCCGGTTTCTTTAGAAACCTAACCCCCCTATCCCTCCTTCCCTACAAGTAAATGGGGGTTTCAAAGCCTCTGGACTAGTAGGAGAGAGGTTTACCCACAGAGGTTTTAAGTAACCTTTTAGACTTTGCAAACAACCTCCTAGAGGATGTTTATAAAACAAATATAAAACTCTCGTTAGGGTCGAGAAACCGGGTTTCTTTTGGTTTATATACTCTAATTATCCGTTACCCACCCATAGAAACCCGGTTTCTTTAGAAACCTAACCCCCCTCCTTCCCTACAAGTAAATGGGGGTTTCAAAGCCTCTGGACTACTAGGAGAGAGGTTTACCCACAGAGGTTTTAAGTAACCTTTTAGACTTTGCAAACAACCTCTTAGAGGATGTTTATAAAACAAATATAAAACTCTCGTTAGGGTCGAGAAACCGGGTTTCTTTTGGTTTATATACTCTAATTATCCGTTACCCACCCATAGAAACCCGGTTTCTTTGAACATCCTCTTAGAAAGAAGAATTACCCGAACTAACAACTAATCGAACAATTGATAAACTCAAAATTATCAAAAATAATACCAAACCAATGGTGCAAGCATAACCATAGTCTAAGTTAGGAAATACCTGTTCGTAAAGGTAGTAAACTATGGTTTTGGAACTATTTAATGGTTCTCCTTTAGTCATTATTTGCACTTCATCAAATACTTTTGTAGCGGAAATTGCAGAAATTACAGCCACTAATGCTAAATAGGGTTTCATCAAGGGAACAGTAATATCCCAATGTTTGCGGATACCATCAGAACCATCAATAGCTGCGGCTTCGTAGACATCATTAGGTATGGATTGTAAACCCGCTAAATAAATTACCATGTAGTAACCCAATCCTTTCCACACAGTCACAGCCATGACGCTATAAAGGGCGAAATTAGGACTCGTTAGCCAGGGGATACCTTCTGAGGAAATATGGAAAGATTTGAGGAACTGATTGAGTAAGCCGTTTTCTGCATACAACCATCGCCAAGCAATTCCCGCTACTACGGTGGAAATAACTACTGGGGTGTAATATGCAGTTCTAAACCAATTGACACCACGCAGTTTTTGATTAACTAAAATTGCCAGTCCCAAAGGAAGTATAACTAAAATTGGTACTACACAGACAAGATACAGCAAAGTGTTGACTAAAGTTTTCCAAAAAACCTCGTCATTCATCAGGTACTGGAAATTCTCCAAACCAATCCACTCTGGTGGTTGAGTAAAGGTAACATCTTCGATGCGATGAAAGCTGAGGTAAAAGGCTTGCAGCGCTGGCAAAAATACTGTTAGTACCAAAAATACTAAAGCTGGTAGCAAAAATAAATAAGGAGTCATAATAATAAGTAATAAGTAATAAGTAATAAGTAATAAGTAATAAGTAATAAGTAATAAGTAATTGGTAATTGGTAATTGGTAATAGTTTTACCATTTACCATTCCCCATTCACAGTCCCATTTGAGCATTTTGTGCCACTGGAACCACAGGTAATAAAACTTGAGAAGGGAAAGAACCTCCACAACTTACTGTTAAGGTGATAACCTCAGCATCCATATTCAAGGCTGAATTATTACCAGTATTCATTGCATAAGCTGGAAAACAGGCTGCACTTAAACTGAGACGCAAAGCATGACCTCTGATAATTTGAATACAGGTAGTTTGTAATTTAATTTTTCTCAAGACGGGTTTATTACTCATTTTTGCTGCGATTCCATCTTGGCAACGCAGATAACCTTGAGTGATATTATAAACTCTGCCATCAGGATACATCTGTGATAATACGGCAGATAAATCATAGGTAGGCTTGTCCGCAGTACACCAAAGATCCACAATTACATCCCCGGTTAAAAATAGGTCTTCTTCCAGGAAACCAGTTGTGTAAGTTATCACATCCGAACGCCCATCAATGTGCGATCGCTCAAATACACCTGCTGGAATTCCGGCATGACCACCCAATGATGGCACAGGTCGCCAGGGGTCGTGAACTAAAATATCATTGATATTTGTATCTGGACAAATTACACTGAGAAAACCGTCATCCTCCCGCATATTTGCCAGTCCATGACTTGACAAAAATAAAGATTTCTGCTCATGCTGAGGAAATTTTGCAAATCCCTGCCACATATTGCTTCCCATCTCAAATAACCACACAGGTAATGCCTGCATTAAATCTGTATCGTCGTCGCGTTTGAGAATTTGATCAAACCAGAATATTTGCATTCGGTCTATAGGACTAATTGCCTCAAAGCCAAAGTCCATTTGACCAACTAGCCGACTCCAAGGCAGATGTGCCCAAGGTCCGATTAAAAGCTGTTGGCGATACTGGCTGCGTGCGGTCATATGTTTGTATAAATTTAGAGTACCCCGTAGATAGGTATCAAACCATCCCCCAAGGTGAAACATGGGTAAATCAACATGTTTGAGGTATGTTTTCGGAGAGAGTTTTTCCCAGTAGCTATCGGGTTGGGAATGTTCCAACCAATCGTGGTAAAAAGAATTAGCAGACAGATGTTTTAAAATTTCTGGGTTGTTAAGGGGCAAATTACGAGAAGCAGCACTCAATGCTTGATATGCTTTTTTATCTCTGCGTAAGCGGGCATTTTCTGTGGCTAATTGAATTGCCCAAGCCATATTGTTTTGCAGGCAAAATGCACCCCCTTCATAAGCCCAATCGCTATATAAATCATAGCCGATCATTGCCGGACAAATGGTTTTCAGGGGGCTGGGTTTGGCGGCAGCGGCATATAATTGGGTCATGCCTTGGTAAGAAAAGCCATACATGCCGACATTACCGTTGCTACCTGGTAATTTTGCTGCCCAGTTGACTGTGTCTTCACCGTCAGCAATTTCATTGGCAAACAGTTGGAATTTACCTTCAGAGGTACCGCATCCCCGCACATCTTGAATAACAACAATATAGCCTTGGGTAGCGTACCAGCGGGGATGGGCATAAACTACAGTAGAAGCGATCGCCCTGCCATAGGGTTGTCGCATTAATAATACCGGAAATTGTTCAACGGAATCGGGACGATAAATATCGGCATCCAAACGCACACCGTCACGGGTGTACATGGATGCGGTTTCTTTGGGACGGAGGGCTAACATCAGGGTGACAGGGGAATCAGTAACAGGTCTCTTTATATTTGTATTACTGAATCTGTCATTTTGCAGATGTTTTTTCTCTATACCGGGATTTTGGAGAATACCAAAAGATTAATTATACCAAATCAAAAAATGTTTGCAACAGATGCAATTGTAGGGACGCGGAAAGCGCACCCCTACCAACCATGTGTCGCATTCTTTTTTCAAATTGGTATTATCCCATATTATGGGGTAGGTATCGGGTGCCTGCCCCTTTGATACAGGCAAGGATGCCTGTACCACTGTTAAAACTGCTGTAGGATGATTCCATCTTTTGCCCGCATATACAGTACTGGTGTGGCAAAGTCGCGTTTATGGAGTCCGATTTCCATGGAAATGGTATTGCGGGTTTTCTGAATGGCTGTGTCTACGGGTAAACACACATCTTGCACCTGGGCTAAAAACCGGGTTTATTGCAAATCTCTCAGTCTCAAAACCTTAATTTTTCGTTTATAAACCCGGTTTTTTTGGTCTTGTTGAGAATGGTGCAAGATATGAGTAAACCTATTGCTAATTTGCGGTAGAATTCATCAGCGAAAAGTTTGGCGGTGCTATTCCAGATGTTGTATTGCATGGCGATGACTGCGGGTATTCCCCGACGGACTAGGTTGGGTGCTGTACCTGCAAATGCTTGATGGGAGGATACTGTCGCACCTTGACAGGAGTTGTCTTGGGGGGTAGCTGTACGTTGCTGGAGGAGGGCAAAATAAACTGTGCGTTCGTCTTCGCTAAAGCAACCAGAAAGGTGTTCGGCGTTCCACCAGGAGGAGAAATCTTTGTCATGATATTGTAATAATTGGTTGATGAGATTAGTCCAGGATTCTTGCTGGTGGTGATCAAAAATTATGTTGAGTAACTGTTGGGTGAGGTAGGGATGACATCCTGACCATTCCATGATGGCGCTGATTGTCTGTTCAGTTAAGGAGATATTTTCTTGTGCAGCGCGATCGCATATTAGTTGTTTGGTATCTTGATGGTTGAGGGGGGCTAACCATTCGATTTCGGCGATGTTTAACAATGGTGAACCGACGCGCTGCTGATATTCTTTTAAGTCTCGGTAACCGGAGAGTAACAAGCCTAGGGCAGATTTGATGGCGATGTCGGTATCTTTTAAGCCCCGTAGGTAAGACCAAGCGTCAGTAGCCCAAGTTTGGCGGACAATGAATTCAGCGCCATCGATGAGGAAGCAAACTCCTTGAAAGTTAAGCTGGCGTAGTTCTTCGGTGGTTTTTAAGAAGGCTAAGCGAAAGCCTGGTTACCAGCATCACACTGGTAACAAAGGGAATTGAGGCTCTGCCTCCTGGTTATCACCCTTGGAAGTGCAAGTTTCTGGTTACCAGCGTCACGCTGGTAACAAAGGGAATTGAGGCTCTGCCTCCTGGTTATCGCCCTTAAAAGTGCAAGTTGTTAAATAAATCAGACTGGGCAAGGTAGGAGAGTGCGTTTTAATTAATAACTTGCACCAGTTGCATTTACCGCCTAGGAATAAATTCCCAGGCTTAAAGACAAAGTCTGATAAATCAGACTCACTCAGGTAGAAAAGTACGTTTTAATTAATAACTTGCACCAGTTGCATTTACCGCCTAGGAATAAATTCCTAGGCTTAAAGACAAAGTCTGATAAATCAGACTCATTCAGGTAGGAAAGTCGGTTTTAACTAACAACTTGCACCAATGTCATTGAGCCTTTTCAACCGCTTGGAAATAAATTTCCGAGCTTCATAAACCAAGCACGTTTAAACGCGCTCTCATACTTTACCCAGTCTGATTTATCAGACTTTGTATTGGGTTCCTCGGAATTGATTCCGAGGCAGACATTTGGGCTAGTTGAGAATGGTGCAAGTTATCAGTTTTAACCTACTTGTTTTATGGGTTCTATGAACTACCAGCCCTTACTTCGTTGAAGGACTGGTTTCTGCATCCAGCCCAGCAAGGAGTGATTTTTGACGCTTCTTTTGACCCAGTTGCTGCATGTTTTCCGTATTTTTACGGGTACATGAAGTAGAGCTAGAATCATCCACGTCTACGAGGCT
>JASJCY010000011.1 GCA_030065825.1 Nostocaceae cyanobacterium | reverse complement strand
CGGGGAAGCAAGCTACATGGGGGAGGGCACGCCACTTCTCTCAACGCGCTTAACCCGCGCACGAGAGTGGCTCCCCATAGACGCGTTAGCGTAGCTTTCTCGTAGAGTAGCGGCTTTGAGTAGAGTAGACCACACTACCTCACCGCAACGCGCTGCCTCGCTTTTTAGCCCAGGTGCAAGATGTGTGCTACGCTTCTACATTCAATCGAAAACTGCTATATTTTTTGTTTAAGTAAAATTACGTCAAGAAATCATAACATAAAAATTTACAGGCTGAACCCAAGTAAACCCATTTTAACAAGAAATCATAGCCTTGTAAAGCCTGAAACCTCGTCAATTTTTTGATAATAATTCTCAATAATTTTCCTGTTTTTAGAATCAAGACTATTTTTTGGCTAATTCAACAAAAATTTACAAATAAGAGAGCGTTGCTGATTTAATTTATAAGAATCTCGATTCAGCAACGCTTGTTAAATTAATAACTTGCACCATTCTCAAGAATAGCCAGAGGTTCTATGTTATGGTTACCAACATCACACTAGTAACTAGGGGAGTAGAGGCTCTGCCTCTTGGTTATCCTTTTTGGAAGTGCAAGTTCTTAGGTTAAATAGACTTCTTGCGTCAGGTCAGGAACTCTTAACGGGGAAAGGGAAACAGACAAATTTCCTAACAATTATGGCGACTGCTATAGAAAGAAATTAATTCCGTAAAGCTTTGTCTTGCTTGAGAGTCAATATTGCCGTCATGATTGACACTCCTGCACCTACGTAAAATACGCTTACTCCTCCGTATTTCCACACTGGTCCGAGAAACACAGGTGAGAGAAACTGCCCTAAGTAGCTAGCACCATTACCAATTGCTAAAACGCTAGAACGTACTTCCGGTTGATTTAATTGAGCCAAACCATTGTAAAGATTGGGCATAACAATTCCAAATCCGATGCCAAAAATTACAGCAATCATGAAAATTAAATTGATTTGTTCTATATGAGGTATAGTGATTAATGTCACTGCCATTAGGACAAATCCTAGGGAAATTGCCTGGGCTGCTCCCAAATTTTTGGCTAAGCGACTAGCACCAAAAGCAGAAATAATTGCCGCTCCTATCGCCCGTGAGGCTAAAATCATTCCATTGAGAACTGTATCAGCTCCAATGGTGGCTTTAAAATGTAAAGGAGCATAAATAATTACTACGTAAAAAATTGCAGATGTTAAACCTAGGGCTAAAAATAGGGTTAAATTACTGGAAGTTTGCAAGGTTTGTAATAGTTGTTGGCGCTGTTTGGGGAGAATCTTCGAGGATTTGCGACGGGGTTCTTCTTGTAACAAAATAGCTGCAAAAAATGCTACTGGTAAACCCAAAGCATACAAACAAAATGCATATTGCCAATGGACAGAACCAACCCAACCACCCAGCAGGGGAAAAAAGATACTGGTAATGGCAAATACGCTGGAGGCATAACCCAGTATGCGCGATCGCTCGTCTCCCTCGTACATGTTGCTGATAATGCCAATACTAGCAGCTGCAATCCCACCACTAGCTGCTCCCAACAGCGCTCTGGTAATCAGCAAAGGTACAAAACCCGGCATTAATGCCCCAGAAACACCAAACACAGCATAAAATATTAAAGATGGGATTAGCACTTTTAATTTGCCAATTCGGTCTGCTAAAATGCCCAATAAAGGACCAAACATAGCTATGGTCAGGCAATGCATACTCACCAACATTCCAGCCCAACGAGGATCTATCTGTAGTTGTTCTACAATCTCTGGAAGTACGGGAGAAACTATGCCTCCGGTGATAGAAGTCAAACAGCCCCCTGCCATTAAAACCAGTAATTTGGGTATCTGCTTGCGAGATGCTAGAGTAACATGAAACATAGAGAAATATCAACAATATTTAAGATTTTTAACGTTTAGTTGAAAATACAGTCACCATAACAGTACTTGTGTGTTTTTCACAAAGAAATTCTAGTTGGAGGCATTTAATGAATGGTCTAGCCCCTCATTTCTCGTTTCTTGCCTCTTATTAGGAATGCAGCAATTGAGGCTTCCGCCTCAAATCCTGGCGGTCGCCGGGAGCCTCCTGGGAGTGCATTTCCACGCGGTCGTCTAGAAACGAGAGAGATACTTAAATTTGGGGGTCAAACCCATCACTAATTTACCAACAGCATCATTAATTACAACGCTGTTAACATGGAAAACAATTAAAAATTAAAAATTAGTCCTAATTGTTAATCCCCAATGTTTATGGATTTCGATCTAGGCAGTGAATGATGACTACTTAATCTGAAGATGAATATTGCTACCTCTTGGTTCCCAGATTTTTGGCAAAACTAGAAGCAATGAGAGTTTATTTTCAGTTTCCTGAACTCATATCTTGCAACATTCAAGGATAAGACTAAAAAACGGGTGTATAGACAAAAAATCAAAGTTTTAAAACTTAGAGATTTACTATAAACTACGACAGTCGCTATAACTCTGGAAGAGCAACGCGCTGACTCGCTTTTAGAACTTTGGTGCATCCCGGTGTGTTAGCCGAGTCGGTTTCCAGCCTAATGGTGGAAATGATTGTGTGAGGAGATGAAAAACCGAGTTGATTAAGAATAATCACCTCTTAAAAGCCTATTTTAACCTTAATTAGCCCGGTTTTTCTACTGTTGACTGACCAATAGTGCAAGATATGAGTACCTAAGGGGCAGGATTACACTCGTGCAACGAATGAAACAAACACAACATCCTCCTGGTTAACTGACAAAAGTCTTGGAAGTGTTGAAATTTCCTAGCCCCTCCACCCAATCCAATCGGTTGCGGTTATTGGGTTGTAGCTTGCTTCCCCGGAGGGGTAGCATGTAGACGCGGTAGACAGGTCGTGGCTTCTCTTTGAGTGCGGCTTTTCGCAGAGTAACCCAAGCTACATCAAAAAGATTTGTCAGTCAATCAGCAACATCCTCTTACCCTATTCCCCAGAGTTCCTTACCCCCACCAAAGGACTTTTACAGCTAACGTTGCGCTACGCGAACAGCAAAAGCCCTAAAACAAATATAAAATTCCCGTGAGGGTGTAGAAACCGGGTTTATGAAGGCATACATACTCAAATTTTGGCGTTGCTGAATATAACTATGAATCTGAAATAAAAACCTCACCCCGTCCTACGGACACCCCTCTCCGAACTCGCGGAGAGGGGAAGGGGAGCCACTGCTGGGCTATGGTTAAGCGCGTTGTAGCAAGTGGCGTGGTGAGGTGTATTTTGTAAATTCATATTCCAATTCAGCAATGCCCAAATTTTCGGTTCTTCACCTATAGAAATCCGGTTTCTGTAAGTTTCTTTTGGCATACATACTCAAATTTTCGGTTCTTCACCCACAGAAACCCGGTTTCTGTAAAATTAGGCGATCGCAGACTCTTTCAATTGTGCCTTAGCTTTTGCTGCCATAAACTCAGTTAATTGTGCCTCAATTTGATCTCGGACAATTTGGCGGTATTCGATAAAATGTTCAAGATGAGCGCAATTAATTAAATAAGATTCTAATAACTTTGGATTATGTCTGAGAATTGAAAAAATTTGATACCAAAATTGCCAACGTGTTTGGCGTTTGATTCCCTGTCGCCAACACAAAATTAACACAGCCCGTAGTTCCATCAATTGTGGTATGCGAAATTTCTTTTTATGGGGTTTGGGTTTCATTTGCAGAAAATGGCGGTAAACTCGACCCAAGTAGCGTTTTGGTTCATATAATTTCCAGAAACAGTCCATATATTCCCTCGCCAGTTCTTCTATGGGACGGGTAGGGATAAAATTAGTTAGGGTTGCCTGGTGGATATTAGCTTCTTCTTCCTGGTTAATTAGCCTTGCTTCTTTGGCGAGTCTATTCCACAGGGCTGTATTTGGCAAGGCTTGCAGCATACTACACATTGCTTGGGGGATTGCTGTGGCTTCCACAAAATCAACAATGCGATCGCCTGCACCTGGTTTTTCTCCATCAAAGCCAATAATAAAGCCAGCCATGACCCGTAAACCAGAACGATTGATGGTGTTGACAGCTTCAATCAGAGAATTACGGGTGTTTTGGTATTTTTTAGTTAACTCCAAGCTATCGGCATCTGGTGTTTCAATACCCAAAAATACAGCACCAAAGTTAGCAGCAATCATCAAATCTAAGAGTTCTTGATCCGCTGCTAAATCCACTGAAGCTTCTGTAACTAGGGTAAAGGGATAACCCCGTTGTGCCATCCAGGGAGCTAATTCCCGTAGCAATAGCTTTACATTCCGCTTATTGCCGATGAAATTATCATCTACCACAAACACAGCCCGTCGCCAACCCAAATCATAGAGAGTTTGCAACTCCGCTAAAAGTTGTGCGGGGGTTTTGGTGCGGGGTTTGCGTCCATAAAGGACAATAATATCACAGAATTCACACTGAAAAGGACAACCCCGAGAAAACTGCACCGACATATCGCTGTAAGCGGTCAAATCCAGCAAATCGTAGCGGGGAATGGGTGTTTGAGTCACATCAGGTTTGTCACCGTTAGCGCGGAATATTCCCGAGGTTTCTCCCCTTTCTAGTGCCTCTACAAACAAGGGTAGGGTGATTTCCCCTTCATCTAAAATTAGAAAGTCTACCCCAGCTTCCTGGGCTGTTTCCGGCACAGAAGTGACATAGGGACCACCCGCAGCCACCAATTTACCCCGTTGCTTCGCTTCCCGAATCGCATTCAGCATATCTGGCTTTTGCACAATCATTCCGGACACAATCACCAAATCTGCCCATTCCCAGTCTGCTTCAGTTGGAGGACGGACATTGCGATCTACCAAGCGGAATTCCCAATTTTGGGGAAGGATAGCCGCTACAGTAATCAATCCTAGGGGAGGAAGGGAAACTTTGCGTCCGATTAATTCCAAAGCCCGATCAAAAGACCAAAAGGATTTTGGAAACAGAGGGTATAAGAGTAAAACTCGCATTTTATCAAAAAAATTGGTAATGGGTAATTGGTAATTGGTAATTGGTAATTGGTAAGAGTTTATCACCCGTTCCCAATTAAGTGACCCTAACTGGAAACTTATGCAACTTCACCCAATTACGTATTTATTCTTGCTTAATTTCGGAGTAATTTGTAAAGTTCTTATAAGATTATTGGTGAGTCCTGTAGGATTCTCCTTTGTAATTGCTCATGTAGGAGTGTGGAATGGAACTGGCTCCAACTTTGAAAAGCCAGACGGTTCAAAATCGGGTGCGAGAAGTAGGTATTAACCCCAATTACTGGTATCCCGTTGCTTGGGCTGATCGACTCAAACCGGGTCAGGTGATACCCGTAGTTGTATGGCAACAAGCGATCGCAGTATACCGCGATCAAGATGGTTTACTCCATGCCCTAGAAGATGCTTGTCCCCATAAAGGCGTAGCTTTACATAAGGGTGAGGTACATAGTACTAACTTAGTGTGTCCCTATCACGGTTGGCAATTTAACGGGGATGGTACATGTGTGAGTATTCCCTATTTGCCAAAGGAGCAAAAACTCCCTTGTGCCGAAGCACGTAGCTATCCTGTACAAGAAAAATATAATATCATCTGGATTTTTCCTGGACAACAGAATTTAGCTGATAGTATTCAACCCCCCCATGTACCAGAATATGACAATCCAGACTGGTTAGCGGTTCCCATCCCGGCACATTTTCAGGCACATTTCTCCATATGTAATGAAAATACCATGGATGTCTTTCATGGCTTTCTCCATAAAAATTTACAGGGCTGGTTCGATCCACTCCTAATTAATTTACGCTCAACTGAAGCATCCGTCCTTGCTGAGTATCGGGTTTCCTATCAAGGCTGGCTGACGAAATTTCTGGGATTGAGTGACAAAGGGAACCAAGTCACCACTCGCACCATCTCTATTACCTATGAATATCCCCATTATCGCAGTTCCCTAGAAGGGATCTCTGCCATTTATTTAATGCGGCTACCTATAGGACTCACAGAAACCAAATCTTTCTCTATGTTCTTTTTGAAAGTTCGCTTACCAAAATGGCTATTAAAAAGAATTAAACCCCAGCTATCCAAATTTATTTGGCGCTTTTTATTTAAAAAATTCCTCGACCAAGATGTGGAGATGATTGAAAGCGAACAGCGTACCTATTTGGCTAATCCCCAACGGCGTTATGTGGAAATTAACCCCGCAATCATCGCTTTGCAACGGGTAATTGTCGGGCAATATGAAAAATTTATGCAACAATCGAGAAACCTGTCAAATGGAGACAATCCCCAGGTAAAAAAATCATCTCATGTAACGGGGGCGATCGCCACTGAATAAGTTTTAATCGTCTAGTTACTATACTAGTTAGTTTAAAATCCGATGTATCTAAAGCCATTCGACTATTTATCAAGGTGAGAGGAGTAGACTAAGGTGGAAGTTGTTCAAAAGTATATGCAGGGACTATATAAAAGTGGTCTCTATCCAGATAAATACGTCTGTCATTCCAAGCAGGGAAATTTAGTAGAAATTGAAGACCCTAATGATGGTAAACGATACAAGCTGCTAACTTTTTGCACCAATGATGTTTTGGGTCTAGTGCAATCAGAAGCCGTCAAACAAGCAGGGATTGATGCCATCCTCAAATATGGTACATCCAATAGTTCTTGTTCGGTGTTGAGTGGTCGCATTGACTTGCATCGCCAGTTAGAACAAGAAATTTCAGCTTTTAAGCATTTACCCCATACCCATCTATTTGTCAATGCTTGGATGGCAATGCAAGCCTTAATCGATGGCTTTTGTCACTTGGCGATTGCTATTCCCGGTTTCCAGAATACCAGAGAAACACTCATTCTCACCGATGTTCTGAACCACGGTTGTATCCTCTCTGCAGTCGTCAATGCAGGGAATCGTTCCGGGAAAATGTTTAGCCATAGTCCCAATGTACGAGTGAAGGCATATCGTCACTGCGATGTCAATGATTTAGCCCGAAAATTGCGCCGCTATGCCAAATCTGGCGATCGCATTATGGTGGTTTCTGATGCGGTATTCTCTATGGATGCCGATATTGCTCCCTTGCCAGAAATGTTAGATGTGCTAGAAAATTACCCCGGTAGCGTAATTGTTATGGATGAAGCACATGCTAGTGGGGCAATTGGTGCGACGGGGGGCGGTATATATGAACACTTTGGCATTACGACCCAAGAAGTTTTGGATCGGGGGATGGTACCCCTGATTATGACCACTTTTTCTAAGTTTGCAGCATCCGCAGGGGCAGCAATTAGCAGTCATTTACCAGAAATGATTGACTTACTCGATGTTTCACCAACTTCCATCGGTACTATTTCTCTTCCCCCTCCAACCACCGCAGCAGCTTTAGAAAGTATCCGTCAGGTGCGTCAAAATCCCCAGTTAGTGCAAACCCTACAGGCTAATTCTCGTTACTTGCGATCGCGTCTGATTGAGCATAATTTTGAAGTGATTGGGGAAACTAATGTGATTCCGGTGGTTCTACCCCCAGAATACAATCCTAAAGCCTTTGCTCGTCATCTCATGGAAAAATATGGTGTTTGGGTATCTGCAATTTGGTTTATTGCTAAACCCCGTCTGCGAATCACCGCTAATGCTTTGCATACCAAAGAACAGATGGATATATTGGTTGAAGCATTAGTAAAAACACGGGAAGACTTGTATAAACCAGCAACCGTAGCTACTGCTTAAGGAGTTAGAAGTTTGTAGGGACGCAAAGCTTGCACCCACCAGGCATCAAGTTTGTAGGGGCGCAAAGCTTGCGCCCACTAGGGGTAGAGTTAAAAATTAGGAGTTGAGAGACTTTAGCAATTAAAAGAATTTAATAATTGAAAGTTACCATTTATTAATAATTAATAATTAATAATTAATTTTCAATTTTCAATTTTCCCCCTTTGGAAATCATGGATATACCTACCAAATTTGAGATTAAAGCTGTTAGTACTGACTCAGACAGGGAAACTTTCCTTGATATTCCTGCCAAAGTCTATAAAAATGATCGAAATTGGGTGCCACCAATACGTAGTAGTATTGCTAAACAACTAGCCCCAAATACTCCTTTTTTACAATACGGACAACTTCAACAGTTTATCGCTGTGGGGAAAGATTCAGGAGAACCTCTAGGACGAATTGTTGCAGCAATCAATCAACGACTAATTGAACGAGAAGAGAAGAATATCGGACTGTTTGGCTATTTTGAATGTATAGAAGATTTTGAAGTAGCCCAAGCATTGTTAGAAACAGCTTCCCAGTGGTTGCGCGATCGCGGGATGACAGCCATCAGGGGACCAATTAATCTCTCAACTCATAATGGCTGTCTTTTCTTGGTGGATGGCTTCGATTCACCACCAGTCATGATGATGCCCTATAATCCACCTTACTATCCACAATATATGGAAAAAGACGGTTGGGAGAATGCAAAAGATGCCTATGCTTACGATTTTTCTGTAGATCAAAGTCTCTCGGAAAAATTTGCCAAAGGCTATCGCATTGCTTGTAAATCTGGCATTACCTTTCGTCCTATCTATACCAAAGGGGAAGCCTTTGAACAAGACTGTCGCAGTCTCTATCATCTATTTAACACCGCTTTTGCTTATAACTGGAGTTCTACCCCCCGCACCGAATCAGAATTTCTGGAAGAAGCCAAGGATTTGCAGCAGTTGGTAGATCCAGATGTCTTCCCAGTTGCGGAAGATAACGGTAAGATGATTGGCTTTTGGATGGGTTTACCTGACTATAATATTGCCCTGAAACACGTCAACGGTAAACTTAACTGGTTGGGTATTCTCAAATTTCTCTGGTATCGTCGTCAGATAGATCAAGCAAGGGTGATTGCTTTGGCTTCCCTTCCAGAATATCGCCGTAAAATGGTTTCCTTGGCATTAATTTATCTGGGTATGCAGGGAGGAATCAAAAAGGGTAAGCCTTATAAACGGGCTGAACTTTCTTGGATATGGGAAGATAATATGCCCTCCCGCAAGATCATTGAAGCTTCTGGTGGCAAAATTTACAAAACTTACAGGGTTTACGAGAAAGCGCTATGAAGGTTTTAGTTACGGGTGCTAGTGGATTTACGGGTTCCCATTTGGTAAAAGCGCTACAAAACCAAGGAGACTCAGTAGTGGGATTTGTGCGTCAATCCAGCAATTTAGCTAGGCTTGCAAATACTGGGGTGGAATTGGTTTATGGAGACATTACCGACCGCAACGCTTTAGGTAAAGCCATGGAGGGAGTTGATACTGTCTTTCACACCGCAGCTTATGTGGAAATAGGTTTAGTCAATTCCCAAGAAATGGAACGGGTGAATGTCCAGGGAACTGAAGCGGTCTTAGAAGTAGCAAAAGAAACCTCTATCTCCAAAATGGTTTACTGTAGCACCATTGGGGTGTATGGCGATACCCAAGGAAAGGTAGTCAATGAAACCTTCCAAAGAACCCAGAAAGACTTTTCCTCAGCTTACGATCGCACTAAGTATAAGGCACAGGAACTTGTAAATCAAGCCGTTGCCGGGGGTTTACCTGTAGTTAGTGTCATGCCTTCTGGTATATTTGGTGCTGATGACCCTCATTTTGGACCAGCAATTCAGCTATTTTTGCGGGGTGGGATGAAATTGTGGGTGGGTGGCGATCGCATTACTGGTATTGTCCATGTGGATGATTTGGTTGATGCGATGATATTAGCTGCACAAAAAGCAAAACCGGGAGAACATTACATTATTTCTGCGGGGGAAGTTCCCAGCCGAGAAATGTTTGCCATACTGAGTCAAGAAACTGGTATTCCTGTCCCCGTGGAAGTACCGGAACCTTTAGTCAGGGTTGGGGGTAATATACTTGACGTTATGGGACGGGTTTTGAATTGGAATCCTCCCATAAGTCGGGAGAGGGTGCATTATATATATGACCGTTGCGTGCGTATAGATGCGAGTAAAGCACGGCAAGAGTTAGGTTGGCAACCCCGTTCCGTGTCTCAAACTTTGAAGGAGATAGTGGAAAAATTACATTAGGGTGGGCAATGCAGCACTATCCTTCTCGTACAGTCCGAGAAACCGGGTTTCTTTGGGCAAAACACCCAAAATTTCCCTACTTAGTCCAGAAGAAACCCGGTTTCTTACGTCACTCCCCACCCTACACCCTAAACTTTACTGCAAAATAAGGATATATAAAATGAATCCATTATTAATAATTACCAGATTTGCAATCTTTTTTATTGTCGCGTTTGTATTCGCGAGTTTCGTTGAATATTGGATGCATCGCTTGATGCATGTTTCCCCCCGCATTGGTGAACGTCACCGGGATCATCACAAACGCAATGAAGGACAGGGGGTTGTGTGGGAGTTTCGGGATTATATTAAGGGTAGTTTGATAGCTATGTGCTTAGTGTTTTTCTACGCTTGGGATGCCGGGTTAGGTTGGTTTATGGGTGCTTTATGTTACGCTGCTTTTTCTGCCTATGCCCATCAATTACAGCATGAAAATCCCACTAAGTGTTTTTGGATGAAAATGCCTGTTCACTATGTGCATCATAAGTATGGCATGTGGGAGCATAATTTTGGTTTAGCTGTGGACTGGTGGGATTATATTTTTGGTACGTATAAACTTGTAGATTGGTTGACAGATGAGGAACTAAGTGAACCAGAACGGGGTTATTTGCAATTGAAGTGGTGGTAATTGAGGATGTAGTAGGAAATTTTCCGATTGCACTGAAATATAAGGGACTTGCAAATAAGAAAATATTCCAAACCTCAATTTACCAATTGTATCATTCGTAGGGGCGCGGAAACCGCGCCCCTACAATTTGGCATAATTTATTGTTTGGTATTCCACCAGAAGAAAGAAAAAACCACAGAGACGCAGCGAAAAGTGCGGTCTTGTGGAGCCACTCTCGTGCGCGGGTTCCCCGCGTTGAGAGAAGTGGCGTGGTTTCCTGCAAGAGCAACTTTTCAAGAGAGAGAACGTAGAGGAAGGAAGAAGAAAAGAGGAGTCAATGATTGACTTTTGAACTTATTTAACTACTTTTGTCCAAAAAAACAATTTTTCTAGCAATATGCCTATTAATGAAAGGAACAAGGGAACTAAGGGAACTATATAGGTATCCAAATTGTTCATTTTAATAGGTATAATCTCTTGGCTACAGAAATGGCTTCTTTAATTGTCATCGATTCTCTAGATGAGACCACTGATGTCAGTATCACACCAAACGGAAGGGAATTTACTATTACTGGTGGTACTCCAGTTAGGGATAATCTTTTCTTTAGTTTTAGTGAGTTCAATATCCCAGAAGCTGGGAGTGCGACTTTTGCAGCATCAGCAGGATTAGATAATGTCCAAAATATCATTATCCGTGTCACTGGAAATGATGTCTCTTCTATTAACGGCTTAATTAGGTCAGAAATTTCTGGTGCCAATATTTACTTTATCAATCCTGCGGGAGTGGTATTTGATACTGGAGCAATTTTACAGGTTCCAGGGGATTTTCATGCTTCAACTGCGGATTATTTGAAGTTGGGGGAAAATGAACGCTTTTATGCACAACCACAAGCAGGAGAAGTCGCATCTGATGCTGATCCGGTAGGTTTAGGTTTTCTAGATACAGAGATTGGTACACTCCAAGTTTTCAGCCAGGATTTTGAAGTTGCTAAAACTCTCTCTTTAGTAGGTGGTGAAATTCAGGTTGGAAATGATATTGATATTGCTTCAATTACAGGGGATAACATCAAGATTGCTGCTGTTGCATCGTCTGGTGAACTCAATTTCATTGGTACAGATGGTCTAATTGATGCCAGTAGTTTTACTACTCTGGGGGCAATAAATTGGAACTCAGCTACTATCAATGCTAGTAACACGGTTGAGATTATTGTTGCCAGTGGCAATAACAATGGTTTAAATGACGGTTCAATTCAAATTAATGCAAATAGACTCATAGTTCCCCATGGTACAAGTGGCAATTTAATTACAACAGTTGATTCAAGTAGCCTTAACAATGGCGATGTTACTAATAGCAGTTCAGATGCTGGTAATATCACAATTAATGTTGTATCGGAACTCATTCTAAAACCTCGTGATGGCAGTTCAATTACAACAGGTGATATAGGTGGGGGTTCAGTTGGTGGTAATATCACAGTTGATGCATCGGATCTGATTTTAACTAATGGCAGTTCAATTACAGCAGTTAGTACAGGTGGCGGTTCATCTGGTAGTGATATCACAATGAGTGTAGATAGCTTCATTGTTATTGACCGTAACGAAGCACGCAGTGTCAGTGATATCAAAAAGCAACAAGATGAAGATACTGTAATTGTATTTGCGGCTGCTGACTTTATTTATGCCTTCAACGACCTTTTCAACGATGTCTTCAACGACACAGATGACAATTCTCTAAGTAAAATTCAAATTACTTCTCTCCCTGACAACGGTACCCTAAAACTTGGTGACACAGTAGTTACTTTAGGTCAAGAAATTGAAGTCGCAGAACTAGACAATCTTACCTTCATCCCAGTAACAGATTTTATTGGTAACACTAGCTTTGGTTGGAATGGTTCAGACGGGACAGTATACGCTGAACAGCCAGCCAAAGTTGACCTCAATATTCAGCCTTTATTCCGTCTAAGCCAAAGCGGTGGTGTATTTCAAGCCAACAAGTCTGCTAGTGCCCAAATTCAAGTACGTTGGTTGCAAAGTTCTGCCCGAAATTATGAGTTTGGCTTTATTGCTGTAGATGATGCCAACGGTGGATTAGACCTGGATGGCGATGGAATCATCGATCTCAACCCGGATGACCCAAATTACCAAACAGTAATTTTAAACCGCAAGCAGGCGATTTTCAATGGGAATCAGAGCAATTCTAGCAATGTCCTCACCCGTGAAAATGCCCAAGGGGACTTTGTGGTTTCCGAAGGAGAATCAATTTCTCAACTGCAATCAGCTACTTTGATAACTGGTTTCAATATCTTTTACCTCAGTGATGGCACTCAGACGACCTTCTCCACAGATAACAACAGCCAGATAGCAATCAGTGAAGGAACCGGTTATAACCAACTCCAGTTTACAGATAGTCAAGGGGAAACAGTAAGTTTTGAAATCAGTCCTACACCAGTTCTAGTTACTCCCGGTAACTCAACCAACCGGGTGCAGGCAGAAATTAATCTCTCTCGCGTAGCAGATTTTCAAAACACCATTGGGGTTTATGCAGTAGATGACCTCACAGGTGGAATCGACATTAATGGCGATCGCATCATTGACTTTAAACCTGGAGATATAGGCTATTCCCAAGCTGCTGTTGAACGTGCTATTACTTTATCTGCTCCTAATAATAACGGTACTAGTTCCACAACTGTGGACTTACAGGGAGGACAGGTGTTAGGGCTATTTTTGATTGCTGATGCCGATGTTAGCGAGTTTCTCTCTCAAAATCCTGACAACAGAGTGGATGGTGGACCATTAGCTTATTTCTCTTTTACGGAAGCGAATCCCGACAAGGAAATTCACATCATGCAGTTAGGAAGTGGGGATAAAAATATCTTTGGATTTGAGGATCTGTTCGGTGGAGGAGACCGGGACTTCAACGATATTATTGCTTCAGTAACTTACCAAAATCTTATTTAATAGTTATCAGTTATCAGTAAAGCTGTTCAAGCACTGGATAGAAGGTTTTAATACACACAATGTAACAATTTGATTTGAGTCCGGTCGGAGATTACGGTTCTGCAAGCAAAGACTGAGAAAATAGCCAGTCTAGGGGACTCCTACTTATTTCCGTAAGGAAGAAGCCTGTATTAAGCCTATGGACTACAACAACGGGAGTATTGCGGTAAGTATATTTTTGTATACTCAACTACAATTTGCTGGTAAAATTCTTCAATATCATAATCATTGTTTGATTTTACCTTTAATAACAAGTTTTGATGGCAAAAAGATTAGGACGAAGGAAATTTTTACTCTATGGTTCTGCTACTTTGGGAACCAGTTTGCTTCTCAAAGCCTGTGGAAGTAATGAGACTACCTCCACAACCTCAGAAACCCCAGGAAATTCAGCGGTTCCCGTAGCAGCAAGTAGTGGGGATACAATCAAAGTCGGCATTCTCCACTCCCTCAGTGGCACGATGGCAATTAGTGAAACGACGGTGGTGGATGCTGAACTGCTAGCAATTAAGGAAATCAACAAAGCAGGAGGGGTTCTCGGGAAGCAAATTGAGGTTGTGAAGGAAGATGGAGCTTCTGACTGGCCCACTTTTGCAGAGAAAGCAGAAAAGCTGATTGATAAAGACAAAGTCAGGACCATCTTTGGATGTTGGACTTCTGCTAGCCGCAAAGCAGTTAAGGATGTGTTTGAGTCGAAAAACCACATGCTTTGGTATCCGGTTCAGTATGAAGGTCAAGAATGTTCCAAAAATATCTTCTACACAGGTGCTGCTCCCAACCAGCAAATTGAACCTGCGGTTGATTGGCTGCTTCAAAACAAAGGTAAAGAGTTTTTCCTGGTTGGTTCTGACTACGTTTTCCCCCGCACAGCCAACACCATTATTAAAGAGCAACTGAAAGCCAAAGGTGGCAAAACCGTTGGTGAAGATTATTTGCCCCTGGGGAACACAGAAGTTACCCCAATTATTACGAAAATCAAACAAGCTCTACCTAATGGGGGTGTAATCTTTAATAGCCTTAATGGGGATAGTAACGTTGCCTTCTTCAAACAGATGCAGGGTGCAGGACTTGGTCCCGATAAATATCCCGTGATGTCGGTGAGTATTGCTGAAGAGGAAGTGCGGCAAATCGGTAAGGATTTTCTCGTCGGTCATTATGCTGCTTGGAATTACTTCCAAACAGTGGATACTCCTGCTAACAAGAAGTTTGTTAAGGCTTTTAAAGCTGAGTACGGCAAGGATCGAGTCACCAACGATCCCATGGAAGCAGCGTACATCATGGTTTATCTCTGGAAACAGGCAGTAGAAAAAGCAGGAACTGCTGATGACTTAGAAGCTATCCGCAAAGCTGCTATTGGTCAGAAGTTTAATGCACCAGAAGGACTTGTGCAGATGTCCCCCAATCATCACATTTCCAAAACTGTGCGTATTGGGCAAGTTAGAGATGATGGTTTATTTAACATTATCTGGACATCAAACGGTCCGGTTAATCCCATTCCCTGGAATCAATACGTGAGTGCAACTAAAGGTTATGCTTGCGACTGGACTGATCCCAATAAGGGAGGTAAGTACAAGGTTCAAGGAAGCTAATTTTTTGGCTCTACTTATGAACAGTCTGGAAGAGGGAACGGGGAACAGGGAACAGGGAAAGAAGCATAATTTCCCTTGCATAGCAAGCTTTATGAGGTTTTTGACTGGAACTTTACCTAAAACTAACAACTTGCACTTCCAAAAAGGATAACGAGGAGGCAGAACCTCCAAACCCTAGTTACCAGCGTGACGCTGGTAACCAGAACATAGAAACCTCTGGCTCTGATTGAGAATGGTGCAAGTTATCAGATAAAAAGTACTTAGAACTTATCTAACCAGGAGGCAGAGCCTCAACTCCCCTAGTTACCAGCGTGACGCTGGTAACTAGAACATAGGAACCTTTGGGTTAGGAAATTTTTCTGTTCCCTATTCCCTATTCCCTATTCCCTATTCCCTATTCCCTATTCCCTATTCCCTATTCCCTTAATCCAAAATATAAAATCGCAAGTGTTACCACTCTTTGAAAGTTTATTTAACGGCATTAGTATTGGTTCAGTATTGCTAATTGCTGCCCTAGGATTAGCAATTGTTTTTGGACTAATGGGGGTAATTAATCTTGCCCATGGTGAATTGATGATGCTAGGAGCATACACTACTTTTGTGGTGCAAAATGGCTTCAAAATTTTGGGAAACCCCTGGTTTGACTTTTATATTTTGGCTGCAATTCCTCTGGCTTTTGTTGTTGCAGCATTAACAGGATTAATTTTAGAAAGAGGGGTGATTCGCTATCTTTATGGACGACCTTTAGAAACTTTATTGGCAACTTGGGGAGTTAGCCTAATTTTACGGCAGTTTGTCCGTAGTGTTAATTGGGCATTAGTTATTGCCATTATATTATTTTGTCTTCTGTTTTTTGGGGGACTAAAAATTGTCAGTATTCGCCTAGATTGGCAGAGAATTCGTAATTGGGCAATTGCCTTATTTCTGCCTCTATGTTTAGGCATTGCGGCTGTTGCTGGAGTATTTCTAGGACAAACAGACCAGTCATTCACAAAACCCTGGTTTAGTGCCAGAAATGTGGATGTAACAGCCCCTGCATGGCTGAGAGGAGGATTCCCTTTAGGCAATTTTCAACTCCCCTACAGTCGCATTTTTATTATTGTTTTAACAATTATTTGTTTAATAGGCACTTATTGGTTTTTGAATCGTTCTAATTGGGGGTTGCGGATTCGTGCTGTTACCCAAAATCGTTCTATGAGTGCCTGTTTAGGAATTCCTACCGCTAAGGTAGATGCCCTCACCTTTGCCTTGGGTTCTGGGTTAGCAGGAATCGCTGGGTGTGCGATCGCCTTACTCGGTTCTGTGGGACCGAATACGGGTCAAAACTATATTGTTGATACTTTTATGGTCGTAGTTGTGGGTGGAGTGGGAAATCTGCTGGGAACTATTGTCGCTGCTTTGGTAATTGGCATTCTCAATTACCTGATTGGTTCTGGAACTATGGCACTATTACTGATGCCAGTAGAAACCCTGAAGCCGTTGACAGATTTTTTGACATTCTTTGCAAACACCAGTATGGCAAAAGTGATGATATTTGTACTAATTATTGCCTTTTTGCAAGTGAAACCTTCAGGAATTTTCCCACAAAAAGGTCGGACTGCTGAATTATAGCGATTTTGAAGTGAATAGAATACACCTCACCCCGGCTAAAGCCACCCCTCTCCTTAATAAGGAGAGGGGAAGGGGAGCCACTGCTGGGCTATGGTTAAGCGCGTTGTAGCAAGTGGCGTGGTGAGGTTTGTATTCCACCCGGTTGCAATCCGCTATATAAATCGCCAATTCAAAACTTAAAAGGCGAATTTAAAACTATAAATTATGAATTTAAATACAGCAATTAAAGGAAAAATTCAAAAAAATCATCAGCGACGAAAGCTGATGATAGAAGGATTTTTCATTCTGGTGTTAGCCTTATTTTTTGCCTTAATTATGCCTGCTGTCCTTCCCGAATTTCGGCTGAAACTGTTAGGAAGGTTTTTGGCATTATCAATTGTTGCTCTCGGCATTGACCTCATCTGGGGCTATACTGGACTCCTGAGTTTAGGACACGGCATATTTTTTGCTCTTGGTGGCTATGGTTTAGCCATGCATCTAAAATTACAATTACCCCAAGGGGAAATTCCAGAATTCTTTACCCTTTATGGGGTTGATGAATTGCCTTGGTTTTGGAAACCTTTTCACTCTTTTCCCTTTACCCTAATTGCGATTATTTTAATTCCCAGTCTCATCGCCGGATTGTTGGGATATTTAGTATTTCGTAACCGCATTAAAGGAGTTTATTTCTCAATTTTAACCCAAGCAGCATTATTAGTTTTCTTCAATTTTTTCAATGGACAACAAAAGTTAATTAACGGCACCAATGGACTAAAAACTGATACAGAAACTATTTTTGGAATGCTAGCAGGTTCAGATCAAGCACAGTTGATATTTTATGAATTAACTGTTCTATTTTTAGTTGTTGCTTATCTGCTATGTCGCTGGCTAACCAGTGGACGTTTTGGGCGTTTGTTAATTGCCATTCGCGATGATGAAACGCGGGTACGCTTTTTTGGCTACAATCCTACAGGGTTTAAGGTATTGGTGTTTGCGGTTTCTGGAGGCATTGCAGGAGTAGCTGGGGCGCTTTATACGGTGCAAACGGGAATTATTACCCCTAGCTTCATGGATGTGGCTTTTTCCATCGAAATGGTGATTTGGGTGGCTGTGGGGGGAAGAGCGACTCTAATTGGGGCAATTGTAGGAACTCTATTAGTTAGGTTAGGAAGAACATTCTTAAGTGAAGAATTTCCGGAAGTTTGGCTATTTTTTCAAGGGGCACTATTTTTAATTGTTGTCACAGCCCTTCCCAATGGAATTGTAGGATGGGTGCGTGATTGGGGAATGGATAAAGTGCGAACACTGTTGGGATTACGCAAGAGACGTGTGGTTACTTATCCAAGTTTAGAAGCAGATCCACAGGTGAACCAGGAGAGAGAAGAATTGAAGGATGAAGGATGAAGTATTAAGTATTAAATATTAAATATTAAGTATGAAATAATGAGTAAAAATAAAATATTAGAAATTGAGAATTTAACGGTTAGTTTTGATGGTTTTAAAGCCCTCGACCAGTTAAATTTTAGTATGGATACTGGGGAGTTACGGGTAATTATTGGTCCCAATGGGGCAGGAAAAACCACTTTTCTGGATGTAATTACAGGGAAGGTACAACCAACCCAAGGACGGGTATTATTTGCTGGGCGAAATTTACGGCATATACCAGAATATAAAATTGCTCGTCTGGGAATTGGACGTAAGTTTCAAACCCCACGAGTTTATCTTAATTTAACAGTAAAAGAAAATTTAGATTTAGTCTGTAATCGCCATAAAACTGTTTTTTCTACCCTATTAAATCGTCCTTCCTCTTCTGAACGCCGCAATACATCCAGTTTGTTGTCAACTATTGGTTTAGAAGCAAAGGCAAATTTACAAGCCCAATTGCTTTCTCATGGGGAAAAACAAAGATTAGAAATTGGCATGTTAGTTGCCCAATCACCAGATTTATTGCTAGTAGATGAACCTGTAGCGGGGTTAACTGATGAAGAGACAGAAAATGTCGGGGCATTATTATTAGCTTTAGCACAAAGTCATTCTATTATTGTCATTGAACATGATATGGAATTTGTCCGCCAAATTGCTCGTCAGGTGACGGTTTTACATCAAGGTTCGGTACTTTGTGAAGGTACTATGGATGAAGTGCAAAATGACCCCCGGGTAATTGAAGTTTATCTGGGAAAAAAGCCATCTATTACCCCCCATCAAATGAAAATGCTGCGAATTGTAGCAGCCATGGCTTGGTCAGATGGATATTTTGCACCGGAACAAGAGGCATTAATTCTATCCCGTTTCAGTCAACTTTTATCTACAGAAGCACAACCAGAAGAATTACAACAGGAATTGCGGAATTATTTAGCCCAAAATATTCCAATTGAAGAGTTAGTTACTAAAATAGAAAGCCCGGAAGAACGAGAGTTAATTTTGAAATTAGGCTATGAAGTAATTAAAATTAGTTCCCGCACTCCCAATGAACCCATGATTAATCAGGAAGAAGCCGCAGCTTACGAAAAACTAATTCAGCTTCTTAATCTACCTCCAGAGGTAGTAAAGCGAGTAGAAATGGAAAACTGATTTCAATTGTTAATTATTAATGGCTCTAACGTATTTATTGTAAAAGGGAACAGGGAACAGGGAACAGGGGTTCATAGGCAATATTAAGAAATAATATTAGGAAAAGTAAGTAGGAGGAAATAAACACAACTATATTACGAAACGTAAATAACCCTGAAACCTTTACCAATGACAAATGACAAATACTCAAAAACCTTGCACTTTTGTGGGATACTCCTAGGTAAAAAGCGAAAATTAAGTGATGAAATTGTTCCCTGTTCCCCGTTCCCTATCCTAACCATAAGACTTTTACAACAAGCCCTAATTAATGAATATAAATAACCAATTAATTTCAACAGAAACAGCCCCAACTCATCCCATGTTGCAAGTTTCTAACCTCAATGTTTATTACGGAGAAAGTCATATCCTCCGCAACGTGGATTTAAATGTACTCCCAGGACAAATGGTTTGTCTAATTGGACGTAATGGTGTGGGTAAAACTACCTTGCTAAAAACTATTATGGGGTTACTCAAACCGCGCACCGGAACCATTAATTTTGCAGGTCAACCTATTATAAATAAATCCATAGATCGACGAGCAAGATTAGGGATTGGTTACGTTCCTCAAGGAAGAGAAATTATCCCTCGGGTAACGGTAAAGGATAATTTGTTGCTGGGATTAGAAGCTCGTCCCCATGGTAGAAATGGTAAAGAAGAAATTGCAGAAGATATTTTTACCCTGTTTCCCGTCTTAAAAACCATGCTGTATCGCATGGGAGGGGATTTGAGTGGGGGACAACAACAACAATTGGCGATCGCTCGTGCTTTAATGGGTAAACCCCAGTTACTTCTCCTCGACGAACCCACCGAAGGTATCCAACCCTCGATTATTCTCGAAATTGAAGCCGCTATTCGTCGTATTATTGAGTCTACAAG
Organism: Nostocaceae cyanobacterium; assembly: GCA_030065825.1. Lineage (GTDB taxonomy): Bacteria > Cyanobacteriota > Cyanobacteriia > Cyanobacteriales > Nostocaceae > JASJCY01. Next base: position 36,944 of record JASJCY010000011.1, on the reverse strand, counting down.
AATTTCGGTGCTTTTAGTGGAACAAAATCTAAATTTTGTTCGCCAAGCAGATAAATACTACGCCATGCAAAAAGGGGGAATTGTTGCTTCTGGTTCTACTCGTGAACTTTCTCAAGAGGTGATTCAAAAGTTTTTGGCAGTGTGATAATTTTGCCATAGTGCAAAACCCATAAATCTAGGTTTGATCGGGGATTTATTCCTTCTTCCCTGTTCCCCGTTCCCTGTTCCCCGTTCCCTGTTCCCTATTCCCTAATCAAATTGCTATATCAGGAATTTGCCAATCAATTTCCGGCTTACCAAAGGAGCGTAAAGCTGAGTTAATACTAGAAAAGGGTTTACTACCAAAAAAGCCTCTGCGAGCCGATAGAGGGGAAGGATGGGCAGATTGAATAATTGTATGTTTTTCTGTATCTATTAACTTGATTTTCTTTTGTGCGTAGGTTCCCCAAAGGACAAATATAACTGGATTTTGTTTTTGATTAACTTTAGTAATTATGGCATCGGTGAATTTTTCCCAGCCTTTGTTTTTATGGGAATTGGGTGTATGTGCCCGCACAGTTAATACTGCATTTAACATCAAAATTCCCTGTTTTGCCCAAGGGACTAAATATCCATTGTTGGGAATTTTAAAGCCGACATCCTCTTGAAGTTCTTTATATATATTTGCCAGAGATGGTGGTGGTTTAATTCCAGGTTTCACGGAAAAACATAATCCATGTGCTTGGTTGTCATCATGGTAGGGATCTTGTCCTAACAAGAAGACATTTACTTGTTCATAAGGAGTTAATTTTAAGGCTGAAAAAACATCTTCCTCGGGTGGAAAAATTGTTTGGCTTTCTCTTTCTTGCTGGAGGAAGTTTTGGAGTTGTTGGAAATAAGGTTTGGTTAATTCTTCCGCAAGTATTGTTTGCCAAAAAGTGGGGATTTGCATATTTTTCAAACTAGTTTCTTCACATGCTCATAAAATCATGATAATTTACTAACAGATTTTTTTTGGCAATAAATTAAGATGAATAGTTTTGTTGAATCAAAAGAAGTTCCAGGAAAAGGAGAAGGAATTTTTGCTCTCAAACCATTTAAGGCTGGTGAAACTGTTATGGTTGGGATGATTGAAAAAGTGTTAGAACAAAATGACTCCCACGCTTCTCAAGTAGCTGAAAATAAATGGGTTCGTCATGCTGGACTAATTTCCAAAGTCAATCATTCTTGCGAACCAAATTGCGGCATCAAAGTAAATGAAACTGGTGGACATGACTTTGTTGCTATAAAAGACATCAGTCCACAGGAAGAGATAACTTTTGATTATGCTATGCGCAATTATACCGTTAACTATTTTCCGCCGGAGTGTATGTGTGGTTCGCCAAAGTGTCGTGGTAGGATTACAGGATGGAAAGATTTACCAGAAGCAACGAAGAAAGAATACAGGGGATTTGTTGCTCCTTACCTTCTGGAATTGGATGCTAAACTTGCTGTCAAGTAGACTGTTGCAGTCAAATTTTCAAACTCCCTGATTAAGCCCGCTTTATAATTTGTGTATACGTAGGGGCACAGCATTGCTGTGCCCCTACGTAATCATATATGCTGCAATTAACTTACAACAAATACAGCAAGATAAACAGGACAATCCAAATTACGTCCACAAAGTGCCAGTAGATTTCCGCTGCTTCAATACCAAAATGCTTTTCGCTACTGTAGTGGTCTTTTTTGAGCGATCGCCACAACACAGCCAGAATTGCTAACACACCCACGGTAACGTGTAATCCGTGGAAGCCAGTCAAGACGTAAAACGCGCTAGCAAACAAATTGGTGGTTAAACCAAATTCCAGATGACTGTATTCATACAACTGCCCACTTAAGAAAATGATACCCATAATGGCAGTGAGGGCAAACCACAGTTGCATTCCCTTGACATTATTCTTTTTGATGGCTGTATCCGCATTGTGGATGACAAAGCTGCTGGAAATCAGAATAATGGTGTTGATTCCGGGAAGCAATAATTCCCTTTCCACCCCTTCTGGGGGCCATACTGGTAATGCGGAACGAAAAGTAAGGTATGCTCCAAACATACCCATAAAAATCATTCCCTCGGCAATCAGGAAGACAATTAATCCAAACATCCGCAGGTCTGGATGTTCTGCATGGGCTTCTGCTGTAGCAGCATGGTGATAATTTTGTGCTGTCTTCGCTGGGTCAATTGTTTGACTTTGCATAAATCTTTATTAAGTGATCAGTTCTGAATTATGAGTTATGAATGATGAACATTCAAAAATTCATCATTTCCAAGAAACCGGGTTTATTGGCAATAATCACCTGGTAAAATCCTAATTTTGTGTTTATAAACCCGGTTTCTGGTTTAGGTGTTTGCTGTGACTGCGGGTTCCGGTTCGGCTATGGCTTCTGGTTTTTTCTGGTGAACACCATAGTCATAGGGTCCGGTTAACAGTACAGGGGGTTTGTCAAAGTTCTCAATCGGTGGGGGTGAAGAGGTTGTCCACTCCAGGGTGAGGGCATTCCAAGGATTACTACCTGCTTTTTCCCCAGCGATCCAACTCCAAATCACATTAATAATGAAGGGGAATGTGGAAATTGCCAGGAGATAGGAACCGTAGGTACAGATTTGATTGAGGTCGGTAAATTGGGGGTCGTATTGGGCAACGCGACGGTTCATACCCAGCATTCCCAATTTGTGCATGGGTAAGAAGGTCATGTTCATACCCACAAATGTGAGTGCAAAGTGAACCCGACCCCAAAATTCGTTAATCATGCGTCCGGTGATTTTGGGGAACCAGTGATAGTAACCGGCGAAAATCCCGAAGACCGCACCCCCAAAGAGGACGTAGTGTAGGTGTGCGACCACAAAATAGGTGTCGTGGACGTGGATATCAAAGGGTACGGATGCTAACATCACGCCAGTGATACCGCCAATTACGAAGGTAGCCACAAAGCCGATGGCGAATAACATGGCGCTGTTGAGGCGGATTTTGCCACCCCACATGGTCGCTAACCAGCTAAATATTTTGATCCCTGTGGGTACAGCGATGATCATGGTGGTGATCATAAAGAACATCCGCAACCAACCAGGAACACCACTAGTAAACATGTGATGTGCCCAAACAATTAGTCCTAAGAAGCTAATTGCTAAAGAAGAGTAGGCGATCGCTTGATAGCCAAAAATCGGTTTGCGGGAATGAACTGGAATTACTTCCGAAATTACCCCAAAGAAGGGCAAAACCATGATGTAAACCGCTGGGTGGGAGTAGAACCAGAACATGTGTTGGTAAACTACGGGGTCACCACCACCAGTGGGATTGAAAAATGCTGTACCTGCGATGAGGTCGAAGGAAAGCAGAATTAAAGCACCTGCGAGTACTGGGGTTGATATCAGTACCAAAGATGAGGTAGCCAGCATTGCCCAGCAAAATAGAGGCATTTGGTTGAATTTCATGCTGGGAATGCGCATCTTCAGCAATGTCACCAGGAAATTAATTGCCCCCAAAATCGATGACGTACCCAGCAGCAGGACGCTAGCAATCCAAATGGCTTCACCCACCGTACCCGTCATCAAGCTGAGAGGGGGATAGGAAGTCCAACCAGCATCCGGTGCATCACCCACTATCAAACTGCTAATTAGTAACAATCCAGAGGGGGGAAGAATCCAAAATGCCAGGGCATTTAAACGGGGAAATGCCATATCCTCTGCCCCAATCATTAACGGGATCAAGAAATTGGCAAATCCGGCACCTGCGGGCACAATCCACAGGAAAATCATTACTGTGGCGTGCAGGGTAAATAAACCGTTGTATAATTCCGGGCTAACAAAATCAACATCGGGTGTGCGTAACTCGGTACGTACCAAGTCAGCTAAAACACCACCAATGCAGTAAAAAATGAAGGTTGTAACTAGGTATTGAACTGCAATTACCTTATGGTCGGTATTGAATGTAAAGTAATCTGTCCATTTTCTCTCCCTATGTTCTGAGGAGTGAGTTGGCTGATTAGCCTTTTCTTGTAATTCTGCTTGGGTCATTTGTCCTTAGTCATTTGTCATTTGTTCTGATGACCAGTAATTCTTTGATGTTACAATCACCTAAATTTATCTGTTGGCACATTGGGCTAAAAACCGGGTTTTTTGAGAATTACGAATAGTGAGAACCTCTATTTTGCCCTTAAAAACCCGGTTTTTTTGGTCTTGAGTTGGATTAATCCAAAATCCAAAATCCAAAATTGTTTGACTTATGAGTGCTGATGAATTTGTTGGAGTACTTCTGGTTGAATGCCCATTTCGTGGGTGTGGTGAGTCAAAAATTGCGATGGTGACTTTTGCGTAGGATTGACAGCAACAGCTTGATTTAATGTTTCTTTGCTGGCTACTAGCTGTTCTTGCATCCATTTGTCAAAAGCTTCCGGTGTTTCCACCACAACAGTTGTTCTCATGGCACCGTGGTAAGGACCGCACAATTCCGCACAAATTAGAGCATAATCACCCTCTTTTGTGGGTGTAAAGCGAAATTGGCTCTCTTTTCCGGGAATTGCATCCTGCTTAAGACGGAATTCTGGCACCCAGAAGGCATGGATGACATCGTTGGCTACCATCTTGATTTCCACCTGTTTGCCAATGGGCAAGTGTAACTCACCAGTGGTTACACCTGTTTCAGGATAGGTAAAAATCCAGGCATACTGCAAACCCATGATGTTAACTTCTAAATCAGCGGGTTTGGGTTCTTCTGGCATTTCCATACCGAAATTTTGGGCAACAGCACCAGAATTGATCCCTTGGGAATCGCTTAAAGTCGCAGCAATGGCAGATCCCGGCATACTCCGCGCTTCTGTTGTGGCTTCTGGGTTAGCAGCGTGAACTTCGATCCCATTTAGGGAACTATACACGTCAAAGCTGTAAACAGATATACCAAGAACAATAATGGCTGGGATCGCTGTCCAAAGGATTTCTAGGGGTACATTGCCCTCAATTGGTGGTCCGTCTGTATCGTCACCTGCTCGCCGCCGATATTTGAACACACAGTATATTAAAACACCTTCAACAATCAGGAATATACCTGTAGAAACGGTCATCATCGTGTTGAATAGACCATCTACCAAGGTAGCTGATTCAGAAGCTTGGACAGGCATTAGACCATGATTTTGACCGTACCAGAGACTGGCTAGGGTCAGGACAATGCCGATTAGTAATGTCCAGATAGAACTTGGAATTTTCACGGTGAATCGAGTTAATGACTTTACTACGTTTTATCAAACTTGTTTGTCCATTTACCAAGGTAGTCTAGCTAATAGCTCATGGCTTCCTAAATGCTGAAATTTTTCTAAAGATTTTGGTAGTGGTTCTGAGTCTTGATGAGAAAGAATTTCTGAGATATACCGAAGAAAGAAGGTTAAGTCAGTACAAATTTTTGCCATCAAAATAGCAGTTTAGAGTAATTAGTTACAATCTGTGGAACACAAACTGAAAATTCTCTAAAGCTTCCTGCTAACAGCAGCTAGTGTGGTTCACAGTATATTTGGTAGCTGATCCTCACCCTAGTCCATGCGCTAGGGTGGAAATGGGTCGGCACTGACAAGTTGTAGAAATTAGGTTGCTCACCCCGAGCGAGCAAAAGGTATCGTTCATGAGCGAATTTGTCTTAGAACAGCAAAATTTAGAGGCTGCACAGCAGCAGGAACCAAAGGACAGAATTCGTCGTTTGGTGTGGAAAATTGCGGTAGCCACCTTGATTTTGATGGCGATCGGCAGTGCTACCAGGGTGATGAATGCGGGGCTAGCTTGCCCAGATTGGCCCCTGTGTTACGGTAAACTGGTGCCCACCCAGCAAATGAATTTGCAAGTGTTCCTAGAGTGGTTCCACCGACTGGATGCAGCATTGATTGGTTTCAGTGCCATCGCTTTGGTGGGAATGTCTTGGTGGTCTCGTCGCAGTTTGCCAAAATGGCTTCCTTGGGCATCTGTATTTGCCCTGTTTCTCATCGTCTTCCAAGGCATCCTCGGAGGACTCACCGTTACCGAACTGTTGCGGTTTGATATCGTGACTGCCCATTTGGGAACGGCGTTATTGTTCTTTACCACCCTGTTGATTATCGGTACAGCACTCACCCCCTATCAAGGTACTGGCACCGTTGGTAACTTACCTTGGGTGGGTGTGACTGCCGCACTTTTGGTTTACTTACAAAGTCTCCTGGGTGCCTTAGTGGGTTCTCGTTGGGCATTACATCAATGTCTTGCCGGGGATCAACTTTGTGCAGTGATGTACGGGCATATTTTGGGCTTAGCACCACCCACCATAGGAACTCTCGCAGTAGTCTTTTTAGCTTGGCGTACACCAGCATTACACCCAGCTTTACGACGACTAGCAAATCTTGCTGGTGGGTTATTAATATTACAAATCCTCTTGGGATTTGCCACCTTCCGCTTACATCTGCAAGTAGAACCACTCACCGTTGCTCACCAAGCCATTGGAGCCACTTTACTGGCTACTTTGGTAGTCTTCTCCACTCTCTGCTTCAGAGACGCCAAAGCTACCAGTAATATCAACAGTTACTCAATCCCTACTGCGACAACAGAAACACAATCTCAAGTAAATCCATAAGTAGCTATCAATGCTAATGGCTAATCCCTTCTCCTGTTTCTCTTTCCTTTGTGGCTCTGCGGTTTGAAACCAGTGATATTCAGGAAAATATTGAGTCAAAAACAACCATTAGCAACCTAGCAGTGAAAATCACACAACTAAAATAGCGACAGCACACAAATTACTGATACACAAGGAAATAGTGCCAACATGATTGAGACAAATGTCTCGAAGCACCACGAAACATTTTTCCAGGTACTTCAAAGTTACTACCAACTAACCAAACCTAGAATTATCCCCTTGTTGTTAATCACCACTGCTGGCAGTATGTGGATTGCAGCCAAGGGACAAGTAGATCCATTGCTGTTGCTAGTAACTCTTATTGGTGGCACTTTAGCCGCTGCTAGCGCTCAGACAATCAACTGTATCTACGACCGAGATATTGATTATGACATGGAGCGTACCCGCCATCGTCCTTTACCTTCCGGTAGGGTACAGCCACGAGATGCCCTGATTTTTGCCATCTTCCTAGCAATAGCATCTTTTACCATCCTCACAGTATTTGCTAACCTTCTAGCTGCCCTCCTCGCCTTTTCTGGCATCATTTTTTACGTATTGGTTTACACCCATTGGTTAAAACGCCATAGTACCCAAAATATCGTTATTGGCGGGGCTGCGGGGGCAATTCCGGCGCTGGTAGGATGGGCAGCTGTGACAGATACTTTAAGTTGGACAGCACTTTTATTATTTGCCATTGTCTTCCTGTGGACACCACCCCATTTCTGGGCGCTCGCTTTAATGATTAGGGATGATTACGCAAAGGTTGGGATACCAATGTTACCAGTAATTGCTGGAAATTTGCCCACCGTGCGCCAGATTTGGTACTACACCTTGATCACCGTAGTTGCCACCATGTTATTAGTTTATCCCTTGGGACAGACTGGAGTTGTTTACGGGGCGATCGCACTATATTTAGGTGGAGTATTTATCTACAAAGCTTGGCAATTGTTGCAAAATCCCGATGATAAAGATTTAGCTAGAGGGTTATTTCTTTATTCCATTTCTTACATGATGTTGTTGTGTTTGGGAATGGTAATTGATAGTCTTCCCTTCACCCATGATGTAGTTAGTATATTGTTGAGTCAATTCCATTTTCTCAGTTGAAATTTGGTTGAAAATTGGAGTGATAGAAAACCCGACTTTCGCAAGAGGTCGGGTTTATTTATAATAGAAGAATGAATAAATGTCTTGGAAATTAACAACAGTATGCGACCTAAAGCTAAATCAACTCACAATCGTCGTCAAGGTAGGCTATTTCCGGAATTTACAATACCACCAGAGGAATTAGCCAGACAAAAAACAGAAAAAAATGCCCGTTATCAACGTTATCGGGAGATTTTTGACAAAGTTAGTCCTCAACTCATGGAGGCACATTACAATTGGTTTATTGTGATTGAAGCAAACAGTGGAGATTATTTTATCGATCCTCATGAAGAAATTGCCATAGAAAAAGCTCGTCAAAAATATCCAAGTGGTATGATTGGTATTATGCGTCTAAATGAGACAGGAACCTGCGGAAAAATATGATCACGGGCAGGTTTAGTGAAATTGGGGAGCTAATTTTTGAAATTGATTTAATTGCAGCGAATGAAGAAATATTTACTATAGATGTTTTATTAGATACGGGTTTTACATCAGGTTGGTTAGCTCTTGATATCCAAGATGTGCAAAGTTTGGGATGGTTAAAGATTGAAAGTGAACGTGCTATGCAAATGGCACGAGGTGAAGAATTTTTTGATATCTATCAGGGAAAAGTTGTAATTGGGGAGCAAGAATATATTATTCCTGTTTTAGCGGGAGAAGGAATTCCTGAACCGCTATTGGGTTTACAATGGTTGAGAATGTTTCCATTGCAAGTAAATTTTGAATTAGGAATTTTGACATTGGGGTAAAAATTATTGTGAATGAATAGAACAACCAGAAATAAATTTCTAGACTAATAGTCAAAGTCTACTTAAATGGACGAAAAAACTTTTTTATTCTTTTTTAGACGACTTTACTCATTCTGGTATTTTACTATCCTGACTGCATCATCCATACTAAAATTCCCAAAATTTGTTCAACCGGAGGAAGTGGATAATCTGTTAAATCAATGGTTACTGTTTTATCTTCTAATTTCATAAATCTCCAAGCAGTTCCATTACTGACACTTCCATAAACCGTGGAAATATGTTGATTATTAATTTCATTAAATTTTAAAGCTGCTACCATTTCGGCAATACATTGTCCAATTCCTACATTTAAATCTGCTTTTTTCGCTTTTACAATTACTAGAACAGGAGCCTCAATTTCTAACTGTTCCGGTGAACGACTCAGGAGAAAGTCGCATACACCGCTAAGTCCTAATGCTGGATCGACAGTAAAATCTGCACCAGAAAAAAGGCTAATTTCTCTGTGTAAAATTTTTCGTACTTCTAGAAGTACAGGACTAATAATTAATTCAGAACGTGCTTTTTCACTACCTGTAGCTATTGCCAAAGGTAGACTTTCTGATAAAAAATCAGCGAGGGTATTACTAGGTGAAATTGGGTTAATTTCTGGGAGAAATCTACCGTCTTCTACGGTGGTTAAATCGAAGGCTTTTTTTATCTTGCGGATGGTAAATTCACTGTAGGGCATTTTTGTATTTTAATCATCTATTTCCACAATTTTTGTTAGCATAGCCTGCACTTTGGCTTACAAAAGTAGGGTGTGTTATCGCGGAGTGTAACGCACCATTATGTAAAGGTTTTGGTGCCTATAGTCCTAACCCTGAAAGGGTGGCTTACGCCAACGGGTATGGCTTTGTTAAAGACTAAAGTCATAACGCACCCTACAGATACTATTAAGCCTGTTTATAAAATTTTAACAAATCTGGTAGATTGATAAAGTTTTTAAGTTCTATTGATTAAAATATGGTGATTTTTACTTCATCAGTTCAATATATGGATAAAGTTACTTCCCTAGTCTATAAAACAGTGAGATAACTTTTTTCAAACACTAATTAAAATCAGGAGTATTTCATGATTCCACTAATTTTGGGTGCTATTGCTATAGGTACTGGTGTTGTTGGGGTAGGAGCAGCTGGTGCTGGAATCTCCGACATGAATGAAGCAAAGAAAATTGGTAACCGCGCTCAAAAACGTCATGAAGATGCAGTTACAGACTTAAAAGAATACTGGGAAGATACTAACAAGCTGGCTGAAGAATATGGTCAATTTCAGCTTCAGACTATGATGCGTACAATTGAACGCTTTGTTGATTTCATTGAGCAAAATCGTATGAAAGCAAAACAAAGCGAAAAGGAATTTTTACAAGGATTGGATGGTATTTCAATTCCGCAAATCAAAGAATATAAAACAGCTGTATTAGAAGTTGAACAATTTTTCAAAGGTGGTGCTAAAGCTATTGGTGCAGCTACAGCAGGATATGGTGGTGCAATGAGTCTTGCCACTTCGGTAGGAGTAGCAAGTACGGGAACAGCAATTTCTGGACTTAGTGGTGCTGCTGCTTGGAATGCGACACTAGCATGGCTTGGTGGTGGTTCTCTAGCTGCTGGAGGTGGTGGTATGGCACTTGGTTCTCTTGTGCTAGGTGGTATTACAGTTGGACCTGCTGTACTAATTGGTGGTTTTGTACTTGCTGGTGAAGGAGAAAAAGCTTTAACCAAAGCAAAAGAATACGAAGCTAAGGTAAATACAGAGATTGCTACCATTGAAGCTGCAAAGGACTTTATGCACCAAGTAAGACGGCGAATTAATGAGTTGCAAAGTTTATTGGAATCTATCAATAACCGTGCGTTCTTAGAGCTAAATGAACTTGAATCATTACCATCCTTTAACAAAAATAGAGATGCTAAGAAGTTTCAAGAGGTAGCACTTTTAGTAAAAGCACTCGCAGAAATTATGAAAACTCCTGTTTTGGATAGCGAAGGACAATTAAATCCCGTTACTGCAACAATTCAAGCCAAATATCGCACTTTGGGAGGTAACTAAAAGTGTCTGCTAAGAAAGTTTCTACTTTGGGATTAAAGGAAGTTCTTAATCCTGCTGAATGTCTTCAAAAAATGGTTTCAGCATACACAGATTATCTCAAAATTGCCGAACAGGAACAAACAAAACGACGAGAAATTGAAGCTTGGGAAAAAGAAACCATCACCCAAATTAATACCCAACGAGAATTAGTAATCGGGTATTTAGATCGCTCCTTTGATGAACGTGCCAAAACCTTTCGCACTTTGTTTGCTGTGGTTGATAGTGCAATGGCATCTGGTAATAACGAACAATTAACCCAAGCCTTGAATTCCATCACAGAAATAGCGAAATCTTCCCCATTTAAAGACTTGGCAAATTTAGGTTCTGTCCGTGCTGCATTGGATGATCCGGAACACGAATGGAAATTTTAAAGCCTGCTTACAAATTGTAGATTGGATAGAGTAATAAAATCATAACCCAATCAGAATTCTAGGTTGGGTAGAGCGATAGCGTAGACGACGGTCGGGAGGCAACTCGTAAGCGAAGCTTTCTCGAAGAGTAGAGTAACCCAACATTTTCAGGACTTTGTTGGGTTACCCTACGGGAAGGCTACCCTACGGGTTCCGCTTGCGGTACGCCTACGTCCCTCAACCGCCACTTCCTACAACAAAGAGAAAAGCAACGGAGTGGCTCCCCAACCTACGGTATTTTTGGTTTTTAGGCTTAACTGTAGCTTGCATCACGCGCAGCAGTACGGTATTGCCCTATAGCCTAGGATTAAAATCCCAGGCTAAAAAACAAAGTCTGATAAATCAGACTAAGTATGCTTTTCAGTACCTTTTAAGGTACTTTTTTATGAGCCTTGGAATTAATTCCGAGGAGATGTATGATGCTAATCGAGAATGCTGCAAGTTATTAGCTTTACCATACTTCGTTTATAGGTGACTTAAAATTTATTTCCAGGTGGAAAACTTGGCTAAACAAGATTCCTCCAAATTGTTAGTAATAAGAGAGCTACAAAAGTTTATAAATCGCTTTTTGGCGTTGCTGATTTGAAGTATGAATCTGGGTGTAGAGACCTAAAATTTTACGTCTCTACAAGGCTTTTGGAATGATGCAAAATTATTTTCATACATGGATTCAGCAACTCCCGCTTTTTTGTGTCTATTTTGTTAGACTTAGTCTATGAGCCTCGCAATTAATTGCAAGGCTAAAAAAGAGGTTTAACATGGCACATTTAAATCAACGTCGCTCCCAAAATGTCAACGGCGATTTTTACGTAGACAGTACCTGTATTGACTGTGATACCTGTCGCTGGATGACTCCCCAAGTATTTCATCGTGCGGATGAACAATCAGCGGTACATCATCAACCTACCAATGAAGCCGAAAGATTAGCCGCACTAGAAGCACTTTTATCTTGTCCTACCAGTTCCATTGGTACAGTTGAAAAGCCCCAAGATATCAAAGTTGCTCAGTTAAGCTTTCCGATTCCGGTAGAGGAAAATGTTTACCATTGCGGCTATCATTCAGAAAAATCTTTTGGTGCAGCTAGCTATTTTATTCAACTACCAGAAGGCAATATTTTAATAGATTCTCCCCGGTTTACACCCCCATTAGTCAAGCGTTTGCAAGAAATGGGGGGAATTCGTTATATGTATTTAACTCACAGAGATGATGTCGCAGATCATCAAAAGTTTGCAGGGCATTTTCAATGTCAGCGCATCCTCCATAAGGATGATATTTCCGCTAGTCTTCGTGATGTAGAAATTCAATTAACTGGTTTTGAACCTTTTGAATTAACACCCGATTTGTTAATTATTCCTATTCCTGGTCACAGTAAAGGACACACTGCTTTACTCTATAAAAATAAGTTTCTATTTACAGGTGACCATTTGGCTTGGTCGGCAAGATTGCAACAATTACATGCTTTTAAAGATTACTGTTGGTATTCTTGGAAAGAACAAATTCAGTCGATGCAGAAGTTAGTAAACTATAATTTTGAGTGGATTTTACCAGGTCATGGAAGACGTTATCATGCGGATAAGGAGACAATGAAAAAAGAGTTACAAAAGTGTATTCAGTGGATGGAAACTCTTTAGATTGTCAGCAAATAACACCCCTGGATATTGGGAGACTCTTCGATAACGGGGAATATTGGTGATAAACAGCTGTCGAGAATAGTTTTAAAAGGAGTCTATCGCTCAGTGTGACCTTACACTCTCCAAACTTAATGTTTTGATTGGCGCAAATGGCGCGGGAAAATCCAATTTTCTCGGCTTTTTTCCCATGATACAGCAGTTACTCGATCGCAACTTGCAAGTGTTCGGGTTCTTGCGTACTTAACGTGCTAAATTAATATCATAATGCCAAGAAAGTAAAGCTCTAATTTCAAAGTTGCGAAAATTCCTGAAGGCAAATCCACTTCACTTTATTAACTTCAATTTATTATTAATTCCTTCTACTACATCATTGGTTGTTTTTCTTTCAAAATATCCTACTATTTCTCCAAACCACCGTTTAATTGTCTTAACACTTTTTTGATAATAAGGTGCAGCTTTCTTTAACCAATCTATTAGTCCTAACATTCCTGACCCTAAATTTTCACTCTCATCAAATAGATGATGAAATTCTTCTTTCAATGAATGCATTATTCCGATTAAAGGTGATGCTTCTCTGATTTTATCTAATTTTTCGACGTTGCTGAATCAATGTATGAATCTTTAATAAAAACCTCACCCCCCTGAGTGCGGATACCCCTCTGTTTTTCCCCTCTCCCAATGGGAGAGGGGTTAGGGAGCCAGCGCGTTGCGGTGAGGTAGTGTGGTCTACTCTTCGTAGGCGTAAGCCTTCTCGTAGAGTGTACGCCGTAAGGCGTTGTCGTAGACTAGCCGCACTCTCAAAAGAAGCCGAGTGACCCTCGTCTACCGCGTCTAAGGGGGTTTCCCCCATGTAGCTTGCTTCCCCGTTGCTTTAGCTTCGGTGTAGGGTAGGGGTACAACTACCGTAGCTTGCTTCTCGCGGAGCGAGTACCCGGAGGGAGGTTTCCTCCGTTGTAGCGACTTTAGTGGTGAGGGTAAGGAGAGGGGAAGGGGAGCCACTGCTGGGCTATGGTTAAGCGCGTTGTAGCAAGTGGCGTGGTGAGGTATATTCTGTAAATTCTGCCCTTCAATTCAGCAACACCAATTTTTCTTTCTGTTTCTCTGTCAGCTTATTTTCTGCTTTTAAAATTGTCAACTTATTCCCTTTTAAACTGTTAAATATTTTTTCTGTTGACTCAACATTTAATTCAATTGCTGTTTTATTTTCTGCTATTCTAGCTTGGTTTAACTCTTCTCTTCGAGAAGCCGCGCGTAGCGCGTCTACATGAATCACCTTGGTAATATGGAATCTATCCACTGGCTTACAGTATAAGACTTTGACGAAAAATCTTGATTTCAGCTATTCTGTTTAAAAATAAACGCTCAAATGCCCTTTTCTATCTACAGTTGAAAATTTGGCTTTTTTTTTTATTTTCCCAGAGTGACAGAATAAAGTTAAATTTAGTCATAAAATGATGATAATTTTTATGTCAAGAAATCTTGATAAAAAAAATGGCAGGGTAAACCAAAGAATACCCCTATTATAGCAGAAACTATGGCGCTTTAACCATTGAAATATCGTTGCGCCAAACAATAATTATTCTCAATAATTTTATTCTTTATTAGCAAAATATCATTTTTGAAATTTTCAGAAAAATTTAACAAGGAAGGAGGAGGATGAAAATTTATGTTTCTGATTGCAAGACACCTTGGGGCGATCGCTTAATGTTGTTCTGTGTCTGATAGTGGAAGGGGTTTTGTGACATCTGGAAGGCTGGTATAAATTGTTTCTAGATTCATCATCCGTTCTTCCAACGCCTTCACATTCTGAGTTAAATGAGCTTCTTTTGGCTGGCGTTTATCGGGTGCAAACCATACTGCAGCCGTCCCACCGCCTGCACCAAGAATCACCATCAGGGGTAATATAATTCCACTTTCGGTAATGGCAACTAAGGGAATACAGGCGCCAAACATGCCAAGAGCACAGAGCCAGATAGCAGATGTTGCTTCAACTTTTGGATTTTTTTCAGTAGATTTGTGATCCATAGTGCTTTCTCCATTTGATGGCTATGCTCACCATTCCAACTTCCCCGAACAACTTCGAGTCGTGTGCCTAACTATTTATTATACTTCTGAAGAAACATAGGGAATAGGGAACAGGAAACAGCGAAAAGTGCGGTCTACCCTACGGGAAGCCGCTCCGCGTCTATGGGGGTTTCCCCCATGAGCAACTTTTCAAGAGAGGGAATAGGGAACAGGAAACAGCGAAAAGTGCGGTCTACCCTACGGGAAGCCGCTCCGCGTCTACGGGGGTTTCCCCCATGAGCAACTTTTCAAGAGAGGGAATAGGGAATAGGTAATCTAAGGGTTTAAATACTTTTGACTTCCGCGAAGGGGTTGACGTCGGGCTGCTTCTAAAATTATTCGTTGTTCTGCACGAGCGATCGCCTGATATGTGCGTTGTACTGCTTCTGGTTCTACGGAAATGGAGGTGATACCCCATTTTACTAAAGATTCGATCATTTCTGGATAGAGAGCTGGTGCTTGACCGCAAATAGAGCAAGGAATTCCGGCATCTGTTGCCATGTGGATTAGTTGAGCGATGGCAGCCATGAGTGCTGGATGGGGTTGATCGAATGTTTGTGCTAGCTGTTCTTGTTCTCGATCTATTCCTAGGAGTAATTGGGTAAAATCATTGGTACCGATGGAAATTCCCTGTACCCCGGCTTTTACGTATTCTGGTAGTAAAAATAAAACGCTGGGTACTTCTGCCATAATCCACAACTGAAACTGCTCTACTTGAGTTAAACCTACAGACTCAACCTTGTGACGACAAAAAATAAATTCCTCTACAGTACGGACAAAAGGCAAAATGAGATGGATATTTTTGTAACCAGCTTTATGTACAGCCGCCAAAGCTGCCAATTCTAATTCAAACAATTCGGGATTTTTGAGATAGCTGTATGTTCCCCGTTCTTTGGCTATGGACTGTGGTTGGGAGCTTAAATTTTCGTGACTGGATGCTAATTGTGGAGATCGCCAATCTAGGGAGCGATAAAATACTGGTCTGGGTGCAAAGGCACGGACAAATTCTATAATTAGATCGTACCAGGATTGTAATAATTGTGGTTTGCGTCCAGCTGCTAGCCAATTTTGGGGGTGTTGATCTCCCAATAAACCCATTGCCATCATTTCTGAGCGTAATAATCCAATGCCATCCACGGGTAGAGACAGGGCTTGTTCTATTAAATTGTTCTGGCTTAAATTTAGTAGCAGTTGGGTAACAATGACAGGCTGTTGAATGGAACTATCTGGGGAAATTCTCCTTGGTTGAGGTAAATTAACTTCCTGGGAATGGCGATGATTGGGAACCAGTTTGTCTTTTTGTTCCCTTTTACCCAAATTCAAGGGATAAACTTCTCCCTTGTCACCATCAATCAATAGCTGTTCTCCAGTTTGAATCAAGGTTGTGGCATTGTGTGCGTTTACTACCGCAGGAATACTTAATTCTCTGGCTAGAATTGCTGCGTGGCTGGTTAACCCTCCTTGTTCGGTAACAATGCCAGCAGCATTTTGCAGAAACGGTAACCAATCTGGGGCAATGGCGGATGCAACTATAATTGCTCCTGGGGGTATTTGTTGGTATTTTTGTTGGGAACTTGCAATTACATAGGCTGTTGCTGTTTCTCGTCCTGTTGCTGCTGCCAATCCTTTAATTGGCTCTAGGTTGGGAAAAACAGCGGATTGGGGGGTAGTTATTTGTGTGAGGTAAAGTTTGCTATCTGTGCTTTGGTTGCAAATAGTCCAATCTAAAGTAAAGTTTTCACCGACTTCTCCTACAAGTTGTTTTGCTAGTTGAATTAGTTGTTGCAGATATTCTGCTGATAAAGCGTACTGTTGTTGTTGTGCTGACTTTACCAAGCAAGCAATCAAGCCAGAATTATCTGACTCCAAAACCTCAAGGGGGACAGTTTGCCAAGTTGCTGGGACATCAGCCAGAGTATAACCCAAAATTTTATTACCGAGCTGTTGCTTTTTAACAGTACCGGTTTCCGGTTCTAGGTGGTAGATATCTGGTAGTAACTCACCGTGAGCGATCGCTAATCCCAATCCCCAAGTAGCTTGAATTTCCCAAATTGAGGAGTTAGCATTAAATACACCGCTGGCAATGGTACTATGGACGGGTTGTACTAAAACTGCTAAATTAATTTTTTGGAGGTTAATTCCTGCTTTTTGCCAAAATAGTAAACTTTTGGCACGAAATATCTGATTCCAACTAGATTTTAATCCTTGTGTGATGGCTTCTGGTTGGCAACGACAAAATATTGACTCTAGCAACCCTGATAAATTAGTAAATTCTTGTGTTCTACTTGGAACTACAACAGAGGGGCGTAAAATGAGATTAGAGGTGTTCCAAAGTCTTGCAGCTTCTACAATATTACTAACCAACTGTGGTGCTACGGTGCCTGTGATAATTTCCTGACGCAAGCGACCAGTAACTTGTTGTAGTTGACGCCAATTAGTGACATCTAAATGTAGAGAAGAATTGGGTAAATCAGCGACTAAAGCTTCTGAACTATTGAGAGTTTCCAGAAAATCTCGTAGAAATTGTGCTGAAACTACAAAACCAGGTATGACCGGATAACCACGCTGCATAAGCCTACCCAAATGTAAAGCTTTATCACCTACTTGAGGGCGGTCTTGTGGTTTAATTTGGTCAAGCCAGTAGAGTTTATCCACTCAAATTGTCAGTTACTAATTGTTAGTGGTGAGAGATGCATGTCTTTCGCTACACCCGCAAGGGTTAGTGGTGAGTTATTGACAAAACACTTTGAGTGCTTTGGCAAATATTTTTTCATCTGTCCTAGTTTGCAAAATTGATTTGACTAAATTTACAAATTCCCAATCGATCTCTCGATCCTGTTCAATTGTTTTTGTCGCTGCATAAAAAATGACATCATTTAATTGCAGTTCATTAGTATTACCTGTTTGTAATGTTTGGAATTTTTTATTCCAAGAGAGGGATTTACCACGCAATGTGAATTCAAACCATACTATTTCATCATTCAATAATTCAAAGACAACATCAAAATAAGGTTCACCTCCTTGAAACCAAATTCTAGTTCCTCCTTGAGAATCGCTTTTTTTGAGTATTTTTTGTTCAATTTTTTGTAATGATGTACCTAGATAGACAATCTCATTATTATCTAATACGTTTTGATTTTCGGGCATATTTCGATATTTATTAGTGATGGCAATAAATTCACAACTGCTGGAAGGTAGATATTCTATCTGACAGTAAATATATATTTAACAATTAAAAGAGAATTAGTCACTATCTAAAGTCACATACTTATAAAAAATTGTTGTACTGGCAATATTGTAAAGTGTTGGAGATAGGATGTTAAATTATCATATCATGTTTGTTTACTTTCAAGAAATACAGGGGACGGGGAATAGGGAATAGGGAATAGGGAATAGGAAACAGGGAATAGGGAACAGGGAATAGGGAATAGGGAATAGGGAACAGGGAATAGGGAACAGGGAATAGGGAATAGGGAATAGGGAACAGGGAATAGGGAACAGGGAACAGGGAATAGGGAATAGGGAATAGGGAATAGTGTTTATTAGGAATCTAAACAGTTATAGCGCTTCCTAATCTGCTGAAGTACAAAAGGGCAGGCAAGGATGCCTACCCCACAATAATTTTGGCGTTGCTGAATATAACTATGAATCTGAAATAAAAACCTCACCCCGTCCTACGGACACCCCTCTCCTTAGTAAGGAGAGGAGAAGGGGGTGAGGTGTATTTTGTAAATTCATATTCCAATTCAGCAATGCCATAATTTTAGTAATTTTATCTGTACTTCACCAGACTGAGAAAGGCTATACTCCTTTTTTCTATCCATGGAGAAACCGGGTTTATCAACGAAAAATTAGGGTTTTGGGAACTCAATATTTGCAATAAACCCGGTTTCTGACCCTGATGCAAGATGTGTGATTACCGATTACCGATTACCGATTACCGATTACCATTATTTGATATTTCTCCAGCATCAACACTGAGTATTTGAGAGGAATTGAGCCATTGGGAATCAAAAGAACCCAAATGAGTGGTAGTAATTAGGGTTTGAAAACGGTCTTGAATGGCATCTAGTAATTGATTTTGGCGGTATGGATCTAATTCTGCCAAAACATCATCCAGTAATAACAGGGGTGGTTCACCGACTACTTCTGCGATTAATTGTAATTCTGCTAGTTTTAGGGCTAGTACTAGGGTTCGCTGCTGACCTTGAGAACCATATTGACGAGCTGGTGTATTATTTATAATCAATTGTACTTCGTCGCGGTGGGGACCAACAAGGGTGGTGCCTTGGTATAATTCTGCCATGGCTCGTTGCTGAATTTTGTCTAAGAAAGCTGGCTGAATTTGTTGGGGTTGGTTTTCTTCTATGACTACACTTGGAGCATACTTGATTTGCAATTTTTCTGTACAACCACTGATAAGAGAATGCCAAGAGGTAGCAATGGGAACTAGTCTTTGAATTGCTCTTTCTCTGCGTCTCATCACCCTGGTACCAGCGGTAACTAGTTGTGTGTTCCAAATTGCTAATTCTTGCGGTTGGGGGATTTTACCTGATTGTTGACAAGTTCTCAAAAAGGCGTTGCGTTGACGCAGTACTTGGCTATATTGCTGTAAAATATGAGTATATATGGGTTCTAGCTGAATTAAGAGCATATCCAGCCATTGACGGCGATTATCGGGACTACCACGCACTAATTCTAAATCTAAACTGGAAAACTGGACGGCATTGAGAACACCCAGAAAGTCCATTTGACGGCGGAGATTTTCCCCATTGATGGCAACAGTACGACGACTATTACGACGGAGGGTAATGGTAAGATTACTAATACCCGTTTCTCGCTCTAGGGTAGCCAGAATTTGGGCACCAGCAGCTCCTTCTTGAATTAAATCACGATCGCGTGCCATGCGGTGCGATCGCAATGTTGCTAGTAACTCCACTGCTTCTAACAAATTTGACTTTCCCTGGGCATTATTGCCTACCAAAATGGTTTTGGGAGCAGTAAACTCCACTTGCTGTTGTTTGTAGTTGCGAAATTGTCGGAGGTGGAGGGTTTTGAGGTACATGGAGGATGGGGCTAGAAAACATGGCAAGCGCAGTGTCTACTTTACAATTATTGCTTATGATTTCCTAGTGGGTATCATAAACGATTACCCATTTAACACTCTAAAATCTAAAATCAATGCATAGACGGTCTTTTTTACAAGGAACTCTTATAGTAGCTTTATCTCAATTGCTGGGTGGGTGTGGTAGCAATAGGAAACCAACACTAAAAGTGCAGTTATTAAAAAATTCTATACCTGCTCAGGTAGTGAATAAGTTTAGCAAACAACATCGACAAATTCAATTAAATTTTACTCCTGTAGAGCAGTTGGAGACGTTATTTAATAAACTAAAAAAATGGCAGGAGAAAAAACCTGCTGAAAAGAATCAAGGATTTCCTGATTCTTTGTTTGGAAAATCTCAAACAACAAATGTCCCTGACTTGGTAACTTTAGGAGATTATTGGCTAGAAGCAGCTATAGAACAAAAATTAATTCAACCATTAGATATAGAACAAAAAGAGTTTGAAGGCAGATTTCAGTCGCAAAAATGGGGGGAATTAGTAACGCGGGATGGCAAAATTTGGGGTGTGCCTTATCGTTGGGGTAGTACAATAATTATTTATAACCGTCACAAGTTCAAAAAATTGGGTTGGATGCCACAAGATTGGAGTGATTTATGGCGCGATGAATTGCGTGATCGTATTTCTATTTTAGATCAACCACGGGAAGTAATTGGTCTGGTATTAAAAAAGCTAGGAGAGTCCTACAATACAGATAACTTAGATAAGGTTCCAGAATTAGAAAAAGAGCTAGCTTTATTAAATCAACAGGTGAAGTTCTACAGTTCTAATCAGTATTTAGAACCTTTGATTATCGGAGATACTTGGCTAGCTGTTGGTTGGTCAAATGATATCTTACCAATAATTTCCCGTTATCCGCAATTTAGTGCTGTTATTCCCCAATCAGGAACTGCACTGTGGGCAGATTTATGGGTACGTCCTCAGGAGAATAAGGGGGATAAGGAAGACAAGGGGGAAGTGGAAGATAAGGGGGAAGGGGAAGATAAGAAAGACAAGAATAAAAGTGAGGATTTACTGTACGAATGGATTAATTTTTGCTGGGAACCTCATATTGCTAAACAAATTCTTTTGAGTACCAAAGCTAATTCACCAATTGATAATATAAGTGTTGATAAATCTGAAATTCACAAACAATTACGCAATGTTCTTTTTAGTGAACCTGAAGTTATCAATAAGAGTGAATTTTTGCGATTTATGCCTCAAGAAATTGATGAACAATACACAGCTTTATTTGCCAAAATAAAACGAAAAGTCATTAATTAAATAGGAGAATAAAGAATAAAACCTCACCCCGGCTAAAGCCACCCCTCTCCTTGCTAAGGAGAGGGGAAGGGGGGTGAGGTTCTATCTTACATTTAATTGTGCCTATCTACTATTTCCTATTGCCTATTGCCTATTCCCTGTTCCCTGTTCCCTATTCCCTATTATCTGCTTCCTTTTATTTGTGTTTATTAAAAGCCTTAAAAGACTTATGAGGAATAAATAATTATCTTAATAATAAGGCTTCCAACTCATATTATTTTGATAACTCATTTCGATTTTACATACATTTGGAATTGTTTTAAAGCTACATGTGTAGGTAGCTAAACGGTCTTTTTGATAATTAAAAACCCGGAGGTTATAGCCATTAGTTCGTGCAAGATTACCGATGCGATTGACAAAATTGTAGCGTTCCAGATAGTCGAGAATGTTCCAAATTTGTTGATTTACTACTAAATCTATCCGTGCTGATTGATTGCGATTAGGTGGATATGCAATCCAGTTATCCAATAGTTTATTTTCAGAGTTTTCTTTTGCCCACCATAAACTGGGAACAGTCAATTTTTCTTGACGAATGGTATTGGCTGTAATTACAAAATTCTCAGGTTTTGTCAATAATTCTAACTCTAGAGGTGCTTCAGAAGCTTTTGGGATAGAAGTATTTTCTTGGGGAAGGGCATAGGCTGGTAAACTAGAAAAGGTGATTAAGGTAATACCTAAAATTAGTCGGAGTGAGGGCATGACTTATTTTAATTTAAAGGTTTTCATCTTGGACGAATCATGATTATTGAGTCATGATTTTTCAATTATTAGTTCCCTGGATAATATCAAATCCGCTTATATACTTAACTGTATTCTCAACAGACTCATCCCTTTCTCTTTCCTTACTAAACAGAAGGTTATCCGGAAGAGATGAGGTTTGTGGAATAATTGAGAATTGGAATTTCATATACAGCGGTTCTTGTTTGAGTGTAATACATAGATTTAGTTGTAATATTTAGGACAAGCTAGAAATCTATCTCACAAGAGTTTATTTTACAAAGACTGAAAATCCCTATAAAATAATGTTGATTTCACATTTATATTTTGCACAACCGAAAATATACTAAACATCTGGTAGAGAAGAATGTTCCAGAGGTAAAATTTTAGGTGTTGCTGATTTGAAGTGTGAATCCCAGTGTAGAGATGTTGCACTACAATGTCTCGTACAAGGGTTTTGGAATTACACAACATCATTTTTATACATCGATTCAGCAACACCAAATTTGATCTCTGGAACAAGGTTTGTAGCTGACGCATATTTAATTTTCCAATTTTCCAAGAGGCTACTCATTTTTAACTTTTGACTTTTAACTCACCCTCCGGGAAGCTACTACCTGTCTAGCGCGTCTATGACTTTTGACTTACCCTGTGGGTAGACAAGTCATGGCTTCTGTTGGTGTAAGCCACCTGTTCACCAAAGGTGTTCTTGAAGGGTAAGGGTTAAGAAACCGCTGCTGACGCGTCTATGACTTTTGAATGTGTGACTATCAGTGGTTTTTGGCTGTAGACAAACCCATTGCACCACGAGTCACTCCTATTTGATTTTGCAGTTTTAACTCTTGCCAAATTTGGGAACCTTTGATTTTGCCTTGCAGGAGTTGCTGATAGAGATGTATTGTTTGCTTAACTGTTTCTGGTGTTTGATTGAGAAACTCAATGCGAAAATTTCGCAATCCCAAATCAGCTAAACGCTGTACGTATTCAGCCCCTGTTTGTGCAGTGCCATTAAATACAGTGTTTCGACAGCCTGCATCGGCTTGTAGGATGTGTTCTGTCCCAACTCTGTCCCGTAATTTGACCTCATGCTTTTCACAGGGTCGCCCACAGTTAGTGTAGTCTTTTCCCTGAGAAAGAAAGGCACAAAATACACAATGCTCCATATGAAACATTGGTATATGTTGATGAATTGTAACCTCAAACCACTCGGGAAGACAAGTGTGGAGCAAGTCTTCTAGTTGAGAAATGTTAAGGTCGTAGGATGCTGTCACCCTTTCTAAACCAAAGTGATTTTTGAAATAGTCTGCTGTTAAAGCATTAGCAACATTTAGGGAAAAATCCCCAATACATCGGTCTTCAGCAAAAAATCTCAGGTGATCGTAGTTCCTTACCAAATAACCATCCGCATTACAAGCACGTACTTGTTTTAAAATCCAGTTTTCATTGGGTTTGGTAATCCGAGGAGGTGCGACGAAGATGGTGGGGAGAGGGAGAGAGGGGGAAGATAGGGGAGAGGGGGGAGATAGGGAAGAGGGGGGAGATAGGGGAGAGGGGGAAGATAGGGGAGAGGGGGAAGATAGGGGAGAGGGGGAAGATAGGGGAGAGGGGGGAGAGATATTGTTTGTTTGTTCTGTGCTTCTACCGTTATCTGTGTTTTGTTGAATCTCTTCTCTTTGTTGATGTACCATTTGCACTGCTTCCGGATACTTGCGGGGGTCTTCAAATTCGCAGTAAATAGTCTTAACACCTGTTTCTAGTACGGCTTGGAGTTGCTTGAGGTTGCGGACTAAAACGATTAAATTAGGAGTGGAACAGGGGGTAGGAGTGGGAACTACGGGAAGTAAATCTTCCAGAGAGGCTTGTTCATTAATTCGCCAGAATTTCGGCTGACTGCGCAATTCTTCCAACCGCGAGACAATTTCCCGACGCATCCGGTTTAATTCACTCACGGGTAACATTACATTACCCTGGAGATGATTGCTTAATTCTTGTAAATAGAAAGGAGTATTACCCAAACGACCAAATTGTGACTGTAAAAGTTCCGTAGATAGGGGTTTAGTATGGGCTTGTACCAAAGGAGTTGCAGATTCAATTTGAACCACATGACCGATGCGATCGCGACTTATAGCCACCAAATTTTCCCCCACTTCCCCATGCACTTCCACAGAAATGGGACGCTGATATTGTGGTTTATCCCCAGCAAAACTTTGTCTTAGTCGCTTATCCAATTCCGGATCGCTAGTTTTCCAAATTTTATCCCCTACATGTACCCGTCGCGGATTAATATCCCCGCGTCCAAAAGTCAGCACCGTCTCCTTACCCTGATTTTCCACCCCATACACCCTGCCTCCTTCTTCCTTGGCTTCTGGGTGCCCACAATCAAATACAACACCATCCCCAGGCTTCACAGGTGCCTGTAAACGCACATTTACCTTTTGCTTGTGAATGCTGCTAACTTCGCCTAAATACACCCCGCGTTTCTTCCCAAATCGGGCATGTACCAACTCCTGATTGTTGATTCCCCGGAACCACCCTGTATAAATTCCGCGAGAAAATGCCATCTCCAAATTGTAGCGATCGCCTGAAGATGTGGAGGGAGTGGAGGGAGTAGAGGGGGTAGAGGGGGAAGAGGGGGAAGAGGGGGAAGAGGGGGTAGACAATTGTTGTTGTTTCTCCTGTTCTTTGTGTCTGTCCTCCTTTGCATGAGATTCCATTACCCGATCCAAAGCCTGACGATAAACGCGAGTAACATTCGCCACATATTCCGGCGACTTTAAACGCCCTTCTATTTTGAGAGAACTGACCCCAGCTTTCACCAAATCCGGCAAAACATCTAATCCTGCCAAATCTTGGGGACTAAGTAAGTATTTTTTATCACCCAAATCCACCTCTTTCCCATCCGCAATTAACTCATAAGGCATTCGGCAAGCTTGGGCACATTCCCCCCGGTTAGCGGAACGCCCACCCAATGCTTCACTGGTTAAACACTGCCCGGAATAAGCCACACATAAGGCTCCATGAACGAACACCTCCAAAGGTAGGGAGGCTCCCCGATAAGCCATGCAGTGTTGAATTTTATTAATTTCCTTGAGGGAACATTCCCGTGCCAGCACTACCAAATTACACCCTAACTCCTGCGCAAATTCCACAGCCACATCACTGGTGATGGTCATCTGAGTAGATGCATGGATGGGAAAGTCTGGGGAAAGGTGACGAATGAGACGGCAAATACCTACATCTTGGACAATTACCGCATCCACACCCGCAGCAATTATTGAGCGGATATACTGTTGTGCTGCCCTTAATTCCTGGGGAAATACCAAGGTATTTAAGGTGACATAACCCTTTACACCTCTGCGGTGGAGAAATTCCATTAATTCTGGTAAATCTGCCTCTGTGAAGTTTTCTGCCCGCATCCTTGCATTAAACCGATCCAAACCGAAATAAATTGCATCTGCACCGTTTTCCACAGCGGCTTTTGCACATTCCCAATTCCCTGCGGGTGCAAGGAGTTCGGGGGTTTGGGTGGTGGTTTGGAGGGTTTCGCTGTTCATGGTTGCTTGCGGGAAGATAGGTGACACAACAGTGATTGTATCGGAATTGAGGGGTTAAATGGACGATGGGATCAAGTGCCTTCTGGGAATAGGGAATAGGGAACAGGGAATAGGGAACAGGGAATAGGGAATAGGGAATAGGGAATAGGGAACAGGGAATAGGGAACAGGGAAAGTCAAAAGTCAAGACCAAAAAAACCGGGTTTCTAAATGAAAAATTAAGGTTTTGAGACTGATAGATTTGCAAGAAACCCCGGCAGTCGCTACAACGGAGGAGACCTCCGCAACGCGCTGCCTCGCTTTTTAGCCCAGGTGCAAGATGTGTGAACAGGGAATAGGGAACAGGGAAAGTCAAAAGTCAAAAGTCAAAGTTGGGAGTTGTGGGATAGGTGTCTCACCCGTCCGGAGGCTCATATCTTGCACCATTCAAGGGCAAGACCAAAAAAACCGGGTTTCTAAACGAAAAATTAAGGTTTTGAGACTGAGAGATTTGCAAGAAACCCCGGCAGTCGCTACAACGGAGGAGACCTCCCTCCGGGTTCGGTAGTTGTACCCCTTCGGGGAAGCAAGCTACATGGGGGAAACCCCCAAGACCACACTACCTCACCGCAACGCGCTGCCTCGCTTTTTAGCCCAGGTGCAAGATGTCCGGAGGGGTAGAAAAACGATAAAATGTATAAAATTTATTATTTAAGTAGGTCGGTACAAATAAAGCGAAGCAGTTAGGGTCGTCATTTGTCATTTGTCATTAGTCATTGGTAAAGGTTTCAGGGCTATATTTACGTTTCCTAACATAGTTATATTTATTTCCGCCGATTTATTTATTGTCAATATACATCTTTATTTAGTCACTTTTCTATGTCTAGGGAAATTGGAATTAAAGTCGAAAAACCTACATCAGCGTTACAGAAACAGATAAAGGTAAAACCGAAAGAACTTTTTACTTCTTTGAGTAAAGCTGCTATTAATGGTGCTTTTCTTAAGTGGGATGATTTAGCTGAAAATGGGGTAGAAATTCTTAGTTCTCTAGGGCTTGATAGCAAACCGGGAGAAATTGCTGGGTTGTTAATTATCCGTTCTCTGATGCAAGGGATGCAGAATTTATTAGATGAAAATAAAGAACTTTTAGTTAGGAAGCCGGATAATTTACAAGATTTATACAAGCAACTTAATTCTACTCTCAAGAATGAAGAATTACTTATAGATGATGATTTTTTTAAGCGTCCGACAGATTTACCAATTGTAAAAGCAGCTCAAGATGGTTTTTGTAAGTGGTTGGAAAACTTCGTTGAGAGGGAGGTTGAAGCTAGGAGTATTAGTAATCGTCTGACTGCTTACTTTGTCAATGCTTTAAATAGTCAGTGGATAGAAAATAACGAAGATTATGCTGTTATTAAAGAAGTTTTAGATACGCCATTTACTCAAGCAAATAAAGTAGAACAAGGATGGTTACGTTATCAGGCTTGGCTACAAAAACGAATTGCTGAACCAATGTTTTTGGAAGCTTTTAGTCTTAAAGATATTTATATACCTCTGCGTGCTTATTATGAGAATGAAACAGATTTTTCACCAAAGCAAAGATTAGATTCAGGTATCAATGATGGTAAAAATTATCAACGAGTTGTAATTGAACTGAAACAGGAATTAGAAAATTGGTTGCAGCAAGCTAATCCTGATGATGCCATACGTTTAATTAGTGGTGGTCCTGGTAGCGGAAAATCTTCTTTTACAAAAATATTTGCTGCACAGTTAGCGAAAGTAAATATAATACGAGATATACGAGTTATTCATATTCCACTTCACTTATTTAATCTTACAGGTGATATAACAAAATCTGTAGGGGAGTTTGTTCAGTTTGATGGTTTTTTACCTTATAATCCTTTGGATTTAAATAATGGTGAGTCACGGTTACTAATAATTTTTGATGGTTTGGATGAGCTATCAATGCAGGGAAAAATCGCCGAACAAGCAGCTAAAGAGTTTGTGGAGGAAGTCAGGATTAAAGTAACGCAATTTAATCATGATAAAACTCGCTGTTTACAGGTTTTAATTACCGGAAGAGAAATAGTTGTACAAGCAAATCGCAGCAAGTTTAGAAAACCACGGCAAATTTTGCATATTCTACCATATTTTCTCAAAAAAGAACAAATAGAATCTGGTAATTATGTTGATGAACAAAAGCTGCTAGAAATAGACCAAAGACAAATATGGTGGAAATCTTATGGGGAAGTAAAAGGTAGAAATTATGAGGGATTACCAAAAAATTTAGATATAGAGAATTTGCGGGAAATTACAGCTCAACCTTTGCTAAATTACTTAGTAGCTTTGAGTTTTGAACGAAGTAAAATCAAGTTTACAGAAGATAGTAACCTAAACGAAATCTATGCTGATTTATTAGATGCAGTTTACGAACGTGGTTATGAAAAGCATGGATATCGTTTAACAGAGGGAATAGCAAAAGAAGAATTTATCGGTGTTTTGGAAGAAATTGCTCTTGCTTGTTGGCACGGAGACGGTAGAACTACCACCGTTAAAGAGATTGAAAATCATTGTGACAACAGCGGTATGCGAGGAATTTTAAACCGCTTTCAAGAAAGTTTTAACGAAGATTCTAAAGCGAGTATTACTCGTTTGCTAACAGCATTTTACTTCCGGGAAAGTGGAGGATTTAGGCAAAGTGAGAAAACATTTGAATTTACTCACAAGAGTTTTGGTGAGTATTTAGCAGCTAAACGAATTGTGCAAGGACTCCAGTTAATTCATGAAGATTTAGAAGAACGTAAGCAAAACTTCCGCAAGGGGTGTGACGAACGAACAGCATTAGTTAACTGGGCGACTTTGTGTGGTGCATCGGCGATGGATAAATACCTGTTTCGTTTTATTTGTGATCAAATGAGGATAATTCACGCACAAAATCCTTCACAAGTTGCTAATTGGCAAAAGACATTGTGCCGTTTAATTGAGTTTATGTTGGCTGATGGAATGCCAATGGAAGGATTAAAAGAAAGACCTAATTTCCATGAAGAAATGCGACAAGCAAGAAATGCCGAAGAAGCAATTATCGCTGTCTTAAATGCTTGTGCAAGAGTTACGCAAGAAATTTCAAATATTAAATGGCATTCACATCAAGCATTTGGAGCATTAATATCAAGGTTACAAAGTCAAAGAATTGGAGAGGAAAATACCCTTGTTTTTGATTGTCTCAGTTTTCTTAATCTTGAAGGGTGTATTTTAGACATAAAAGATTTATACAGAGCAAACTTAAGCCATACTAATTTGCAAAATGTGAAACTTAATTTAGCAAATCTTATAGAGGCGAATCTTTACGAGGCGGAACTTAATTTAGCGAATCTTGAAGGGGCGGATCTGAGAGGGGCGAATCTTTTTGGGGCGAATCTTTTGGGGGCATATCTTTTTGGGGCGAATCTTTTTGGGGCGAATCTTTTTGGGGCAAATCTTGAAAGGGCGGATCTTGAAGGGGCGAATCTTCAAGGGGCGATTCTTGAAAGGGCGAATCTTGAAAGGGCGAATCTTGGAAGGGCGAATCTTGAAGGGGCGATTCTTTACGAGGCGAATCTTGAGAGGGCGAATCTTGAAAGGGCGAATCTTGAAGGGGCGAATCTTGAAAGGGCGATTCTTCCATCCAACTGGTACAAATAGTACTTGTAGGGTGCGTTATGGCTTTAGCCTTTAGCGAAGCCATCCCCGTTGGCGTAAGCCACCCTTTCAGGGTTAGGGCTATACGCACCGAAAACATTATAGGATGGTGCCGTACGCTACGCGGTAACACATCCTACCTAAGAGGATGTTTGGCGTTGCTGAATCAATGTATGAATCTTCAATAAAAACCTCACCCCGTCCTGCGGACACCCCTCTCCTTGGTAAGGAGAGGGGAAGGGGGTGAGGTATATTCTGTAAATTCATACTTCAATTCAGCAACGCCAGGATGTTTAAATATAAAACTGTGGTGAGAGTCCAGAAACCGGGTTTTGTTGGCATACATAGTCAAATTCTCGGTTCTCCACCTATAGAAACCCGGTTTCTTTTTATTTATAAACAACCTCCAAAATCGTCAATCTAAAATCCAAAATTGGTTGACTCCACCCTATTTTTTCAAGTATGATTGTAGACTGTCTGTCTAATTCCTGCTCGGATCAGGTAGACATATAACAAAAGCTGGTAAAAATCATAATAACCAGCTACCTGTACGGCAACTTCAAGGACAATTCCATGACTTACGCAATTATTGAAACTGGTGGTAAACAACTACGAGTAGAACCAGGTCGTTTTTACGATATTGAACTACTTTCCACGCCAGCAGATGAGAAAGTTACTATAGAATCAGTTTTGCTAGTGCAGCACAATGGCGAAGTCAACATTGGACAGCCATTGGTGGAAGGAGCAAAAGTAGAAGGGACAGTTATGCGACATTTTAGAGGTCGCAAAGTCCTGGTGTATAAAATGAAGCCAAAGAAGAAAACCCGTAAAAAGCGCGGACATCGTCAAGAACTCACCAGACTGATGATTAACTCCATTAGTCTCAATGGTTCTGTCTTGGCTTCAGAAGACACTGCAACTCCTGAAACTGCTAGTGCAGAAGCTGCTGCCCAATAATTAATTAAACTAAATTCAAAACTTGAAGAGGGAATTATGGCTCATAAGAAAGGAACAGGTAGTACTCGTAACGGTCGTGACTCTAATGCTCAACGGCTCGGTGTAAAACGCTACGGAGGTCAAACTGTACGTGCTGGTAATATTCTAGTACGTCAGCGTGGCACCAAATTCCATCCAGGGAATAATGTTGGTATCGGTAGCGATGATACTCTGTTTGCTTTAGTTGATGGCGTGGTAGCATTTGAGCGCAAGGGTAAAAGCCGTAAAAAGGTTAGTGTTTACCCCGCAGTTGCAGAAGTTACTGCTTCTTAAATCTTGTACTGATTCACCTATTGTATCACGGAAGTAAACTTCCTTCTCGTTCAACATCCACCGCCTAAAGTACGGATGAGATTGATTACTGTTGGAAATCAATCTCATCTTCGGTGGTTTTGAACTTCGTATAATTCTGCCTAACTACACAGTTTCAGTCTGAATCAGTGCCTTCAGCATACTCTCAACTTTTTTTTCCATGTCTACTAACACATTTAGAGCCGAGGTAATATCATCTTCAACTCCCAACAATTTAGCAGCTTTTTTTACAGCTTCTTGTTCTTCTTTTGCATAATCCTGGTCAGCTTGAGACATTTTAATGGCATGATAGAGTAAGGTTCTTGGTGCCGACCAA
Source organism: Nostocaceae cyanobacterium (assembly GCA_030065825.1). Classification (GTDB taxonomy): domain Bacteria; phylum Cyanobacteriota; class Cyanobacteriia; order Cyanobacteriales; family Nostocaceae; genus JASJCY01. The sequence goes on along the minus strand of JASJCY010000011.1, from coordinate 6,214 downwards.
CTAGGAACGTCTGCTTTTATCTTGGGCAACAGGTCTTCCAATTTGGCATTCTTGTAGTCAAATGTTTTGTATTTTTCTATCGCTTCTTCAGGAGCACCAACCATCCGTTGATGATTGATTAACCAATTCATTTCTTGTGCTGGCACCTCCCCATCAGCTCCAGCAATAACGAGCAACGCATACCCATAGTTTAGATATGCCTCAAACGAAGCGGAAGAAAGTCCCTGACTCCTTTTCAGGTAGTCCGAACCTGCGAACATTTGCTCTTCATTGGTCGTCATAATTTGTTTCCTTTTGCTATTTGTTCAAGCCAAGTTTCCTGTACCGATAATTTTTAAGCATCACTATCAATGTAGGAAAACCAGGGTCATTAGCTATTCAGTTTAGCCTAATTTTTGTAACATACTTCCAATAAAAAATTATCTTCAAAAAGCTCTCGTTCAAAGTCCTTGATCTAGCCTTGATATACTGTAGTAGAGAAAAGTCTAACTTTTTTGCGACGACTCTCAAATTTAATGTGGAGCCTGAATTGTGGATCGATTTCGGATTGATGTGATTGCCGCAACCCCTCAACCCCAACAAGTGATTTGGGTTGCCATGCACCAGGACTATTCCGAAGTTTTTGTGGCAGATGGGCGCGATCACTGGCCTAATGAAACCAAAGCAGGAGAATTGGTCATCAAGCACCTGTTGGCTGGAAACCGGGGACACTATGGGCCATTGGAACATCCTCAAATCACCTTCAATGTAGGCTACTTTCCCCATTCAATGGTGCAGCAAATTCGGAGCCATCGTATTGGGGTTTCATTCGATGTTCAATCGTTCCGCTATACCGGACAACGGATTGTGGATGTGGCAACAGGCGATCGCAATGTTGAAGAGGTTTTCTACCTTCGCCCCGTTGGCAAGTACGACAATCGCCAAGGAAAAAAATATGAATACACCGAGAACCAGCGACAGGCTGATGTGCAATGGTGCATTGAAGCCTGTAAGCGTTATCAAGAAAGCATTAAAGAAGGATTGGTGGAAGAACATGCGCGTGGCTTAATTCCCTTTGATGCTCGTCAACATTTTGTTTTGAGTTGCAATATGCGTTCGCTCATGCACCTATTGGATTTGCGCTGGAAGCGGGATGCCCAACTCGAAGCCCAAAAATTTTGTGAATTGCTCTTTAGTCATTTTGAGAAGTGGAGTCCGGTGATCGCCCGTTGGTACCAAGACAACCGCGCCAAAAAAGCTCGCCTCTCTCCTTAATATTTATGGGAGCATCCCAAATTTTTAGCAATACCCTAGAAGGGTATCGCTACACGGGCTAAGCCCACCGACCTGGGCTACAAGTTTCTAGCCTGCGTTCGGTGAAGCCGTTGCCGTTCACCGGAGGTGTTCGGTGCAGGGTAGGCTAGGCAGGCTTGGTTTGTGTAGCCCCAGGCTACTCTAGGAGAAGCCGCACTCTCAAAAGAAGCCGAGTGACCCTCGTCTACCGCGTCTATAGCCTGCGGGCTTTTTTAAAAAACGGGATACTCCCAAATTTATTTTTTGTTGACAACTTATTCTCAGTAATTACCGATTGTTGACAGTACTGGGTGCGGAATGTGGGCTAAAAACTCCTTGCTTTCAGGCAATATTGAAAATATGAGACATCAACTTCTCCACCAATGTACCCAACCCTAAGCCTGCCAGTGAAAATACAGATATAATTACAAAAGATTGTACTTCGGTAAACTCAGCGGTTTGAAAATCTAATCTTGCTAACATAGTTGCGGAAATAATCAGCAAAATATCCAAAAATAGTCGGAACTTAGCAAGAATTAAAAACAATAAAAAAGCCCCAAAAAGAGTCATTGCAAAGGACTTGGGATTGGATTGAAACAGAATCGGAAAACGAAAATAGTCTGTAAGCATTGCCCAAGGAGTGGTTAACCCTCCCACTAATAGCAATATCCCCGCTACAGTCAAACCCCATATCCACTTCCACCAAGAAACATTGACTGTGGATATAGATATTAGCCAGCCTAGGGTAATGTATGTCAGCAGTAGCAGTATCAGAGAAACCCAAGGAATTCGTCGCAAAAGTGACATGATTTATTTTTCCCAATCCAGGATCATGCTGTAGATTGCACTACTATATTGGCGGATATAGATTTTTCCTGCTACTGCGGAACACAGATGTTGTAGCTTCTCAATAAGGGTCAGTAGGAACTATCTAACAACTTGCACTAATAACCCAAGTTGCTAGTTACTTGAGAAGGCGATCGCAAAAGCAATAAAATCCCCTCCAAGGCAAAAAACGGAGGGGAATATGCTTGATGAAATTATTGGGGTCTATGCTATAATCGATGACCTATTAAAAGCGATAGGTCATAAAGAAGATTGCCGCGAAAGAAGAACGCACAAGAAGGGGTTCCCCCGCTTAAAGAAACTAACTCCTAAGCCCTCCGGGCAGGCTGCGCCAACGGAGATACCCGGAGGGGGGTTCCCCCCGTTGTAGCGACTGCAGGGCATCCCTGCCCGTCCAAATTCTACCAATTCTGTTTGTATTGCATAGTTTACTTGTATAGTCACTTACTTTAGCTACGGATATATATTGGTAATGGGGGTGTTACCCATCTTGCCATAAGTGTCTATTACTTATACATCCTTAATTTAGTCACAAAAATATTGTCAAATTTTAACTTTTATAGAACTTAAGCAAAACTATAGGAATCCGGTTTGATTCGTGTATACCCTTCGGGCACATTACGTGAACGCGTAAGCGTGGGGCAGCCTTAATTCTTCGTGAAGATAGGGAACTCTTAATGGGGAACTCTTAACAGAAAATGTAGTGAGCTTTTTAAGCGCAAGCGCAGGCTAAGCCAACAAAAATCAAATAGGAGTCCTATATCTTGAAACCCTGATTTTTGCTAGTGGTAATTCATGTAGCTGAAGGCTATAGAATATTACACTAGTTCCAAAAATTTGAAAATTTATATAAGCGAATGTAAATTTTTTAATAAAACCTTGGAAAAGCAATCAAATAAGTTTATAAGCATAAATATTAATTCAGATGGAATCGCAATGTTTAAATCATAACTATTAAGAGTAAACACGTAAGTCAAATTGGTTTATTGCAATATTTTGTATTTTTTTATACTTTTTTTTTGTTCTAACTGGCATTTACACTATCAATAGTTCATGTATTTGAAATGTATTTGAAAAATTATGTTTAGGAAAAAATATTTACTAATAAGTAATTTTTTGGTATCAGTGTTGGGCTAATAAACTTTTCAGAGAAGGTAGATATCAATATTTTGTTGTCGTTGCTGAATTGGAGTATAAATTTAGATTTTTGGGCATGAGGAAACAAGCATTCTACCCTGGGGAAAGCCACAACCTGTTTAATGGGTGAGACTAATTCATACTTTAGATCATCAACGCTTTTTTTTAAAGGATACAAGTGACTATAGCAAGAATAAAATGAATCAGGAAAAATTAGACCCAAAACCCAAAAATATTTTGATTATCGATGATATGCCAGATAATTTGCGAGTTTTATCATCGCTTTTGAAAAGACGAGGTTATCAAGTTCGTCAAGCGTTCAATTGGCAAATGGTTGTATCTGCTTGTGAAAGCTTATTGCCTGATTTAATTTTACTGGATATTATGATGCCTGATATAGATGGGTATGAGATTTGTGAACGTTTGAAAGCCTGGGATATCACTGCTAATATACCAGTAATTTTTATTAGTGCTTTAGATGATGTTTTTGATAAAGTCAAAGCTTTTAAAGTAGGAGGAGTGGATTATATAACTAAACCTTTTGCATTAGAAGAAGTTTTAGTAAGGGTGCAGAATCAACTGGATTTAAGAGAAGCTCAGGTAGAAATATTGAAATTAAATACTGAATTAGAAAACCGAGTAAAAGAACGTACACAAGCTTTAAAAAATGCTTTACAAAAACTGGAAAATGCTGCTTATTTTCGGGACGAACTCCAAAATAAGCTGTTGGAAACAGTACTGCATGATTCACTTACAGGTTTACCAAATCGTGTGTTATTTATTAGGAAATTAGAAAATGCCCTCCAACAGTCTAAAGAAGATTCTAGTTATCAGTTTGCTGTGCTATTTTTAGACTGTGATCGCTTTAAAGTTGTGAATGATTCTCTAGGTCATTTGGTGGGAGATGAATTGCTGATAGCCATTGCTCGTCGTCTACAAGCATCTTTAAGTCCCTTTGATACTTTATCTAGATTAGGTGGCGATGAATTTGGAATTCTCATAGAGAATATAACAGATATTAACATAGCAATTAAAATTGCCGAAAGTATTCTCCAAAAATTATCAGTAGTTTTTAAATTATCTAGATATGAAGTCTTTATGAGTGCGAGTATTGGCATTAATTGGGGGAATAAAAATTATGAAAAACCAGAATATTTATTGCGAGATGCGGATACAGCAATGTATCGTGCTAAGGCTCTAGGAAGAGCTAGATACCACATTTTTGATCCGGTAATGTATAAAGAAGCAATTCAGATTTTAGAGCTAGAAAATGATTTGCGCAGGGCTATAGAACGCCAAGAATTTTTAGTTTTATATCAACCGATGATTAGCCTTGCTACAGGTAGAATTTCTGGATTTGAAGCTCTAGTGCGTTGGCAACATCCCACTCGTGGGATAATTTCTCCTGTAAATTTTATTCCAGTGGCAGAAGAAACTGGTTTAATTACTCCTATAAATACTTGGGTATTGAATACAGCTTGTAATACTTTACGTGAATGGCAAGAAAATTCAGAAATATCATTTTCCTTAAATATGAGCATTAATTTAAGTGCCAGGTTGTTTTCGGATTTGAACATAGTATCTATCATTGAAAAAATCATTAATGATACTCAGATAAATCCCAATAATTTAGAAATTGAAATTACAGAAAGCGCTATCATGGAAAATAGTGCGGCAGTCAAAAAAATTCTGCATAATATCAAAGGATTAAAAATTAAGTTAGTTATGGATGACTTTGGTACTGGATATTCTTCCCTTAGTTATCTACATAGTTTTCCTTTTCATGCACTAAAAATTGATAAATCCTTTGTCAAACGTATGCAAACTAACGAAGAAACTATGGCTTTAGTACCAGCAATGATTGGTATTGCTCACTCCATGGGAATGACTGCAATTGCAGAAGGTGTAGAAACTCCAGAACAGTTGGCTCAACTGAGAAGTTTAAATTGTGATTTTGCTCAAGGATATCTATTTTCTCCAGCTATTCCCCAAGAGTTACTACCAGAATTTATTACATCTTCACCCCAATGGTAATTTTTGTTAAAGAAACGGGGTTTCTTTTCTGAAAAATACAAAAATTTTGCATATTTTCTCCAAGAAACCCAGTTGATGTCTTAGCTTAAAATGGCTGCCATTACTTACCTCAGGCTGATTGCAAAGGTAAAAGGTACTGTGTCAAAATTCTTGTTCTTCTTCATAGAACCAAAATTCTGCTAGCAGGGTTAAGCCAATTAGCCAAAGAAAGCATAAAACCGAAACCACAATGATTCCTGTCATCGCTATCACCTCTTTTGCAATTCTATTGAGGAAAAAGGTAAAGGACTTATTCCTCACTAAATGTGGGTTTATATCTTTAAAGATATCTAAGTTTTTGTTTAACTATTTGGATATCGAAACAAAGTGTAAAGATAAAGTCATATGATTTCCGTCTACACTTACCTCCAACCCCTGTCACAAGGTAGAAGAGGCTGATTTATAAGCGTAAGATGGTGATTTAGTTGTATTTTTGTATATTTTTACCCCTTCTCCCTTGCTTTGAGAAGAAAATATAGATAGGAGGGTGTTGAAACAGATACCCAGACTAGTGGATTAGGACTTACTAGTCAGTTAAATCTATAAAATAAGTTCTCAAAGGACAACCTCAGAAGCTAATTGTCCATAAGAATCGAACGCTGCAAACACACTCCGGGCAGTTTTGTACTGGAGAACAAAGATGAAAATTAATTCCCTCAAACTTACAGGTATTTGTTGGCTAAGTTCATTATGCCTCGCCCTTTTTCTGTCTCCCCTAGCTAGCTACGCTATTACGGTAGAGTCAGTTCCCAATCCCCGACAGATACATGGCGGTTGGGTAACTGATATGGCTGAGATACTTACGGATAATACGGAAACCCAACTCAATCAAATGATTTCCCAGTTGGAAGCAAAAAACGGTGCAGAAATGGCAGTAGTTACTGTA
>JASJCY010000183.1 GCA_030065825.1 Nostocaceae cyanobacterium | reverse complement strand
CACTGTTGGCGGTGCGACTTTGGACTCCATCAAAATCTACATTCAAAACCAAAAAGAAACTTGACGGCGATTAAAATCGCCCGCGCCTAGCCCCCATAAATAGAATTTAGGGGCTACCCCGGCGCGGTTAACTTGGTGTAAAAACCTCTAGCAGGCTGACCTGCGATAACAGTTGAAGGAATTGACCAGTCTTTTCCGTTATCAGAAGTAGATTTTTGAATCACAGTTTTTCCATTTTTAGCAATAGTGTAAAACATCACATATTTATTAGTTGGTTGTAGTATTACTAAAGGATCGAGTCCTGATGCTTCTATAGCTATACCACCATATTCCCAAGTTTTACCATCTAAAGAAGAAGCCCACAGGATGTTATCATAGGCTTTGCCTGGTTTAGAAGCACAACTGAAGTACATTAAAAACGAATTGCTTTTTTTTATATCTTGTATTACGAAAGGAAATGCCTGATTGCCTTGGCAATTTTTAGGCAAATTGTTGACATCAAACACCTGTCCATGCCTTTTAAATTTTAGACCATCATCACTAGTTGCTAAAAAAATCCGCCACTTTTTATCATCACCATGAGCAGAATAGTACATTAAGTATTTATCATTTACTTTTATGACGGAAGGGTATTCTACATGCTTAGATTCAACGCTATTTGGAAGCAGACCTAAAATAGGACTAGGAGTAGAGTTAACTAATAAGATACTCCGGGACAAATTGTTAAAATATCGAGATGGAACAAATACTGTAGAGTCTTGCCATCTGTCAGCATAATTGCTGAAAATATTTGATCCAGTAATATTTCCAAGCAGTTCAATTAAAATTTGGTTATCATCTAAATAATTTTCATCTATTTTAGGTGAATTATTCTGTTTTTCAAGCCATGATTTAATAAAATTTACAGGAATAGTAAATCGTTGTACCTGTATTTTTTTATTTTTAGTTTTTGGAGCAAGATTCCCGATATTCCAGTATTCTTTTTCATCATATAATTGAACATTAATTTTGTTATTTGTTAAAGGTTTATATGTGACTTCAATTTCATATTTTTTAAAATTGTTTTCTGGAGATAATACAAATTTAAATGGAGAATGATTATATTCTCCTTTCCTACCATTTATTAACCTAAAATTACCAGTTTCATTGATGACTGGACCCCAATTCATATATTTATTAATGTACAGATAAAAATTATTAGTAACATCAGTATCTTGATTTTCATCAATTTGCACAGAATATAACTCTTTTCTATCTTGATTATTGATACCGATCAACTTCATCTCTGACAATAAAGCATTACCATCACTTACAAAGCGTCCTAATACTTCCGGTCTGGTACGAGCAAGACTATAAGAACTAAGCAAAATTCCTGTTGTAGGGTCTTTCGTTTCATATTCTGGAAGCAGAGAAGCTAACCTATCTACACTTTGTTGAAATAATTTATTAGCCTCTGGATTATTGGTAATCAAAGCATAATCGTGCAACCCTAGCATGGCTACAACAGCTCCATTTAAAACTCGCGTTGGTACCTCTGTAGGATATTCTTCAAAAAAAACTCCTTCTTCTTCAAATCTAGTAAATCCACCTTCTTCAATAGGAATAAGATAAGAGCGGTAGATTTGGTTTGCAATATTTAAATATTTATCTTCATTAGTTTCTTTATATAGATAAGAAAAAAGACCTAAAGCTAATCCCTGAGTTAACCCTGAATTCCATGGAGCTTTGACAGAATATGGATAATATGGAGCAAAATCAAATTTAAAAGGAAAAAATATCGCATTATTTTGCGTGATAGAATTGTCTATTAGCCATTGACTATGACTTTTAGCAACTTCAACATTACCATTCAAAATCGCGTATAAACCATTGGCAGCAACTTTAGTAGGATTGGCAGCTGGTTTACCCCCTGTTTTCCAACCCAAATATGGTTCTACATATGGATCTACAACTATAGGATCATCAGAACTACCTTTCTTGGAATTTTTAAGTATAGATTTATAAAAATTCTCAGATTGATAAAATGCTCTCAATCCAAATTTAATTCTAGGAGCAATGGCTCTACTACGCGTCTCAAGTTTTACTGTAGGTGTAATTACTCTGCCGTACTCCTGATCTCTTAATAAATCTAAATCACTGTTCTTAGATAATTCTGCTGTTCTAGGCTTTTGTGATATTATTGTGTTAATTAAAACAAAACTCCCAAAAATTGCAAGAGAGATTATTCCCAAAGATTGTAAACTAAATAGTCTTTTATTGGATTTCATGATTATCTATAATAAATACAAAACTAGCAAATAATTATACATTTTGATACAACTGATTCAGTTGTGCTGCTAAACGTTCAAAACTATAATTTTCTACTGCAAACTGCCGAATATCATAGGCTGGGTAGTTTTTAAGGTTTTTGCTAACTTTTTCTATTGCCCTTGCTAGAGCAAGGGGATTTTCATTTTCACAAAGTTCACCGAGATACGGCTCTGTAATAATACTTTCGGGACCACCACAGCGTGTACTTACAACAGGTTTGCCACTAGCAAGTGCCTCTATTACTACAACACTAAATGTTTCTGAGCGGCTAGGTAGAACCAAAATATCACACTCTTCACGCATAAGTCTAGCTACTTCATTTCTAGGTTGCCATCCTAGAATATGAATAGATTCTACAAGTTTATTCTCAACAATCCACTGTTTTAAATCTTCAATTAATTCTCCTCCTCCTACTATTTTTAGTTCTATTTGAAGACCTCGTTCGCGTAATATTTGAAATGCTTGCATTAGACAGAAAGGATTTTTATTTTCATCTAGGGAAATTACACTTAGCAATCGCAAGCAATTATTGCTAACATTATGATTTTCTCTTGTATAAAACTGAGTCGTATCTACACCATTAGGAAGGCATATTAGCTTGCTATGTCTAAAAGCAGGAAGCCACTTCTTAACTTCATTTTTCAAAGAAGAACTAACACAAATAACCCGGTCTGCTGATGATAAGGATTTTAGTGTCACATGACGTACTATTGGTTTGTCAGTAAGATAACTGAATGGTCCTGTATGCTCAGTAATAACTAAAGGCACTTGATATTTTCTAGCCATATAAAGTCCTGCAAAACCATCAAGATAGCCAGTATGTGCATGAACTAGGTCAAAATTAAATTCTTTGTGTATTAAATCTGCGATTTTTGCTACTGCAAATCTATAAGTAAATCCATGTAACTGGAAAGGTAAAAATGGTGGACCGACAAGATAAGGAATAAATAATATTGGTATATTCTCGTACGAAGACCAGTTAATAGACTTGAGCTCTTTTTGATATTCTGAAATGACATTTGCGAGTTTTCTAGGTTGTTTTGTATTGCACCAAAATGGTTGGCAAGAAACTACTCTGACATCTAAACCTTCAAAATCTCTTAAAGCCTTCACTTGCTCGGCTACAAAGCATCCGGAGTTTAACTGAGTTTGATTGGGAAACATGTGAGAAAGTACTAAAACTCTGCTAACACGGTGCTGACCATTCTTTAAGAAAAAAGTTTCAAGTTTGGATGCTTTAGCATAAGCCTGTTCAGCCTGAGAACGTTGTAATTCTTTCTGCTCTAATAGATTACATGCTTTAGCATAAGCCTGTTCAGCCTGAGAACGTTGTAATTCTTTCTGCTCCAATAAATTTGATAGATTGGTGATTTTTAGTTCCATCTTAGTAGCTACTTCTTCTATTTCTTTCTTTTCGATAAGATTTAACAAATTAAAAATGTATGTTTCTTTTTGCTGCAAAATTATTTCTACAGAATCTTTATAGTCTAGCAATGATATTTTTGAATAGCCTAAATTATAAAAATGATTTAAATCATTTGACCATAACCAATTAGGTTTAGGAAAACAACCAGATTCTTCAGCCAATAGTCCCCAGGAACGACAATAGTCTAAGTTAAAATTAAATAGAATATTGTGTCCTGGATTTAAAACTAAAAAGTCCGCTTTTGAATTATATTTCTCTTGAATAGAAATGTATTGTAATGATTCTAATTTAACTTCTTGTGTAATTTCGATGCTCACAGCAGCACCATACAAGTTAACTTCCCAAGGGTTCTCTACGAGAAATTCAAACTCACCATTTCCAAGATATGAATAACAATCAACAATAATTGTTTTATTGTTCAATTCATCGTGAAAAAGTAAATTAATTTGTGGATTATCAATTACTGGTACTCTTGTTTTTACTACAATTTTATCTCCACTGGTAGGAATGACAGGAAAATAGACTGTAAAAGACTGCTTTTGTTCGTTATTTAAATCATTTTGGCTTGTTTCCATTTGATTGTTGACCATAAATCTACTCCAAAAAGAACCCTCAACAAATCCTTGTTTGACACGTTGTAAAGAATTATTGAAATCAACAAAAAGTGGAGATAATGATTTTTCTATAAATTCATTATAATTATTATATGTAGTTCGATAAATTTCTTTTGTCTGATTATGTCTATAAAAAGCAATAATTTCCGAACGATTAATATGTTTATTTATCAGTTGTTCACATTCTAGATTATAGAAAGCTTTGCTACGAATATTTCCCAATATTTGTTGCGTTTTAGGACTGGAATTCTTAATTATTTTGGAACTACCGCAAACAGGACAAAGACAATTGTCATATATGCAATATCCCTGCAGTTGATGTAATAGTGATGGCTCAAGAGGATCCACTGGTGGTCTGGTAATATCCCCAGAAAATCTGATTTCGTTAACTTTCCATTCTGAAGCGCATAAATTAACTAGTTCTTGTTCGCTAAAGGAACGTTGATGATGATTAATATGATATACATGATTACATTCAGCACACTTTGTAAATGATTTTTCTAGCTGTTCTGCGTGAGGAACAGAAATTAATACATACTTTGATGCTACTCTAAATAACTCTGCTACACCTTTTAAATAAATATCATCTGGTAAATGTTCTATTACGTCGTTAGCCATGACCAAATCAAATGAATTATCTGCAAAAGGTAGGCTGAGAATAGAACCAATATGTTTTTTACGATTAACATTTTTTAGAGCTTCTTCACTAGAATCTATCCCAACAACATAAATACTTTCAGCTAAAGCATTTGTAATTAATCCATTGCCGCAACCAACATCTAAAATACTTTGAGTATCTACTGGTATCATACTTAAAATATCAGCCAGCAATTGAACCTGATAATCTTCTGGTCTATCTCTCCAAAGTTGTGACTGATTATAGTAATTTAGCTCAAACATTCAAACAAATTCCTTAATTGTGAATATTTTCTTATTTTTAGTTTAATAACAATTGTGTATCTACTGGTTGTCTGCAAATACCATAATCTATGACATCTGTTTCATCAGTATTGACAACTTGAAAATGAGTACAACGATCAAGAACATGATAAGCCTCTGGTTCCAGTCCCTTTTGAGGTTGCCATTTAAAAATCGCAGTACTAGCTACATAGGAACCTCTACCAAGAAGTAAGACCTTTCCTCGAAAAACGACTTTTCCTTTACCTGCAATGACTTCTTTACCTAATTCTTTTGCAGATACTAACCATTGGGAAGCTGTTAATCCAGATGGTAAATAAATACAAAAGACAAAAGTTGGGTTAGAAACCGGGACATGAGCGAAATATTCGATAACGACCTGAAATGCTTCCAAAACACAAAGAGTTTTTGTCTCATTACCATCTGCATCTAACAGTTTAATCTTAGTAATTATTGCTTCTTCTTTAGAGCCATATTCATCGATACTAAGTGCTGATAATTCACTATTTATTGTTTTTTTATTAGTTCTTTGACTTTTGATTAAATCATCATTTTTAACGTCACTTTCTGCATCAATACAATTATTGATTATATCAACAACAAACTCATTATAATGACGACCATTCTGAATTATTCCTAAGCGTTTGTATTTATTTTCACTGGGAATAAATAGCTCTACAGCCACACATTCATGCTCGCAATCTGCAAAAATTTCCAATTTTAATTTTTCTGCATCAATCAAGTAAGATTTGGGAATAGAAAATTCAAAGGGTGCATGAGCATACTTACCTTTAAAATTTGCATATGGTCTATAGTAACCAAGTTCATCTTTATTAGATTCTCCCCAATCCATAAAACCTGTATTGTTCATTATATAGTGCTCTTGGTCAGGGTGATTATCTAGAGGAGCTCCTACCTGAATATGTCCAATCTTCTCAGAATAATTCCAAAGAGATAATGTGCGGATTTTATGAATACCGGATGGATGACTACCATCTACACCAACTAAACGAAAAAGAAACTTATTGTAAATATCGTTTTCTGTTTCTAAAAGCGCAGCTTGTTTTTTAGATAGTTTTAAATCTCGCGCTCTCAATCTAATTTCTTCTTCTTTTCTAACTGCCGCTCCATATTGTTTGATAACATTCAAGGGAGGTCCATCTGCTTGTAAAACACCTCTATGAAACCAAATTACTCGGTTACACAAAGCCTGAACTGAACCTAAATCATGGCTAACAAATAAAACTGTTGCTCCCGATTCTTCAGTCAGCTTTTGCATTCGTTCTACACACTTGCCAGCAAAATAAGCATCTCCAGCCCCTAACACTTCATCAATAATCAAAATTTCCGGTTCGACAACGGTAGCCACAGTAAACGCTAGCCTAGCATACATACCTGCAGAATAAGTTTTGATGGGCTGGTCGATAAATTCATCTAATTCGGAAAAGTCAATAATTTCTTCTTCTTTTGCTTGAATTTCTACTGGTGTTAGTCCTTGATAAGCAAGGGAAGCTCGAATATTTTGCCGTCCTGTAAACTCTGGATGAAATCCAGTACCCAACTCCATCAAAGCTTGTACTCTACCGTTAACTTTGACTGTTCCTTCTGTGGGGGCAACATTACCTGTAATAATTTTCAAAAGAGTGCTTTTACCAGCTCCATTTCGACCAATAATACCAAGACGTTCACCTTTTTTGATTTCTAAATTTAAGCCCCGTAAAGCCCAAAATTCCTGATAATATTGTTTGCGCCAAAATAGCCAGCGATTTATGCCAAAAGCATCTAAAACTTTATCACCTGGATGTCGATAAAGTCTGTACATTTTGCCCAAATCATCAATTTTAATCGCCGTGTCTGTCATTTTTGCGCTACTCTGGGAAGATTTAAATTCAAACACTGAAGTTCGAGTATTAAGTTAAAAATACCATGTGTGGATTTGCCGGAATAGTTGGTTTGAGTACCATAGAAATTAATTCACAGATTTTACAGGCTATCAGTGATTCTCTCCAAAGTCGGGGTCCCGATGATTTGGGGTTTTTGGGATGGTCGGGAAAAGAAGCAGTTCAAGTGTCAAAGTATCCTGAGGCTATTCAAAGCAAATACGTTACCCTAATTCATCGTCGCCTGTCTATTTTGGATCTCAGCCCTGGAGGTTGGCAACCTATGGGCACAGCCAATGGACGGTATTATATTGTCTTTAATGGCGAAATTTACAACTATCTTGAACTACGAAACCAACTCAGGGTACTGGGACACAGTTTTCACTCCCATTCAGATACGGAAGTGTTATTAGCTGCCTATGCCCAATGGGGTGCTGATGCCTTAACCTCCTTAGTGGGAATGTTTGCTCTTGCCATTCTGGATACATGGAACAAAGAATTAATCTTAGCCCGTGATTTTTTTGGCATTAAACCCCTATACTACACCTACTGTGGAGATGGGTTTGCCTTTGCTTCCGAAATTAAGGCACTGTTACAACTTCCTGGGGTTAGTCGTCGAGTAAATCCCCACAGACTCTACGATTATCTGCGTTCTGGAATTACCGATTATGGTGGCGAAACATTATTTGCCCATATTAAACAACTCCCTCCATCTCATTTTCTCAAAGTATCTCTGGACACACCCCAACAACCCCAAATTAAACAATATTGGCAGTTGGAATTAAACCAACCCTCCCAGTTGTCATTTTCTGAAGCCACTAGCCATTTACGCCAGTTATTCCTAGAAAATATTAGATTGCATTTACGCAGCGATGTTCCCGTTGGGGCTGCATTATCGGGGGGGATAGATTCTTCTGCCATTGTCATGGCGATGCGTCACCTCCAAGGAGACAACTTAGAACTCCATACTTTTAGCTATATTGCCGAAGATCCAGCACTGAGCGAAGAAAAATGGGTGGATTTAGTGGCACAAAAAGCAGGATGTGTGGGTCATAAAGTTCAGCCTCTACCTTTGGAACTGGTATCAGACTTAAATCAACTGATTGACTTGCAAGATGAACCATTTGGTAGTACCAGTATGTATGCCCAGTATCGAGTGTTCCAAAGGGCAAAAACAGAGGGTATTAAGGTAATGTTAGATGGACAGGGGGCAGATGAACTTTTGGCTGGCTATCGCCCTTATATGGCTGCAAGACTGGCTTCTCTGGTGCGTCAAGGCAAGTGGGGTGAGGGAAGGAAGTTTTTGCAACAAGCTGGAAAATTACCGGGAACTAGTTACAAAAGCCTACTGATGCAGGCTGGGAGATTACTCCTACCACCAAGCCTACAACTACCCCTAAGACAGCTAATCAAAAAAGATGTTATGCCTATGTGGTTAAATGCCCAATGGTTTGCCCGTCACGGAGTAGGGATGTATTCCTTATCAGGGAAATCCTCTGGTGCAGAAATCTTACGAGAACAACTTTATTATGCCTGTACCCAGACTAGTTTACCTATGCTCCTGCGTTATGAAGACCGTAATTCTATGGCACATTCCATTGAAAGTCGAGTTCCTTTTCTCACCCCTGCTTTGGTGAATTTTGTTTTTTCCTTACCAGAGGAGTTTATTCTTGCTGGGGATGGCACCTCTAAGGCAATATTTCGTCAAGCAATGCGGGGCATTGTTCCCGACCCCATCTTAAACCGCAAAGATAAAATCGGCTTTGCTACACCCGAACAGAGTTGGCTAACTACCCTACGTCCTTGGGTTGATGAAGTTCTAGAGAGTGAAATTGCTACCCAGATACCCGCATTGAATCTGGAAGTTATCAAAGCAGAATTTCAGGCTGTTGTGCAAGGGTGTTCCCCCTTTGACTTTCGTATCTGGCGATGGGTAAATTTAATACGCTGGGCAGAAAACTTCGAGGTTAGCTTTGATAAGTGAATATTTTTGACCACCTATGCGAGTTGTACACATCTCTACTATTCATCGATCGCTGGATGTCCGCATTTTTTATAAAGAATGCAGAACTCTGGCTGCTGCTGGATATGAAGTGCATTTATTGGTTCCCAATCCCCCTGATACTGAGGTAGACGGAGTATTTTTTCATGGTATTGACAAAGTTACTGATCTACCAAGATTACACCGGACATGGCGACGACTCAGGAGTACTTATGAATTGGCAACAGCTTTAGAAGCAGATATTTATCACTTTCACGATCCCGAATTGATTCCTGTAGGAATTCTTCTGCAACACCTAGGTGCTAAAGTGATCTATGATGTTCACGAAGATACTGCTTGGGAAGCTATTTCGTTGCATAAGCGCTACCCTTGGGTAGGCTGGTTGAAATTTGGCATTTGGACTTTATTGGAAGGAGTTGCCAAGATAGTTTTAGATGGATTTATTTGTGTTACCCCTAAAATCGCTGGAAAATTCCCTCCAGCAAAGACAGCGGTGGTTCGTAACTTTCCTTTAACAGCAGAACTCCAACAGACGCAAAACAGCTATACTCCTTACTGTGCTAGACAAAACAAGGTAATCTATGCAGGGGGAATCACAGAAATACGGGGGATTAAAGAAATAGTCCAGGGGATGGAAATGCTACCAACAACCTTGGGAGCAAAACTCATATTACTGGGAGAATTTGCACCTGCCGAATTGCAAAATCAAGTTGCACAAATGCCGGGATGGAAATCAGTAGAATTTCTTGGTTGGCAATCCCGTAACGATGTAGTTCAGTGCTTAACCCAAGGTAAACTAGGCTTAGTGATTTTTTATCCACAGCGCGACCATTTGCAAGCCTTGCCAAATAAATTGTTTGAGTATATGGCTGCTGGTATTCCCATAGTAGTTTCAGATTTTCCCCTGTGGCGCAAGCTGGTGGAAGAGATTGGTTGCGGTTTATTGGTTAACCCCTTAAAACCCCAGGAAATAGCTCAGGCAATTCAGTATATCCTAGAACACCCTGAAGCAGCAGAAGCGATGGGAAAACGAGGTCAAAAAGCAGTTATGTCCCAATACAACTGGGAAATAGAGTCAGATAAGTTACTCAAGTTATATCATCAGTTGCAGTCAAGATGAAAATTATTACCATTGTCGGTGCTAGACCACAATTTATCAAAGCGGCAGCTGTTTCTCAAAAAATACGAGCTATTGCTGACATCAGGGAAGTACTATTACATACAGGTCAGCACTACGATGGCAATATGTCTGATGTCTTCTTTCAAGAATTAGATATTCAACCCCCAGACTACCATCTAGGTATAGGTTCTCAAACCCACGGTGCCCAAACAGGAAAAATGTTGGCAGCAATCGAACAAGTGCTGTTGCAAGAAAATCCCGACTGGGTACTAGTATACGGAGATACTAACTCTACTTTGGCAGGGGCGATCGCCGCAACTAAACTCCATATCAAAGTAGCTCATGTGGAAGCTGGATTGCGTTCCTTTAATCGCCGGATGCCTGAGGAAATAAACCGGGTGTTAACAGACCATGCTGCTGACCTGTTATTTGCTCCCACAAAGGCAGCGGTGAATAATTTGCAGGTTGAGGGCATCAGCGAGAAAAAAGTTCATTTAGTAGGGGATGTGATGTATGATGCTGCTCTTTATTATGGAGACAAGGCTACCCAGAAAAGCTCTATTTTGGAACATTTGCAGCTAACACCCGAAAACTACATTTTAGCAACAATTCACCGGGCAGAGAACACTGACGATTCATCTCGACTACAAGCAATTTTTGCCGGACTGGTGGCAGTTGCAGACAAAATCCCAGTGGTGTTACCTTTACATCCCCGCACCTGTAGCGCTTTATTGCGAGCAGGTCTACTGGAAGATGCAAGTAAATCCCTACAAATAATAGAACCGTTAGGATACCTAGATATGGTGATGTTGGAGAAAAATGCCAGACTGATTGCAACAGACTCCGGTGGCGTGCAAAAGGAAGCGTTTTTCTATCGAGTACCTTGTATGACCTTGCGCGAAGAAACAGAGTGGGTAGAGTTAGTGCAGTGTGGCTGGAATCAATTGCTATCCCCATTTGATGCAGAAATAATCACTAATAGAATTATAGATACACTGACGAAGGTAACAGCAATGGAAACTCCCAATGGGCTTTATGGAAGAGGAATGGCAGGAGAAGAGATTGTTCAATTGCTAATGAATTATGAATGATAGTGCGACAAAAAATTTACTCATTAATCTTGCATATCTTCTGAAGAAACCAACTGGTACAACTACTTATGCCCTCAATTTACTTCCACTCCTACAAATCCTTAATCCCACACTTGTAGTTTCCCAAAGTATTGATAGCTATAACTGTTACCAAATTTCCCCTAACAAAACTTCAGAACAGGGCATACAAGGACATTTTAACCGTTTACTGTGGACGCAATTTGAATTACCCCAAATCTATAAAAAACTCAATTCAAATCTCTTATTTTCCCCAATTCCAGAAGCACCTTTATATAACAATTGTCGCTATATCGTGATGGTTCACGATTTAATTCCCCTCCGCTTTCCCAAAGGCTTTTCACCCCTGACACCTTACTTTCGCTATTACATTCCCCAAGTCTTACAACAAGCGCAACACATAATTTGTAATTCCCAAGCCACTGCTAAGGATATTATTGAATTCTACAAAATTCCAACTCAGAAAATTACACCCATTCCCCTAGCACATGACGCTAATCATTTTCGTCCCCGACCACAAGAAAGCGAAAGTCAACCCTATTTTCTCTACTTAGGAAGACAAGACCCCTACAAAAATCTACACAGATTAATTAATGCCTTTGCTGCCTTACCAAACCGCAATGATTACCAACTCTGGTTAGCAGGACCAACAGATAAACGCTATACTCCACTCCTACAAACTCAAGTCGAGGAATTAGGTATCACTCAACAGGTAAAATTCCTCAATTACGTACCTTATAAAGATTTACCCAAAATAATTAATCAAGCACTAGCATTGGTTTTCCCCAGTCTCTGGGAAGGCTTTGGATTTCCCGTCTTAGAAGCAATGGCTTGTGGTACAACCGTTATTACCTCTAATCTCTCTTCCCTACCAGAAGTTGCTGGAGATGCTGCTATCCTCGTTAATCCCTACAATACAGGGGAAATTACTGAAGCAATGCAGACAATCGCTACTGACTCACAATTGCGCGATCGCCTTAGAGTTGCAGGCATTAACAGAGCAAGTTATTTTAGCTGGGAAAAAACCGGAAAAGCTACCGTCGAACTTTTATCTTCCTATCTGTGAAAAAAATTATAATTTTGGCTATGTCAAAGAATCATAACAAAAAAAATCCCAGGGTAAACCAACCACTTCTATATTATAGCAGAAAAATAAGCCTTGTAAACCCTGTAATTTCGTCAGCCAGATGACAACATTCTCAATAAGTTTTAGCTGGAAGCAAGGGAAAGGACTTTTTTCTCAATTTAACCAAAACTCATCATTTTCCATTCCCGATTCTTTAATTACCTAGCTTCCACAATCAAAATATCAGTAAAATTTAACTAGCAAGGGTGAGTAACGAGTGATGGCTTCAATTACCTATTACTTACCCAAACAAGTGATATATTTTTTAATGTCAAAGAACCATAACAAAAAAAAACGTAGGATAAGCTAACCACTTCTATATTGTAGCAGAAAAATAAGCCTTGTAAACCCTGTAATTTCGTCAGCCAGATGACAACATTCTCAATAATTTTTAGCTCGAAGCGAAGGGAAGGACTTTTTTCTTAATTTAACCAAAACTCACCATTTTCCATTCCCGATTCTTTAATTACCTAGCTTCCACAATCAAAATATCAGTAAAATTTAACTAGCAAGGGTGAGTAACGGGTGATGGCTTTAATTACCCATTACTCACCCAAACAAGTGATATATTTTTTACTGTCAAAGAATCATAACAAAAAAAATCGCAGGATAACCCAACGACTTCTATATTATAGCAGAAAAATAAGCCTTGTAAACCCTGTAATTTCGTCACCCAGATGACAACATTCTCAATAATTTTTAGCTCGAAGCGAGGGAAAGGACTTTTTTCTTCACCAAAAATCGGGGTCTGAAGCCCCGTCCTTCTAGGACGGCTTTTTTTGAAGTTCCTTGATGCAGTCCCGTAGCACTTCTGCCGGAGATATCTGCTTATTGGCTGCATACTCTTTAAGAGTTCGCAATTCTTCATCAGAAAGTCTAAGAT
>JASJCY010000013.1 GCA_030065825.1 Nostocaceae cyanobacterium | reverse complement strand
ATTAATGATTCAGGACTTACGCAACTGGCACATTTACCCTAAAACTGTCACATAGTAGTGATTTGTCTATAATGCCTATAAATCAAGGAACATAGAGTTTTATTTCAAATTGAAGTATGTGTGCCAGTTGCCATAATTTTGTGACGCGCAGCTTAGTCCTATGATTGTAGGTTGGGGAGATTGTAGGTTGGGTTGAGGTATGTAGACGCGCAGCGGCTTCTCGTAGAGTAACCCAACAAAAACATACTTGCTGTTGGGTTACTCTAGTCTTCGAGAAAGCTTCGCTTACGAGAAGCCTTCCGACCTTCGTCTACACTTCGTACCACTCCGTGGAAGTAAGCTACAACCCAACCTACGAAAAGTTAAGTTTTTAGCCGTTGGGAGTATAATACTTAACAGTTAAGAGTTTGAAGGAAAGGAGTTACCAATTTTTAATTTTTAATTTTTAATTGTCAGTTTAGAGTTAGGAGTTATTAATTATTCCACCTCTTCCACCTCTTCCCCCTCTTCCCCCTCTTCCACCTCTTCCCCCTCTTCCCCCTCTTCCACCTCTTCCCCCTCTTCCTCATCTCCCCATCTCTGTTGCCTATGGATAATAAACCAGAAAAACCCGAACGAGAAAATTACGACCCCGTTTTTGCCCAACAAGTGCAAAAATTACATCGATTAACAGTCTGGGGTCGGTGGTTATTTATCGCCAGTTCATGGGTAACAATTGCACCATTATCCCTGTGGGAACTACGGGAGGAAATTTTGCTGTGGAAACAGTACTTTACCTGGGTAGCATTGCGATTTGGATTGTTTTATCATCCACTGGCTACCCTAGGTTTAGGTTTTTGTATTGGTATGACCGTTGCTACTTTGGTATGGCAAAGTCGAAATATCATTTGGGGACTACCACAGCAAGAGTTAAAACGTCTAGAAAAGCAAGTTGATCGCATCCGTCAACAAGGACCGAGTCATCCGCTTTGGAAGTGGGTTTGTAAGCCTAACCCAGGTTAGAAGCACAGGGGTTTTCACCACAGGATGCATCTAGAACAAATCCCCACATTTTTACCCTATACTCAACCAGCCAATTTTGGAAGACAACATCCTTGCGAATCAATTACAGTTCTTTGCGTATGCACTTAGCTGAGTCGTTAGGGAATCGTTTATGATACCAAGAAATAAATTATCCCATATTGTGATACAGGCAAGGATGCCTGTACTACTCTTAAATTTTGGGATATTTTTTTATTTGGAAGTCCCTTAAGTCGATGCAAAAACAGAAACTTTGTCAATTCAACTAGCCAAAGACGGTTGTTGAGGGATGGAAAAATTCTGGCTGGATGCTTAGCAGAGTCGGTCAAATCAATCTGTTCAAACAGAGACTTTATGTTGACAAAGAATTGAATTATAAATCCTGTTTTACTACTCCATTTTTATTGCCATCATCTTTTATAAAAATATCTCTAATGGGGAAGGGAATATTAATTCCTTCTTGTTGATAACGTTTATGTAACTTCTTCACAAATAGATGTTTACCTATGCGCTGGTCGAAGTATTCGCTAACGCGCATATAAAGGGTAAAATCTATACTAAAGTCATTAAAAGTGTGAAATCTGATGTAAGGTTCATTGTTCATTAAATCTGGTGCAATTTCTGCCATTACTTCTTTGGCTACTTCTGTTGTTACTGTTTCTACTAATTCCAAATCGCTATCATAACTTACACCTACATTCATGGTGAGGGTAATTTGTTTTTCTGGGAGGTGATAGTTGATAAAAATAGACGAAGCCAGCTTAGAGTTGGGAATAATAACGGTGTTATTGGATATTTCTTTGATAGTTGTATTTCGCCAATTAATATCAGCGATATAACCTTCTTCTCCTCCTTCTAGTTTTATATAGTTTCCAGTTCTAACTTGCTTAGAGATAATTAAATAAAATCCAGAAAATAAATTTGCCAGGGTGTCTTGGAGTGCTAAACCGACTGCCAAACCACCAACACCTAAAGTAGTCAGAATTGGTGTGATTTTAACTCCTATTGTCTGTAAGATTATTAAAGAACCTAAAGCTAAAATAGTCACTTTAGCAACGTTAGCAATTAAAGATGTAGAAACACCTTCATTTCTACGAATATATATATTTATAAACCCTGCTGTCAGCCTAGCAAAGACCAATGTCAAGGAAAATAGAAAGACACTAGTGATTATTTTATCTAATACATCTTTAATGTTTGGTGGTATTTCGGAAAATAGGATTACTCCAAATAAACCCGCCAATAAAAACCCGATAAATGTCATCCGGTTTAGGGAGTGAAGTATCATTTCACCACCGGGCATTCCTTTATTAACTACAGCAGCTTTTACTTTTTTGTAGACAATTTGTTCGCCAATGATGCCCACTACTAATCCGCCGATAATAATTGCTAGTGGCAAAATCCATTGCATCATGTTCATATGATATGTTGATAGAATTATATAATCGAAATAATTGTAGTTTTTAGCGGTTAATTTAGCTGATAATCAGTCTAATTAGTTCCTTAAAATTTTCATGGTTTAAGGTCACTTTAACTTCTATTTTTTGCCAATCATCTTTAAGGGTTAGCATGTATTTTTCAGTGGAAGTTTGATATTCCCATTTGGGATTTGTAATTTGAATAGTCTGATAGTTTATGGTCGGTAAACTTACACGGATAACCAGTCCTTTTTGAGTTTGGGGGAAAATATACAAACTTTGGTGTAAGCTATCAAGTATCAGTTTCTCAGGGGTAGTATTTCGTTCCTGAGGTGAATCTGGTTTGTGCCAGTAGAGAGTTATGCCGCGAATATCTGGGTTGGAGATTGCAAATAATTCATCAAATTTCTGTGGTTCCCAGTCTAAGTCATCGACTCTGCTAGTTTCAGGAATTATTCTTTGTTGCCAGAAAATTTCTTGACCTTGGAGATTTGTCCACCATTCGCGGATAGTAGCAAGGTAATTGGGATTTTCTGGATTATTACTACCTTGTTGCCAGATAGTTTTCAGTTCCATTGTTAATTGGTAATTGGTAATTGGTAAGGCTTGGGTTTTAACTTAGAGGATGCCATGTTTTAGAATAACGGACAAATAGGCTTGTAAGCTAATAGCAGTTAGTCAATGAACTTGCCAATTATTTATCACCCCGACTATGTAGTTCCTCTCCCTGATGGTCATCGCTTTCCTATGGCTAAGTTTCAACAACTATATGAATTGTTATTAGTTGATGGTATAGCACAAACACAACAATTTTACACACCGGAACGTCCCCCTACGGAATTAATTCAATTAATTCATACTCCAGACTACGTGGAAGCTTACTGTCAAGGAACCCTTGAACCTAAAGTACAGCGACGGATTGGTTTACCTTGGAGTCCAGCCTTGGCAAATCGTACCTGTATGGCAGTAGGTGGTACAATTTTGACGGGGAAGTTAGCACTAAAACATGGTTTAGCTTGCAATACTGCTGGGGGAACCCATCATGCTTTTCCCAGTTATGGATCTGGTTTTTGTATTTTCAATGATTTAGCTATTACCTGTCGTGTCTTACAAAAACAGAGAATTGTCCAAAAAATTTTGATTGTAGATTTGGATGTGCATCAAGGAGATGGTACTGCTTTTATTTTTCAAGCAGACAAAAGCGTTTTTACCTTTTCCATGCACTGTGAAGTAAATTTCCCTGGAACTAAACAAAAAAGCGATTTAGATGTTCCCCTTGCTGTGGGGATGGAAGATGATGAATATCTCCAAACTTTGGCAAATTATCTCCCAGATTTGTTATCGCAACTAAAGCCAGATTTAGTCTTATATGATGCTGGTGTTGACCCCCATATTGGTGATAAATTGGGGAAGTTAGCTTTAACTGATGCTGGTATTTATCGCCGGGAAATGCAGGTTTTAAGTACCTGTGTGGCTGGAGGTTATCCTGTAGCCTGTGTAATTGGTGGGGGTTATGCTGATGATATGAAATCATTAGTTTGGCGACATTCGTTGCTACATCGTGCAGCTAGTCAGGTTTATCAGCAATATCAACTATGACAATATATCTATAAGTATAGAGAAACCGGGTTTCTAAACCAAAATGTAGGATTTTACAGGTCAATGACCTTAAGAAACCCGGTTTCTGAAATTGGTGCAAGTTATCACTCTAACCCACCGTCTTGTTGCTACCCTGATTAATACTTATATTATGTATAAGTAAATCGGCGGAAATAAATATAACTATGTTACGAAACGTAAATAGCCCTGAAACCTTTACCAATGACCAATGACAAATGGCGACCCTAACTGCTTCGCTTTATTTGTACCGACCTACTTAAAAGTGTTAAAACCGAACTTTCGCAAAAGGTCTATTCTTGAGAACGAATAGGAATTTGAATCCCCTCTCGGCTAAAAGCATCCTTAAGTATTTTACGGAGAAGACGCTCAATCTTAAGCTTTTTTCCTGGCTTGACTTTCGTCCTCGTCCCCAACAACAGGTAATATTCTCCAAATTCCTCTATTCCATCCACCTGGGTAGGTTCCAGTACCTCTGGGTAATCTGCCTTTAACTGCTGTCCTATTGACTCAATTATCCCATATACCTGCTCCAATTCAACCTCATAAGCCAACCGCACTTGTACCATGGCATAGATATAGTTCTTGGAATAGTTGATAATTGAACCCATTTCCCCATTGCGAATAATCTGTAGTTGACCGTTAGGATGTCGCAGACGGGTGGTTCTGAGTTCAATTGCTTCTACAAAACCCTCAACTTCTCTTTCTTCCACATTCCCCGCTGCAATATAGTCCCCCACCAAATAATAATTTTCAAAGAGAATAAAAAAACCACTAACTAAATCGTTGACTAGATTTTGCGCTCCCAAACTAGCAGCCAAACCGACAATACCAGCAGCAGCTAAAATGGGGGTGGGATCGATGCTGAAAATTTCCAGAATAAAGATACCAGCCCCAAAGTAGATAATGTATTTGATGGAACTCTGTAATAGAGGAACAATAGTTAGCCGTCTCTGTTTCTGCAATTCAGTCATTTTCCGATTTTTAAGCAGCAACTCCTCAATTCCTAAGTGAGCTAACTCCACTAAAACATGACTGATAAAAATAATCGCAATCAGCTTAATTATTTTGTGACCCCAAGATGCTAAATTGGCAATTAACTCAATCTGCTGGACAACTAACGTTGCCATACAAACATAAATCACACCTTCTAAACAACGCTTGAAAAAGGGAATAATATGTCTGAGACGATCATAAAAGCGGAGCAGATTATCAGGACTGGAGTGTTTAACACTTAAAATATCTAGGCTGTCAATAATCACAGCCACTACTTTCAAAATCAGCGACCCAACAGCAACAATTAGATAAATCCTGAGTATAACGAAGAGATACTGGGTAGCAATTTTTGGCACTCGGAAAAACTGGGCACACCATATTATAGTTAACAACCAGATGCCGGTGGTAAAGATTTTTTGAAGAGAACTGAAAAAAGCATTGATGCTTTCATCGTCAGCAGTGCTTTGTTCCCACTGTTTGGCACGAGTACAAGCTATGGGAAGTAAATAGTTAGTTAATCGGATTGATAATAATGCCAAAATCAAAATACCAAGGCTTTGAAGAATGGCAATTACTACACTTATCCAGAATACTGAAGGAATACTAGTAATTAACGAAAGTGTATATTCTTGAAGGTTTTTACCTTGATAGATGAGAAAACCATTCACTCCTACAATCGAGACACAAAGAAGCACACAACAAAGCCACAAAATCCCTTTCAAATTGCGGCGGAAAGTTTTGGCATTCCACACTCCACCTTGAAGCAGGGGAATCTTTGTCAACTGTTGAAAAATTTTACTAATTATCCAGTTAACTAGAGAAAAAACTAGGATTACTAGACTGATTTCAGCCAAGATAATTAAGATGTTCATTTATCATTTTCTTGATTATGTTTTGAAGAAAATTATAGCTGTTTTAGCTTGAGTTAGGTACATAATTAAACCTCACCCCTAACCCCTCTCCCAATGGCAAAGGGGTAACAGAAGAGGGGTGCGGTCGATAAGGTGAAGTTCAGCCTCTATTTAACCTAAGTAATACCAAATAAAAAAATGTTTGCAACAGATCCAATTGTAGTAGGGAATGGGTTTACCCATTCCCTACCAATCAATCATCTGTCCCATTCTTTTTTCAAATTGGTATAAAAATCGCTATATAGGTTGTAATTAATTCTGAAAGTTTAAGTAAACTATTTTTTTAGGAGTAAGTTTTGTGACCCAAGCACTTATTCCCAACTACAAAACTTAATCACAAATAACAAATTATGTAACTTACTTGTTCCCTAGTAGTATTACGTAACTTAGAGGTTATTTATAAAGTAAACCTTAAAACCCAAGAAAGCGGGTTTCTTTGAGAATAAGTACAATCCCGATTCGATACTCCACCCATAGAAACCCGCTTTCTTCTTACACTTTATAAACGGCACCCCTCTTTGAACTTGCAACAGAGGGGTTGGGGGTGAGGTTTTATATTTAATTTAACCCACTTACTTATTAGGAATTTTTTTAACTTTTACCAAGAACACACACCACCCGGAAACCAATACTGAAGTTAATATAGTTGCGTCCCAGTAAGAAATTAAACCGATACCCACAACGGCAGAAAGCAGGATTCATTAGCCAGGAACCACCCCGCAAAGGAGAACGATTGGCATTTCCTCCATCTTCCCAAATACTACCATCGCTAGGGGCACCCAAATAATTATCATGCCAAGTGTCTGCACACCATTCCCAAACTAAGCCGTGCATATCGTATAAACCAAAGGCATTGGGTGGAAAATTGCCCACGGTAGTTGTTTCTTTACGAGATATACCTTTAGGACCAGAACCATAAGCATATGCACCGTCATAGTTGGCTAGTTCCGGAGTAATAGTTTCACCAAAGTGGAATGGTGTAGTGGTGCCTGCACGAGATGCATATTCCCATTCTGCTTCACTGGGTAATCTATACTCACGTCCTGTTTTTGCAGATAGACGGGCACAAAATTCAACCGCATCATACCAGGAAACCTTCTCTACAGGTAGATTATCGCCTCTAAAACGAGAAGGGTAGGGTTTCAAATCACGTTCAACTTTCGGGAAGGCAGCAACAGTTGCCCATTGCAGTTGAGTAATGGGGTATTTACCCATAAAAAATGACTGGACTGTTACCTTATGTTGGGGTTTTTCGATGTTGTATCCTTCACCTTCTGGTGAACCCATCCAGAATATACCATCAGGTATGGCAACCATTTCTAGAGTGATATCATTATCTAACTCTTCGGTAAAAAACTTTGCTTTACCTTGTTGTTCCTTGATTTTTTTCCCTAGGACATTTACTGTTGGTGTTGTAAACTCATATTCACCCGCACTGGCTGGAAATAGCTTTTTATACTCCAGAACTTTCGGTTCATCAGGGTTAATGGTAACACCCTGGTTATAACTAGAAATAGCTGCTGCTAATTGCCCTAAATTTAATAATGCTAGGGCACGATCGCAATAAGCTGCGGCAAAATTTGCATCGAGGTGAATTGCTTCCTCAAAATCCGCGATCGCTCCTTGATAATCTTTCTGTTGGCTGCGAGATAAACCCGAACGGTAGTAAGCTTGGGGATTTTCGGCAGCATTATCTAACAAACTCCCAATCCCATCAGATGTTTGTTCATCCTCAAGTTCTGCCAAACATGCATGTAATTTCTCCACATATTCTTGGTCTGCTACACTCAGAAACGGTTTCATCAATAAGAGTGGATTAGCTTCCTCTAAAGTAGTTACACCCCGGAGTTTTAACCAGCATTTCACAGAATAATCTACCTGTTGTTTTGCCAAAGATTTATCTGGCAAAGACTTAAGATTGTAAGCTAATTCTAATGCCAATTCCGGCATTTGTTCTAAGAGTTCATTTTCTAGAGCTTGATAAATTCCTTGATATCCATTGATAATTGTTTTGACTATTTGCCAATCGGGAATATGTGGAACTAAGTCAGGCAGGAGGTGGGGTAACTGAGGTGGGACATTGGCTTGAATCAGATGATGAATATCAGCTATCCAACCAACTACCAAACAGTTACAAATGAGGAGAAATTCAGCAAAGGCTTCTAAATCTTGATGATTTAGTTGATAACGTCGCGGGAGTTTACTAACATCAAATCCTAATTTTCCTAATAGTGCTTCTAATTCTAAAACTTCTAGATTGTAACTATCAACTTCGTTAACTTCTTTGGGGTCTTTCCCCATATTTTGAAGTTCCTCTTTAACAGGTTTCCATTGCCTAGCCCGAATTTTTGCTGATTCATATATTAGCTCTCGGTAAGGATATCTGGAAATAATTGGAGTATAGGAATATTCAGTTTGTCCTAAATCCCAATAACCAAGGCGAAAATTTAAATAATCACCATCAATTTCTGACTCTAAAATCAAAATAGACTCTGATTTTAGCATTTCAAATAGTGCCTTAATACTAGAGCCACCATGATAACGTTTTCGACTCCAAGCACCATCTAATAACTCTACAGGTCTAATGGAATTATTCAGGGAATAATGTTGATAAAGAAAGTTTCGCAGTCCTTCTACCAAGTACTTATCTATTCTCGGAAAATCATCAACATTAGAACCAAATTGCTCTAAGTCGATTATTGGAGGTACATGAATAATCCGTAATGGAATATAATCATCTCCATGGTATGAATTAAGAATAAAAGCAGGAACAATTCGTAGGGGCCAATTTTCAAGTAACTTATAAGCAACTGTAGAACCCAAAGCTGTTTCTCGTTGTTCTGTTGCTGCTTTTAATTGTGCATTGCGTTTGTGTAATAACAGTTCTTTCTGTAACAGCTTTTGTTGGTCAAATAAATTTTGTTGAAATTGCTTTTGATTCTCCTGTCTAAGTTCTGTTAATTGCCCCTCAAGTTCTTTTTGTGTACTGTCCCACTCGTGATTAGCTTGTGTTGTTATGTAGGTATTAGCTAAATCAAAAACTCCGGTGATTAAACTGTCAACCACCTTTCCCACTAATAAGGAAGGAACTTGTTTAACTTGATCGCTAGGAGACGAAAATGACATGCTAATCACTTTATTTTAGTGGAAATGAATAATTCAAAAAAATTAACTATAAGAAATAAGGAAGAACCAAAAAATTTTGAGCAGACTGATAATTGTGAATTTACTTTTAAATTTAATTTTTCCAGTAAACCTGAAAACATAAATAAAATAAAGCAGCTATGCTATCAACGCGCAGCGGCTTATCACTGGTGGGTAATAAATAATTATTTTCTATTTTTTGTTTCCTTTTTCATCGGTTATTGCTGTACGCAGCTCATAACGGCTACTTACTTTCCAAGATATGCAGAATCAGATAAAATGGCAATCTTTTTAGCTATGTATATACACTGATTTTTTCGTTAAATATAATTAAAGAATCTTTCAGGAAACAGGGAACGGGGAATAGGGAATAGGGAATAGGGAATAGGGAATAGGGAACACCTAAAAGTAGGCGGAACAATGGTAGCCTCGTATTTTTAAATCCGGGCGGAAATTCGACACCATATTCCAAGTAGGGGCGCGGTTTCCGCGCCCTTGGCAGGGTTTTTGCGCCCCTGGCAGGGTTTTTGCGCCCTTGGCAGGTTTTTTGCACCACGGATGCGATTTCCGTCCTCTGGCAGGATTTTTGCGCCTCTGGCAGAGTTTTTGCACCACGGGTGGGGTTTTTGCGCCCCTGGCAGGGTTTTTGCACCCCTGGCAGGGTTTTTGCGCCCCTGGCAGGGTTTTTACACCACGGATGCGATTTCCGTCCTCTGGCAGGATTTTTGCGCCTCTGGCAGGGTTTTTACACCATGGGCACGGAAACCGTGCCCCTACAAGATTTTGGAAACCTTTGACAACGGCTTCATCAATCGAGTAAATTCTCCTGGTTGAAATGTTGCTTCCCAGTTAGGGGGTTGACGATTGGGATTGGGTTCTTCTGGGGTCGGTACTCTCATAAATATATATTCACAGTTGACTCCGTCTAGCTTGGTTTCAGGGGTAATACTACAATTCTGAAAATATGCTCCTGTGAGTACAGCACCACTAAAATCAGTCTTGTCTAATTGGGTTTCTACAAGTTTGGCTCTGGAAATATCGGCATTCTGCAAATTTGATTCCTTCAGATTAGCACCAACAAAGCTAGAATCCCTTAAATTTGCTCCCTCTAAATTTATCCCTTGCAAGTTCCAGCCATCAAAGTTTTTGTCTTGTAATTCTTTTGTCAACAGCAATTCTCGCAGTTCAATATCAGCAAGATAGGTTGTCTTAATGGCAGCAAAATCCAGCTTTTTCGCTTGAAACCAATCTGTACGGGTGACAATCGCTTGATTGAAATTGGTATTTTTCAGTCTTGCTTGGCTAAAGTCTGCATCTGTTAAATCAGCATTGCTAAAATTGGTTCCATACTTGGTGACTAGAGCCAGAGACATATTACGCACCCAACTGGGCTTACCTTGGGCAAATAAGACACTACAACCAACACAAGCGGATATAATTACTACCAATACTGAAACTGCTGCAGCTACTCCTGCAGCTACTACACCCACCATTACCGCTGTTTTCATTGATACTGTGCCCGCTACTGCTGCTGCCACTGATATCATGATTGTGACTGCAAACAAACCAGCTACAGTGCCAGCAATTGCCGTTGCCCCTGCTACCATCACTGCCCCAATTGCAGCTACTACTACTGCCACTGCCCCTGTGACTACCACTGTTACTATCTGGGCTATTTCCATTGCTTCTGTGGTTGCCCTTAGCCCTACCCATGACACTGCCACTAATCCTGCCCACAGGACTGCGGCTACTCCTGCCACTATCACTGCTACTGCCAAAAATCCACAGGCAGCACCTACGCCTTTGCGAATTGTCAACAGTAAAAATACTGATAATACTACCAAACTAATGATAGCAACGTAACTATTCTCTTGGTTTGGATTAGTTAAAAGAAATCCCAGCAAAGAGCCACCTACTGCCGATATTAGCCCTGATAAT
Organism: Nostocaceae cyanobacterium; assembly: GCA_030065825.1. Classification (GTDB taxonomy): domain Bacteria; phylum Cyanobacteriota; class Cyanobacteriia; order Cyanobacteriales; family Nostocaceae; genus JASJCY01. Next base: position 44,765 of record JASJCY010000013.1, on the reverse strand, counting down.
GCTGACAGGATGAATGAAAAAATTATCAGGATAATTGCCCAACGGCGTTGTAGTCCGGCTTTTGCATGGCTGAAATTGGTACCTCGACAAATTGCACCAGAAAAATCTGCTCCTGTAATATCTGAGTAGGAAAAATCTTCACCTGTAAGGTTTCGTCCCTTAAAGGATTTGCCTCTAAATTTGGCACGGCGATGGTTACTAGCCATGTTAATTTACACCAAAGTTGGTAATTGGTAATTGATAATTGGTAATTGGTAATTGGTAATTGGTAATGGGTTCGCCATTTACTAACAAGGGCTAATTGATGGTAACTAGTAGGAGCAAGGCGTTAGTAAAATAAGTCTCTATGGCGAGAGATTGTAGATGTTGTGCCGATACGAAAATGCGCTGCAAATGCTAACATTTTCTTCCTGCTTCTTAGAAGTGTCGGCACTATCCAATTTACAGGCTAATACGGTCAATCTGACCGCTTACTTCGGCAAAGTGATTATACCAAAAAATAACTAGTAGGGGCATGGGGTCAGTAAAATTAGTCTCTATCCAAAGTGCAAAAAGGAGATAAATCTTTTCCAGACTGAGTCTAGAAACCGATCCGTTGGAGGCTTAGCCTCTCTAAAATGCATCTATAGTCATATCTTGCAGCATTCTCAACACCCATTGAGAAACCGAGGCAGCGCGTTGCTTTGGTTTCCATGCGTTATAGCGACTGCCGGGGTTTATGAACGAAAAATTAGGGTTTTGATGGGTAAACCTTTTCAATAAACCCGGTTTCTGACCCTGGTGCGAGATGTGTTTACTTTATAAATAACCTCTCAACTTCTCTAAAATGCATCTACTATTTGGTAGAACCTTGTAACGAAGGACTGAAGATTGCCCTTATTTAACAAGCTTTTTGCCTTAACAACAGTGCCATCCAATACTGCAAGGGATAGAAATGATAGTAGCGATCGCTTGACAATCAAGACAGTCACTACCCATTAGATTTTTGAACTTAATCCATTGATCAATAAACCTCGTTTTCTAGTACTCCACCAAGTAAACTATGCGGGGTTAATAAGGAAACAACAAAGTTTTTTCTCCCCCCTCTCCCCCCTCTTCCCCCTCTTCCCCCTCTTCCCCCTCTCTGCCTTTACCCGGCAATCTTGGTTTGGTCGAGTACTAGGTGTTGGCAGCTGATGCGGTTTTGTTTTTACTTGGTAAAATATCTCACATACGTAAGATTCCCTTTAAATGGGAAATCTGAGTTCAATTACCAAATCTGTGCATAACCGGGGCGAAATAGTGCTGAAATTCCTGACAAAACTTGACTACCTGCTCAAAGAAACTTTTCTGGGTTTGCAACGTGGCGGTTGGATGAATTGGGCTGCCATCAGTACCGTTACTGTGTTATTATTCTTATTTGGTATGAGCCTACAAACCTCTTGGCAACTGGAAACCTTATTAAACCAATTCGGTAGCCAGTTGGAAGTATCTGTTTATCTTGATTCCAATGCACGAGTCGAAACTGTGGAACCTCTGGTAGCAAGAATGCCAGAGGTAGTAAATATTAAAACTATTACTAAAGAGCAAGCTTGGAGCAATTTAGTTAAAGAATTAGGGCTTGCTGATATTGAAGGTGCTACCCAACAGTTGGGTGGAAATCCTCTGGTGGATGAGTTAAAGGTGAAAGCACGTAATTCGGATGTCGTTCCTACTTTAGCGACACAATTAGCAAAGTTGCGGGGGGTAGAAACAGTCAAATACGTGGATGAAGCTGTTAGGCGTATTTCTCAGTTACATCAGGGTTTAAACTGGTTGACACTGACAATTACCATGATTCTCACTGTAACTGCTATTGCTGTTACCACCATTACTATTCGTCTAATTGTAGTAGCTAGACGCCAGGAAATTGAAATTATGCAACTGGTGGGAGCAACTTCTTCTTGGGTTTACCTGCCATTTATCTTACAAGGAATTGCTTTCGGCTTAGTTGGAGGTGCGATCGCTTGGAGTTTTATTAGTATAATTCAACAGTTTGTCGGTAATTTGTTGGTCAATCAACCGGAATTCATCCAATTTCTCTCCAATGGTTTACGATTAACTACTGTGCAAACTCTCCTATTACCCTTTATTCTTCTAAGTTTTGGGGCAACTGTGGGATTGATTGGTAGTTTGTTTGCTGTACGGCGATTTGTCAACAGTTAGAAATAGGTAATAGGTAATTGGTAATAGGTAATTGGTAATTGGTAGTGGACTATGAAAACGCAATGGGAATCTTTACTACAAAATCTCGGTGTTTGGGAAGGTTCCTTTACCATTTTTTCTCCCCAAGGTGAACTGTTAGAAGATATCCCCAGTCGTCTTTGTCTTGAAACCTTGGATGATAACAAAGCTGCACGCCTAACTCTCCAGCGTCAAGGGAAAAATGACGTGGTTCTCAATTTTAGTCCCCAAGGAATAGGAGGGATAATGTTTTTTGAGAATGGAGCTTTTTCCCAAGGTCCGGTACAGTTTTCTCCTTATGCTCAATTTGGGGCAGAATTTTGCTTAATTTATGAAAATTGCCGCCTACGTTTGGTGCAATTGTATGATTACAGTAGCGCTCGGTTAAAGGAAATCACTCTGATTCGGGAACATCTAACTGGAACTCAACCACCCCAACGCCCAACTCTCAAAGTAGATGATTTACTGGGAGAATGGCAAGGGGAAGCGGTTACTATTTATCCAGATTTGCGACCTTCTTTTCGTTTTCCCACCACCCTAAAATTACATTTAGATAATACGGGTCGCTTGGTTCAAAGTTTAAGTTTTGCCGGAGAAACGATTACTTCTAGCGCTACCGTCAAAGGTTCAATTATCCACTTTGACCAAAATCCTCAAAACCAAGTACAAGTATTACTCCTGCCAGATGGCTCTTCTGCAACTTCTCCGGTAAAAGCACAATTAGGGCAATCCCTTTTCTTAGAGTCTGGCTGGTTAATTCAACCCCAATTGCGTCAGCGTATAGTCCGCAGTTACAATGGTAAAGGCGAATTTAGCAGTCTTACCCTAATTACAGAAACAAAAGTAGGGTAAAATGTAATCGACTATGGCGATCGCAATTTAAAACACAATTAGGGTTTAGTTAGAAACAAAAAACCTACCTCCGCTCCATAACTCTCCCCATATCACAATAAACGCTATCTGTCAAACTTATATATATTTCATTCAACTGTAACTGTTGAAAAAATGGTCATTTTAATGGGGGTTTAAACCAGACTCTGAGAATAACAACCAACGAAAAAACAAAGGTTTTAGGAATTTTTACCAAAAAATAGTTACACTAAGCCTGCATTATGATTTTCTGATTATAGCCTGAAACAACCTATTCTCGTCAATAGTTAGGAATAATTTTCGATAAAAACTTGACAAAAAAATGGCTATGTTTATGAAATTAAAAACTAAATGGTTAAATAGATAATTTTTACTTATACTATCTTTCCTATCTCTATCCGTGGTGTTTTTAGAGAAAAGAACATCCGGAAAATAAAGCTTTTTGAAGTAGTTGTTGATACTCTTCATCATTCACCCCATAAGCACCAAATCTTTCTAAATGGGGATTCATCATTTGGGCATCAAATAGGACAAACCTTCTTTTTCGCAACCTTTCGACTAACTTTACCATCGCCACCTTCGAGCCTTCAGGAATGCGGTAAAACATAGACTCACCAATGAAAGCACCCCCGATAGCGATTCCTAAAATTCCCCCAGCCAGTTGATCGCCTTGCCAAGTTTCAAAACTATATGCCCAACCAGTTTGGTAAAGTGCCCAATAAATCTCCTTTAACTCCGGTGATATCCAAGTAGTCTCTCGGTTAGCACATCCATCTACAACCCTTTGGAAATCACGGTTAATAGCCACACTAAACCGGTTTTGATTCAGTACCCGTCGCAGGGACTTGGGATAGCGAAAACGCTCATCTAAAGGAATCAAAGTGCGATCGCGGCTACTATACCACCCCAGGGTATTATCGTCATCAGCCATGAGAAAATAGCCTTGAGCATAGCCTTGAATAATGGCGGCGACATCGTAGTGCATAAAATAATGGGTAATAAGTAAGGAAACACCAAATTAGGAATTATCCTGAAGAGATACAACAACTGTAACTGTGTGGTGTATGGAATAATTTTACCGATAGATGCCTATACTACAGATACCCATACTAATAATGGTCACAAACCCCACGGAAGACAGCCGGGGACTTGAGGGGAACCCTAATCTGACCAGACTAAGTACCTTTAGTACTACGTTAGAGGCAAGAATGATTCTCCCTTTAAATCCCAACCTCCAATTACCAATTACCCATTATCTATTACCAAAAGTGCTTTAAAATCAAACAAGAATTATGACTGAACCAATTCCACCTATTACCTTGCCATCTTCAGTAAATCCCGAACAAGAAGGGCAATGGTTAAAACAAAGTTTACATACGTGGTTGGATAAAGAATTTATACCAGAAACAGTAAATCAGACTATAGCGGAGAGAGCATCACAAATTTTTGTACGCCAAAGAATGGAAGGAGAAAACGACCTCGGTTCTTTAGTAATCGCTATTGTTACAGAGATGCAGGCATTTGATTTTTCCAAGAGTTTTTACGGAGAGTTTGCGATCGCCAACGCCGTCAGCGATCTACTCTTAGACAGTCTCGGTATTGATAGATGCTGCGGTCAATAGAAGTTAGAAGTTAGGAGTTAGGAGTTAGGAGTTATTAATTTATCACTCTTAACTCATCACTCTTAACTCATTACTCTCTATCTCTACCAGCTAGACTTGACCACTCCGGGTAAAAGTCCTTGATGTGCCCAATCCCGTAGAACATTGCGACACAGTCCAAAATCGCGGTAGTAAGCGCGAGGACGACCAGTAGCCCAGCAACGATTGCGACGACGGCTAGGAGCGCTATTACGGGGTAGCTGTTGAATTTTCCGATGAATTTCCAACTTATCCATTGGATCTTCTGTTTTTCTGAATTCTTCCAGCAAAGCTTCCCGCTTAGCAGCATATTTTTCTACCATTTTAGCGCGTTTTCTCTCACGCTCAACCATGCTCTTTTTCGCCATAAAGTTTCTTAGTATTTTTAGACAGTATTTCCTATTCTATCGGATGGTATCGAAAAAGGAAGAGTCGGGAATGGGGAGATGGGGGAAGATGATTAACTCCTTGACTCCAAACTCCCAAAACATTAAAAATTGGTAAATCCAAACTCCTTGACTTCAAACTCCTAACTTCTAACTTCTAACTCCAAACTCCTAACTTCTAACTTCTAACTTCTAACTTCTAACTTCTAACTTCTAACTTCTAACTTCTAACTTCTAACTTTCATAATTTGTTAGATGGACAAAGTTCTGCCAGTTCACACACTTCGCATTGGGGGGAACGGGCTTTACAAACAGCACGACCATGATAAATTAAGCGAATAGACCAATTTTCCCAATCTGGTTGGGGTAACAGACCCATTAAATCTCGTTCAATACGAATAGGGTCTGTATGCTTAGTTAAGCCTAAACGCTGACTCAAACGCTTGACGTGGGTATCTACAGTTACTCCGACATTAATTCCATAGCCATGGGCTAAAACTACATTAGCAGTCTTCCGTGCCACTCCAGGAAGCCGTAATAACTCTTCCATAGTTCGGGGAACTTCTCCACCAAATTCCCTAACTATCATCTGGCACGCACCTTGAATATTCTTTGCTTTGTTGCGATAGAACCCTGTAGGACGCACCAAGTTTTCAATCTCTGTCAATTCAGTATTCGCCAAACTTTCTGCATCAGGGAAACGACGAAATAATTCTGGTGTGACTTTATTCACTCTTTCATCCGTACACTGAGCAGAAAGAATTGTTGCTACTAATAGCTGCAAGGTTGTGGAGTAGTTTAAAGAGCAAGTAGCATCTGGATACAAACGCTTCAGACGCAGTAAAATTTCTTGCGTCCTTTGTTTGCTACTTGACTTTTTACGGGTAATACTCACTTCTTGCAGAAATAGGGGACAGGGAATAGGGAATTGGGAATTGGGAATTGGGAATTGGGAATTGGGAATTGGGAATAGGGAATAGGGAATAGGGAATAGGGAAGAGGGAATAGGGAATAGGGAATGGGAAAAGGGAACAGAAAATGTTAAAACATAACCTTTGCAAGAGTTATGTTTACTGGAATAATTTTTGCACCCACTCCAACTGCAAAGTATCTTTGACAATCAGAAAAAGTCCTAGTCCCACAAGTAGCATAAAACCAGTTTGCATCACATTTTCCTGAACTCGCAATGGTAAAGGTCTACCCCGTACACCTTCAATCAGCAGAAAAGCCAACTGTCCGCCATCTAAAGCGGGTAAGGGTAAAATGTTAATAATCGCAAGGTTAATACTAATCAGCGCTGCAAAGGTAAACAAACCCCCAATATCATTCTGAGCAATATTGGCACCAATTTCGACAATTTTCACTGGACTGGCAACTTGAGATGAAGTTTCGCCAAAGTTGGTGATTAATTGCCCAAACCCCTGCAGTATCATGGTGGTTAGACGCTGAAACTCTGTAGCACCAGCATTTAAGACTGCGACAGGATTAAGAACACGACGGCGTTCTAATTGACCATTAGGAGCAAGTCCAACCCCAACTGTACCACCAGTAGACTTATTTTCAGGAACTACACTCAAAAATAGTTTTTCGTCACCACGAGCAATTTCTAGTTGAATCGGCTTACCAGGATTGCTTTTGATAATTTGACTGAAAGCTTGTATCTCTTGGGGTGATGTGCCAAATTTTGTGTCATTAGCTGCTATTATCACATCTCCTGGTTGAATACCAGCATCAGTGGCTACTTGACTGACTTGTGGTGCTAGCTGTTGAATCAAAACCCCTGGTTGAGTGGCTTGGGGTATACCGATAAAACTTACCTGGCTTACCAACAGAAAATAAGCAAATATTAAATTTGCTATCACTCCGGCACTGATGACAATCGCCCGGTCTAAAATGGGACGATTACGCAGTAGATTTGGGTCATTAGGGGGAATATCGCTGTCGGGATCGTCGTCAGGAAAGCCTACAAAACCACCCAAAGGAAAAGCACGGACAGCATATTCAGTTTGCTTCCCTTGATATTTCCACAAAATTGGTCCAAAACCCAAAGAAAAGCGATTAACATGAATGCCCTGTGACCTGGCTGCAATAAAATGTCCTAGTTCGTGAACCAGGATTAAAACCGCTAAAACTGCGATCGCCGCTAAAACTGACATAGATTAAAGATTCGTGAACTGATATAGCTATACTTTTCTCTATTGTGACATCCTCCTACGCTGACTGCTTCCCAGTACAGACGTAGACTTCCAATCCTCCTAAGCCCTATTCACAAAACTTCCCTTCCTAAATAGGGCTGCAAAATTGGCGGTATCCGGACTGTACCATCGCTTTGTTGGTAATTCTCCAAAATTGCTGCCATCGTCCGTCCTACAGCCAAACCAGAGCCATTCAGGGTATGAATGAACTGGGTTCCCTTCTTACTTTTTTCTTTGAAGCGAATATTTCCTCGTCTGGCTTGAAAATCCGTGCAGTTAGAACAGCTAGAAATTTCCCGGTATTTACCCGAAGAGGGTAACCACACCTCTAAATCATAGGTTTTAGCGGAAGAAAATCCTAAATCACCAGTGCATAATTCGATGACTCGGTAAGGTAATTGTAATGCCTGTAAAATTGCTTCGGCATTCTCGGTTAATTTTTCCAGTTCCTCAAAAGAAGTATCGGGATGGACAAATTTGAGTAGTTCAACTTTATTGAATTGATGCAAGCGAATTAATCCCCGCATATCCCGTCCGTAACTTCCCGCTTCCCGACGAAAACAAGGAGTATAAGCACAGTGATATATGGGTAAATCTTCTGCTGCTAAAATCTCACCCCGGTAGAAGTTAGTCACGGGTACTTCTGCTGTGGGAGTCAACCATAAGTCATCATCAGCACATTTGAAACTTTCTTCCGCAAACTTGGGTAACTGTCCTGTAGCTGTGAGAGACTCGGTATTAATTAAAATTGGGGGCATTACTTCTATGTACCCCGCAGCTATCTGGCGATCAAGCATAAATTGAATTAATGCCCTCTCTAAGGCTGCACCCGCACCAATTAGAGCCACAAAGCGACTCTGTGCTACTTTTACAGCCCGTTCTGTATTCAGAATACCCAATTTTTCTGCTATTTCCCAGTGGGGTAGAATATCTGGGTTTTGGGGAAGATACTCATCACCCCAACGTCGTACTTCTACGTTATCTTCTTCACTCTTTCCTAGGGGTGTGGATTCGCTGGGTAAGTTAGGAAGAGTGAGTACAATCTCTTGAATTTTGGCAGTAATTTCTTTTTCCTGGGTTTCCACTGTGGCAATTTCAGCTTTAACAGCGCTACCTTCTTCCCGTAAAGCTAGAATTTCTGGTCCTTTGGGGTCTAAACCAGCTTTAATCTTCCCAGGAATAGTTTTAGCAATTTCGTTGCTACGCGCTTGCAATTGAGTCCGTTGCGCTTCCAATTTCCGTTGCTGTTCATTGAAATCTACTATGGGCTGAATATCGTATTTGTCACCACGACTATTCAACCGTTCGCGTACTAATTGTGGATTTTCCCGTAGTTGCTTTATATCCAACACAGATTGTTCTTTTGTATTTACTTAGGATATTCTTGCCAACACACCAGCATATACTGATTTTGACTAAAGAAGTATGAAGTGTAAAGGATAAAAGATAAATTACTTGAGAATGACAGGATAGGGAAGAGGGGGAAGAGGGGGGAGTGTGGGAAGAGGGGGAAGTGTGGGAAGAGGGGGAAGTGTGGGAAGTGTGGGAAGAAGGGGAAGAGGGGGAAGAGGGGGAAGAGAGGGAAGTGTGGGAACAAAGGGGAGAGAGAGAAAATTTTATTATTCTTGTTCTAGATTGTCTACTTGTGGAATTAGGGATTCAACTTGAGAACCTTTTGGTAAGGGTAACCAGTAAGCTAGTACGAAGGATAAACCACTCCAGTAAAGCTTTTGGTGTTCCTCCGTTTTATTGCTCATCAAATGTACACCACATAATCCAATGATTATGGTACTAAAGAAAATCTGTATCCCTAATTTGCCGATTTCTAGCTTTTTCATATCGTAACCACTCCAACACACCATAATTTCTGGGTACTTTTGTCAATTTTGACAATTATTATCAAAATTCTGTCCCAGAGCCTATGTATTGGATACACACTAAAAACTAATATATTCGGAAAATTTAAAGAATTTTTAATAAATAAATGTGAAGAGAATGTCAAGAAATAGAAAAATATTCTCCTTGTGACCCATCACCCCATCTCCCTATCTCCCTATCTCCGGGTGGGGAAACCCCACCCCTACTCCCCCCTACACCCCCATTTCCCCATTCAAGCAGGTTTATTGATACGATTTAGCAGCCAAAGAGAGGCTACAAGTCCGGCAAAGTGGGCTGAAACTGCGTTGATATTTGCCTGTACCACCAACACATCTATTGGCTGAATTAACTTACTTAGTTGATCTGGAGAGAATCCCACAGCACCTTGGGGTATACTCAGTGCTTTTAACAACAGAACCCCAATGATCGCCTGCGCTCCCAAAAGCGTCAATAGCATTCCCACCAAATTGAACATCAGTCCTAAGCGCAAAATTTGAACAGTTTCTATTTTCCGTGGGCGGTTAAGAGGGTTAGAGGATACCAGTAGTCTACCAATCCTCGTATAACGGAAAGCCAAAAAGATGCCCCCACCTAAAGCAAGCAGTCCCAAAGCTGCAAAAAGTATGCCTATACCAGTTCCCGGATTACTACTTTGGCTACCTGTTCTTCCAAACCTGAATGCTAGCAAAATCCCAGCAGCAACAACACCCACCACTAACTGTATCCAAAAGCTAATCCAACCTGTCACGCGAAAGGCTTGGGCAATTGCCCGCAGTTGAGAAGAAGGAGATTGGGTGTCGGAATGGTCTGACATAGTGATTACCAATGTGCTAGGCGTTTTATCAATTTACTATCACACTTACCAGATGTTCACAGATGACCTCAAGTACACAATTACACAATATCAGTACATCTAGCTCTGTTTAGTGTGTCCTCAGATAGTTATGCCCACAACAAAATAAGCTTCTATGCTTTATATTCTGGCATCGACACTCGAATAATTACTGTGATAGAAAGTATTTATTAATTTTTGCAGAAAAAAACGTATTTTGCATTTAGAATTGCTAAGGCGGCTTTTTTAGCTCTGCCTTTTCCCTGACTCGGCATCACTTGACACCATAACGGCAGTAATGCTACTGTCCTTACGCTCCTCTCCACAGCACCTATCTTGTGACTGGGGTTGCATAGTGTGCATCCCTAGAAATTAGATAAAATTTCTACTACTAAACGGTGTGGATTGTTGATTTATGTTCGCGCCTTGGCGCTCATGCCCTAGTAGCAGTATTTACTTACCAAATTACGGGTAACGCTGTATACTTACTACCAGGTTTGTAGGCTCAACCCTAAAGCATTGTTTTAGGCATTTAGCAACCATGAAGATTGAGGATATATATAAATTTTTTAAGGATCCTCCCCCAACTTATCTCTGCCAGGAACTAGCAGTTTGTTATATATTGTACGTCTTGCTACAAGGGGAGTCCTACGGAACCGAGTTGATTCAGAAACTGGAATCTGAATACCCTACTTATCGACTTTCAGACACCGTACTGTACAGTGCTATCAAATTTCTGGAAGACCAAAAGGCTGTAACAGGGTATTGGAAAAAACTCGAAGGGCGTGGACGTCCCCGGCGAATGTACCAAATTTCTTCAGAATGGCAGGCTCAAGCGGAGGATTTAGGTCATCTGTGGCCAGAATATATCAATGGGAGGACAAAGTGACCAATAATTCATGATAGATAAGTATAGGACTATGGAGAACTAACTGTTAACTATGGATACTGCTATTGTGCCATCCACCTTGTTGCTGACTTTGTTATTGTCTGTCGGCTTGTTTTTCTTTATTCGTGCTTCGACTAAAGATCGCACGGAAATAGCACAACTGGTATCCGAACAGGATGAAAAGACTTTAATGTCCCAATTACAGGAATATTTTCGGTCACGGTCTTACCGAGTGACAGCGGTAGACCAACAACGAAACCAAGTCACTTTTGAAGGGTTTGTTAAACCTAGTTCATTTTTGGCAGTGTTTCTGACACTCTTAAGCGCCATTGGTATTCTTTGTCTGTCACTGGTTTTGTCACTATTGCTTCCCAGCTTTGGTAGTGCTTTTCTCTTAATGCTGCTGCTATCACCATTAACTGGTGTTTTTTATTGGAAGGGAGCACAAAGGCTTGAGAAGGTATCGCTGAAGATGGAAAGCAACAATAGCGAACAAAACTCCCCAAGCAAGATTACTGTTGTTGCCCACCGCGATGAACTCATTGAGTTGCAGAGGGCACTACAGTTAAAGCTTTGTAATTAATTGTCAGAAACCGGGGGCTTGAAAAAGCCCATTACTGACTAGACTAAGTACTTTGAGTACTAAGTTACTCTTTGGCGAACGTTGTTGCTTTGCCGATTCAAAATCGGACTACGCAACTTTGTTCTGCCCCAAAGGGGACAATGACATTGTTCAAGCAGTCCTACCCACCTCGACCATTTTTTGTGGCTGTACGGCTACAAAGTAGCTTCAGGCTTGGAAACCTCAATTACCAACAAGTTTTGTTTTTTGGAGTTTTTCATCCTGTGTTGGTATCTACATTTTACCAGAAACGCCTGGTTAAAACCCGACGGGTCGGATTACCCCAGAGGGGAAGCAAGCTACATCCCCTCCTTAAAAGCAGGGGTTCTCATCTTCCCACATTACTTTGATAGTGACAATTGATTGGTGACATCCACCCCACCGCAAGGCGGATGGGTAATTCCGCAAACAAGCTTAAACTAATTTAGACCTTTGTTTACTGGCAAAATAGCTACAAAATAAAAAAAATATTAATTTATGAATAAAGTTAGCAATTTTGCCAGTAAATAGTCAACAGCCACGTTCACTGCCAATAAACGCCACTGCTAGGTTTTACGCACCAACCCCTGCTAGAACTTCATGAACTGAAGAACTATCTAGCATTTTCAGGCTGGGAAACAAGAAATGGTTCTCTTCTACATATTGAGCCCCAAAAAGCCCCTTCTCAGCCCAAAAGTAACGGTCTGTGGTATGCTCATTGCGCTTGACGAGTAGCAAAGCGGGTGGCAAGATTCCTTCAGCTTGAATAAATTTTCTTGCTGCTGTCACAGGTTTATCTTCACCACTTTCAATGCTAAATTGAGGCACATGTTCTAAGATTCGCCGTCCTTCTTGGCGGCGACGGCTCTTCCGCTTCCGTCTCCTTGCCAAACTATTGTCCTCCTCTTGTAAAGCTACATATTGTAGTGATAGCTACAAAATCCGTCGTTATTATAAAATTTTTATTAGAAAAAATCAAGGGTTTTTTAAACTTTTGATACAAGTAACGTAGTATCTTAAAAAGTAGACATAGATCCCAAATAGGAAACAAAGTATTGTTTTTGGCAAGAATTATTACTTGTAAGGTTAAGTTAAGATAAGTAAGGAAAAAACTACATCGGGTTACGGAATTATTTGCTTAGCAGTTATTAGAAAGTCAGAGCACCGCCAATGTTAATCTCTTCCAGTTCTGAGTTTGTTGCTCTGTGTCGGGAGCAAATGGCATTATTAGCCCAAGGGCTGGGAGCATCTTTGAGTGTTGTGTATTTAACACAAGAATTGGTAGAGGTTCCAGCCAGTGAAGCGAAATTGATACCCCTGGTTGTTTACCCAGAAACCGCAAGTTTAAGACCAGGGATAAATACTTTAGTGTTACCGAAACTTCGGGGAAATTTTTTGACCGCAACACAGGAATTTCCCCAAACCTCTGGAGATTTTAGTTATTCAACAACACAACAACCATCACAGCAGGAACCACAAGCTTGTCCTGATAGAATCGTTTTACCTCTAATCCATGAAGAGCTAATGATGGGGTTGCTGGTGACAGCCAGAGAAGACCGACCATGGAATGAACAAGAACGTACAGAAGTCGAACGTATAGCCCAAACCCTATCTTTGGCTTGCATTTTAGATCAGCGTCGTGCTTGGTTGCATTCTCAATTGCATCAACAACAAATTCTCCAAGAAAGGCAACAAGATTTACTAGATAATCTCTTGCATCAATTTCGCAATCCACTCACAGCATTAAGAACCTTTGGTAAACTATTAATGAAGCGACTGCGACCAGAAGATACAAACCGGAATGTAGCTACCAGTATTGTCCGGGAAAGCGATCGCTTGCAAGAATTACTGCAAAAATTTGATGAGGTTATCAATCTGGGTGTAGAAGATTTAGCCCCCCTAACACTACCAAAAGAAAAGGAAGTCTTTGTAGAAGCAACTGTAGAAAAAGAGTCAAAACCAGCGTTATTATTGCCAGGAACTGGAGATAAAGAAGTTGATTGTTATGTAGCTGATATTTTAGAACCTTTATTATTATCGGCTGGAGCGATCGCCCAAGAGCGAGATTTACAATTAATTGCGAAAATTCCTGAAAATTTGCCCCCAGTACGGGCTAATCCCAAGGCATTACGGGAGGTATTGAGCAATATTATTGACAATGCTTTGAAATATACTCCTGTTCCCGGTAAAATTTTGGTTCAAGCGGGACAACAAAAAGCAAATTTCCAGGGAATTGCAATTAGCGATACTGGTCCTGGAATACCACCCCAAGATTTAGAACATCTTGGCGAGCGGTATTATCGGGGTGTACAAGCCCAAACAACTATTCCTGGTACGGGATTAGGTTTGGCGATCGCTAAACAGCTAATCGAGCAAATGCAGGGCGAAATAGAAGTTAAAAGCCCTGCATTAAAATCTTCCATCGCATCATCTGACACCCCAGGAACTACTTTTATTGTTTGGTTACCTGAAGTTAAGTTAGGAGGGGCAAAGTTGGGAGTTGGGAGTTTGTAGGGGCGCAAAGCTTGCGCCCAGAAGTTAGAAAGCGCAAAGTTACGAGTTCGGGAGTTTGTAGGGGCGCAAAGCTTGCGCCCAGAAGTTGGAAGTTAGGAAGCGCAAAGTTAGGAGTTCGGGAGTTTGTAGGGGCGCAAAGCTTGCGCCCAGAAGTTAGAAGTTAGGAAGCGCAAAGTTGTAGTCATAATTATCTCAGGGAAACCTCGAATTGTTCGCCAATGGTCATTTGCAGGTCTGTGTTGGGATCGATAGCGATTAAATCAACACTTTTTTTACCAAAGAACAGACCAATCAAGCCACCGATAGCTGCACCACCCAAGACTTCTTCTGTAGCGATCGCGCGATCGCCAGTTACTGCTGATACTGCTGCGGCTGCACCTGCACCCAAAACTGTATTCTTGAGGATAGCTGTGGTTCTAGAACCTTTTTTCACGGTTTCGGTATTGGTAATGACCTCAGAGGAGGCTGTAATTTGATATTCTTGACCAGATGTCAAAACTAGTTTTTGGGCAACAAACTGAGAACCACCTTGATCTTTGACAGGTTTGAGTTGACCGACAACCTGACTACCTGCGGGAATTATCAAATCTCCGCTCTGTGTGACTACGTTTTGGGATACTGTCAGAGTCAAAGGGGCTGTTTCATCCTTGGTGACCAAAATCTTGTCTGCTTGGTCGTATTTGACGGGAATTACAGTTCCTTGTGGAATTGTTACTGCTACAGGTGGTGGAGGTGTTTGTTCAAAGGCAACAATATAGGGTGATTGAATCGTTGATACTTGACTGGTGCTAAGATTGCTGCTAGCCATTGCCTGGTAGATAAAAGTTGCTACCTGTGCCCGGGTTGCAACTGCGGTTGGGTTGAGAAACTTGACGTTGGGATAGTTGACGACCATTTGCTTCTGGGTGGCTGCGGCTATAGGCGCACGAGCATAATTAGAGATATTGGATGAGTCATTGTAGTATTGCAGGATGGTGTCTACATTATTACTGGCAGAGTATTCCAAACCGTTAGCCAAGGAAACTAGAACTTGTTCTCTAGGAATATTTTGATTGGGTCGGAAAATATTGCCGGGATAGCCTGATAGGAAACCTGTGGTGTATGCCTCAGTAATAGCATTGTATGCCCAGTAATTGGTTGAAACGTCAGAAAAGTTAATTGCCTGTCTTTGGGGTGATTTATTAAAAGCTTTGCGCAGCATGGCGGAAAATTGAGCGCGGGTTACAGGTTCTTCTGGACGGAAACTACCATCAGGAAATCCTGCAATTACTCCTTGCTGTGCTAGTTTTTGAATGAATTCTGCTGCCCAATAACTAGATGGAACATCATAAAAACTGGTTTGGGCAAAAGAGGGTGCAGGTGTAAGTAAGGGTGCAACAGTACCTGCTGTAATACCTAATGCCATAAATGCAGCACATCCAGATTGCCAACGTTTGTTAATTAACATTGTTTTTTATTCTCCAATTTTTTGTTTTTTTGCTGTTACTTGATTAGACATGATTTTTAATACTAAGTTCCCAGGATGTTAGATAATTTTTAATGATTTTTAATAAGATTAAACTAGTTTAATTTATAGTTTTTTATAAAAAAATTGACTATTTTATCTACTAAATAACAGACGTATATTTGTCAAAATAGTTGCCAGCGCAGCCAAAAAATTACGCTCTTTTATGAGAAGAAGTATATCTATACTTTCCTTTCTAGTTTCTAGCTATAAATGTACCTCTAGATAGAGCCTTTTGCTGTCAAAATAGCAAAATTAGGACGGGCAGGGATGCCCGTCCCACAAGACTATATTTGATAAGGGTGAAAATCGCTATAGAATCAAGATTTCTCCCTAAATTGCCAGTTTATGAGGCAATTATAGGGATTTTCAAGTCAATAGAATACATCTCACCCCTCTACCAATGAAAGAGGGGGAATGGGAAAGATAAAAAACTACTCCCTTCTGGCTATTAAATGGCGGTAAAGCAGTATTCAAAGGGAATTAATATAATAGGTGTTTTGATGTAAGTTTTCGACAACAAAGGGGTTTCCAGAGAGAAAAACCCCTAAATCAAAAATAGTAAGTTATCAAATTATATGTGAATAAATCCACTAAATAATCTCTAAAACCTACAGTATTTGTCATCAGAATGAGTTACATTCTATCTGTTTATGTATTCCATCCAATGGCAATTTGTTGTAATTAGCGGGGGGTGACTACTAAATTAGAATTGAGAGTAATATCCATTTCTCCCGTTTGCGGTTCAATGACGATTACTTTCTTACTTTTCTTTCCTAACAGAATACTTGCCAAAGCACCAGCAGCAGCACCACCTACTGGTTCTAAAATATCAATTTTACGGTTACCTGTAATCAAAGCAATGACAGCAGCAGCACCCGCACCAATAGCCGCATTCTTTAATACTTGGTCGGTATCTGCCCCTTTCTTAATTTTTTTGGTTCTGGTAATTACTTGGGAATTTGCATCAATAAATTGCCTTCTGCCATCCCTGTAAACTAATTCTTGGGCAATAAATTGAGAACCTTTTTCACCATTTCTAGTTGCTGGTCTTAATTCTCCCACTACTTCGGTGTCTTTGGGAATTAATATACGTCTAGTGCCTTCTTCTACAATGTCACTTGCAATCTTGACTGTCAAAGGTAAAGTTTCGTCAGGAGTAACGACAATTTTATCTTTTTCAAATTCAACAGGAAGTGTCACATTTCTAGGAATGGCAACGTTTCTTCGGAACTGAGTCAGTCGTTGAGCGTTAGCAGGAGTAGGAGTTAACATGGGTACAATAGCACCTGTTGTCATTGCTATTGTCAAAAATGCAGCGGTTCCGGATTTCCAAACATGCCAGCGAGTCATAATGGGTTTCCTTCCTTCTCACAGTTGTCTGTGATGACGTGGTATCACTCAGATTGTTTCTAATTTTTGCATCTGTCCATAGATAGATATATTGTGAAGAGACAAGCACTTCTAGGACATTGCTGAATTCAGGGATGAATATGAGTTAGTCATTTTGCCTTTTTGGTCAAATACAAGGGACGGGCAATATACCCATCCCACAAAACTATCAAAATCATCCCGCATTTATGCAACGCTACTTCTAGAACAGATTGGTTTTGACAATTTTTGATTTACATTTTTTTATCGCCTAGATGCGTCGATACATTGATAGATGGGATATGTTGAGTTAAAAGACGCAAAATTTATCCGAACTGTTCCGCAGTCTGCCATCGCACTATCACTCTTGGATTTCCTACCAGCTATTCAGCCCAAAGAATAAGTTTTGTTTCTGAGGCGATCGCTTGTGTTGACTTATGAGATTTTTTGTTGAAAAATAAACTATTACGTTGATGAAATAGTTTTTCCATGGTTGTATCTACTACTGAAGCAGCACGTCTTTTGGGAGTTTCCACTGCGCGAGTACGTTGGTTGTTAAACTTTGGTAGAATTCGAGGCGCATATAAGATGGGTCGGGTTTGGGCAATTCCCTTGTTTAACGGTATGCCTTCCGTGAGTCGGGGAAACAGGGGACCAGAAGCGAGATGGCGTCAAACCCGGAAACCTGC
Organism: Nostocaceae cyanobacterium; assembly: GCA_030065825.1. Lineage (GTDB taxonomy): Bacteria > Cyanobacteriota > Cyanobacteriia > Cyanobacteriales > Nostocaceae > JASJCY01. Next base: position 27,194 of record JASJCY010000013.1, on the reverse strand, counting down.
AACCACTTTTATCCACGTCAACCAACATGTGATTCGCAGCAATCACAAGAATGATGAACGCTTTCCTGTAATTGCTGTAAAACATAGCAAACACAATATTTATGGTCACGAGATAGAAATCAACGGACCTTGTCGGGTAATTTATCGACCGGATTCTCCCTTAAGTTGTGGTGCGAGGGTTTGGATAGAAACTTTTGCCATGGTCAATATCACCTGTTTCGATACTCTTGGTAAGAGTATATTTTCAAAAGCAGAAGTAATATTAAATTAATTACAGCAGACTAATATATATAAGGAAATAGTCTTTTGGTATGCTGACAGTAATCTCTATACTCGTCACCAAATTTTGCTGTAAGCATTTGTTCTTCAATTCTCATTCTGCTACCAAACCAGACTATACATATCGCTGTCAATATTCCCAATCCCAAAAGACTTTGCAGCATTGTACAAAATCCTATAAATAATAAAATATAGCTGGTATAAATGGGATGACGAATGATGTTGTAGATACCGTTTTTAACTAACTGATGGTCTGACTTAATAGCTAGGCGATCAAAAAATTTACCCAGGGTGCGGATGGCTATTTGGTTGACAATAATTGCTGTCAAACTCAGTGCAATTGCAACTATTGAGAAAGTGCGATCACCACTTATTATATGATTAGTCTCACTTTTAAGGGCAAAATCATACAGAGATAACCAATGTACCCCCAATATACCAATGATTCCAATAAGTGAAGCTAGCCTTCCAGAAGTTTTCTTCACCTGTTCGTCTTCGTTACGGCTGACTAACTGCCCATATCGCAACACTCGCCAGATAGTACCCAAAAAGAAGCAAAAGTAGCTTAAAGATAGAAATATTATTTTCCAATCTCCAGCAATTCCTAACCACAAAGATGGAACAATAATTAGGACACCGATTAAACCTATCAATGCTACAATCAGCCCTGTTGCTGTTAATAAAGATTGCATAACATCTACCAATTTTGATATTGATATCAGCATTGCGGTGCGTTAGCGTTTTGCATAACGCACCCTACAATAAAATGGCATTTGTTCCCTACAGCTTTTGCATAACCCACCTTTGGGGTTCCATAAATACCCTAAAATGTCACCACGCTACGAATTGACTCTCCTTCATGCATCAAATCAAAAGCATGATTAATCTTTTCCACAGGCATAACATGGGTAATCAAATCGTCAATATTTATCTTCCCATCCATATACCAATCGACAATTTTGGGCACGTCAGTACGTCCCCTCGCACCACCAAAAGCCGTACCTTTCCACACCCTTCCCGTTACCAATTGAAACGGACGGGTACTAATTTCTTCCCCCGCACCAGCAACACCAATAATTACACTGACACCCCAACCTTTATGACAGCATTCTAATGCTTGACGCATCACTTTTACATTACCAATACATTCAAAACTGTAATCAGCACCACCTTTAGTTAAATCCACCAAATAAGGCACTAAATCCCCTTCTACTTCCTTGGGGTTGACAAAATGCGTCATGCCAAACTTTTCTGCTAAAGCCCGCTTTTTGGGATTAAGATCCACCCCGACAATCATATTTGCCCCTACCATTCGCGCTGCTTGGATGACGTTTAAGCCAATACCACCCAAACCGAAAACTACTACGTTTGCCCCTGGTTCCACTTTAGCAGTATTAATTACAGCGCCAATACCAGTAGTCACACCACAACCGATGTAACAAACCTTCTCAAATGGTGCATCCTCGCGGATTTTTGCCAGAGAAATTTCCGGCAGCACGGTATAGTTAGCAAAGGTAGACGTGCCCATGTAGTGATGAATCATCTCCCCACCAATGGAGAAACGACTAGTACCATCGGGCATTACACCCCGTCCTTGAGTGCTGCGAATTGCTTGACAGAGATTGGTTTTCAAGCTGAGACAATATTCACACTGGCGACATTCGGGAATGTAAAGGGGAATGACGTGATCTCCTCTTTTAAGACTGGTGACACCTTCTCCTACTTCCACCACAACCCCCGCACCCTCATGTCCTAAAATTGCCGGGAATAAACCTTCGGGATCTGCACCAGAAAGGGTATAAGCATCGGTATGGCAAATCCCAGTGGCTTTAATTTCTACTAATACTTCCCCAGTTTGAGGACCTTGTAATTGTACAGTTTCAATGGTTAACGGTTTACCCGCACTGTGTGCTACTGCTGCTTTAACTTCCACTTTTAGTTCTCCTATTCTACATATGTTCTAGTTTCCTCTGAAGTGTATATCGCAGAGTACTTTAGTAAACCATTTGTAACTTTTCTATAAAGCTGATTACTAAAAGTAGTGCAGCTATCTTGCCCAATGAAACAAGATATCTACACTACCAATTACTATCACTGTTATGGAATTTACGATGTTTACTACTCAACTCAATCTGAAGTCAGTAGTAGAATCAAAACCTTAATTATGAGGTTAAATTTAGCAGAAGCTTTTTCCGATTAGCTTCTTGCTGGTAAATGCTATATTTGTTGATTTAATTCAACATTTAAAATCCTGTATCTCCTTCATTATTGAGTAAGTAAATTACTCTAACCATTTCTTGGCTTAACAATGTGATGAAACGATTCATATTACTTTTTCCTCTGAATCTATAGAACCATTGTGGTAGATACGACTCATGGAAATATTGATGTCAAATTAATCCCTTATTTTTAAGTTTTTAAGGGAATAGACAATCGGTGTTTTATAAATATATATACATCGAAAGTATTGCTGATCAGGATAAATATTATGCTATATATAAATTATATTATTTTTTATACAAAAAAATTGCTATTTGTCAAGCTAAAACACCACTGTCTAACTGGGTATAGCCCTAACCCTGAAAGGGTAGCTGCATCAACAGGCATAGCTTCTGTAAAGGCTAAAGTCATAACTTATCCTACTTAATATTTTTTACTTTATAAATTGACCATGAATATTTATATTTTCCATTTAGAATATAGATTCTCTAGACCTTCATAAATTTTGTGATTATCCATCTTTTTACGCCTAGTGTTCACAAATGGTTCAAAGGTATTCCAGTATCTAATGACTATAAATCTATAAAACTTGTTTAATAAATTCTCATCAACAATATCTTCTTGTATACATATAGACATTGCTTCTAAAAAATTAAGGATGGTAGTAATGTCTTGAATTTTCTGTGGGTGTTCTTCCAAATATTTTTTTAGTCTCTCCTCTTTTTCTAAAGGAGTAAAATGACCATTATTAATTTCATCATGTACTTCAACTACAGATTTTTTTAATCGCACGTACTCTAAATCATTCCAACGCATGATATAAATTAGCGTTCGATCTATTTTTCGATCTTTTTCATCAGCTTCTCTAGTTTCTTGCTGAGATCTCTCCTCAAACTCTTTCAAGGATTGCTGAACAGCTATATTCTGTTTGAGACTTTGCAAAGCATAAAAAGCAGTGACACCAGCAATACTTGTTGTGAGTGCTGTCGCAGCAAAATTTAAAGCTTCTTTCTGACTCTTATCGTTCGTTTTGGCATAAAGAAATATAAATGGAGCGGCAATGATAAATGCAACCACTGATGCTTTGATACTAAACCGAAAACTGATATTAAATGTAGTAATGTTATCAGGACTGGGATTAGTATTTAACATAAAACTATTTGATAATACAGTATAATTAGCAACTACATAATCAACTCAGTTCATCAATTAATTACCTGTAATCAAGAACAAATAACTACATTTTCCTAAACCAGGACTTACGCAACTGGCACATTTATCTTACGTCACATAGACTTGATTTGGTTCTAATGCCTATAAATAAAAGCTTATAAGCTTTGACATCAAATTGTAAGTATGTGTGCCAGCATTGTTTGGTGACGCTTGCGTAAATCCTATTGTAGCAATTGTTATGTGAATTTTATACTTTTTATCTTTAAAATTAATCAAGTATTAATACGTGTTATGAATAAGTGTACTTTAAATCGTTGTCAATATATAGTATCCTTAATATTACGTGAGATAAAGCCTTCCATATCGAAATTGGTGTAAAGTAGTTTTCTGTTGTGGAGTAGTTGTCAGTTAGTTGTCAGTTCGCGTAAAATATTGAGAACACTCGCTTAATCTGTTGTTTCACAGCTTATGAATCCTGCCCTGACTAAAATTGGCGTACAAATGTCCAACCTGACTGGCGTCAGAGCGATTATGAAGGACATTATAGAAACATTACGAGCGGGTGAAGGGCAGCAATTTATTAATTTGAGTGCTGGTAACCCGCTGATTTTACCGGAAGTAGAACAATTATGGCGGGATTGCACCGCAGAACTTTTAGCTAGTCCAGAGTATGGTGAAGTAGTTTGTAGGTACGGTTCTAGTCAGGGTTATGGTCCATTTATCGAAGCGATCGCCAATGATTTTAATCGTCGCTACGGATTAAATTTGAGCGATCGCAATATCCTTGTCACCCCTGGAAGTCAAACTCTCTACTTTTATGCTGCTAATGCTTTTGGCGGTTATACTCCCAATGGTGACCTCAAACAAATTGTTTTGCCCCTTAGTCCCGATTATACGGGTTATGGTGGTGTGTGCTTATATCCAGAGGCTTTAGTTGCCTATAAACCCACTCTAGACATTGATGCACCAGCACACAAGTTTAAATATCGCCCTGATTTTAGTCAACTGTCCATCACAGAAAGTACTGGTTGTGTAATTTTCTCTCGCCCCTGTAATCCTACGGGAAATGTTCTTACAGATGATGAAGTTAACAAAATCGCTTCCCTGGCTGCACCTTATGATGTACCAGTTTTAATTGACTCCGCTTATGCTCCTCCTTTTCCGGCATTAAATTTTACCGCAATGACCCCAGCTTTCGGTAACAATATCCTCCACTGCATGAGTTTATCTAAAGCTGGATTACCAGGAGAACGGATTGGGGTTGCTATTGGCGATGAAAGGGTAATTCAGGTGCTGGAAGCATTTCAGACCAATATGTGCATTCATCCTTCCCGGTATGGACAGGCGATCGCTGCCCGGGCTGTTAATTCTGGTGCCCTTGCGGAAATTGCGGAAACGGTAATAAGAAATTTTTACAAAAATAAGTTCAGCATTTTAGAAGATACTTTAAATACCTCTATGCCCAAAGATTTACCTTGGTTCTTACATCGGGGTGAAGGGGCAATTTTTGCTTGGTTATGGCTGCAAGACTTACCAATCACAGACTGGGAGTTTTATCAGCAACTCAAGCAAGTGGGTGTAATTGTTGTTCCCGGTAGTACGTTTTTCCCTGGGTTGCGGGAAGAATGGCAACATAAGCAGCAATGTTTACGCATTAGTCTCACAGGTAGTGATGAGGAAATTGCTACGGGTATGCAGCGTTTGGCAATGGTGGCACAAAAGGTTTATAGTCCTGCTTCGGTTTCCGGATAAGCTGTTGTGCTTTGAACAAAGTATTATGGGGCAGGCAGGGATGCCCCGCAGTCGCTACAACGGGGGGAACCCCAACGGACAGTTTGCACAAGTCGGGGAACCCGCCCATGCAACTGTCCTCCGCAACGCGCTGCTCTCTACCCCACAAGAGTTATAGCAATAAACATATATTTTTGTCATGAATACGCAAAATTAGGGTTTATTGACTAGGTATTGGACAAAAATATGTATTTCTTGATTCCTACCCGCTGCTCCACTGCTTCCCTGTTCCCTACTTCTACAACAAGTCTAATCAGAAAGAAAGATTTTCATCTTCCCTCCTTCATTGTTAAGGTTTATGACAATTTTCCAAATAATGCTTTCCTTGCCAATTTTCAATTTTCAGCAACAGTTTTCTGATTTCGGACGAATGAAGTTTCAGGGTTTACAGCGCCATATTTTCTGCTATAATGGGGGTGTTGGTGGGTTTACCCTGCGATTTTTTTTATGATGATTTGATGACATAGTTGATGTCATGGTTTGGTGACGGTTTGAGAAAGGGGGAAATGAGATTAGAACCCATTTAGAATTATTCCATCTTTAGCCCGCATATAAAGTACTGGTGTAGCAAAGTCGGGTTTATCTAATCCGACTTCCATAGAAATAAGATTGCGGGTTTTCTGGATGGCTGCATCTACGGGATAGCCTTGTGCTAAGGTACGATAAAATTTGTCTGCGAAAAGTTTGGCGGTGGAATCCCAGATGGGATATTGCATAGCGACAACTGCGGGGATTCCTCGACGGACGAGGTTTGCTGCTGTACCTGCAAATGGTTGGTTTGAAGATACTGCTGCACCTTTACAGCAATTTAGAATAACTAACCCTAAGTTGCAATCGCCTAAAAAGAAGTTAGCGAAAGTTTCATCATCTAATAATTTAGCTTTGTCATTTTCATCTACAAGGACGATGTAGCCTTTGTTGTTGTTAAATTCACCATGTCCGATGAAGTGGAAGATATTGTAAGGTTTTTCTCGTAGTTTTTGGTTAATGTTGCGGATAGTAGCTTTTTGTAATACATCTAATTCGATTTGACCTGTTTCTATATGTTTTTTCAGTGCTTGTTGGATGAGGTTTTGTTCAGCAGTTGTGTCTAATGAGGGTAAATCAGTGGGAGTGGAGATGACTAGTAGAACTTTGAGGGGTAAAGTAGCGGTTTTGATATCGCGTTTTTGCAGGGGAACATCAATATAGCGGGAGAGTACGGTTTGGATGTTATTTGCTAAGAAGGTGTTGGTTCCTTGGTCGTAGAGAAATTCCCAAGGGAGGGTAGCTAATTCGGGAGATTCAAATATTAAGGGCAAGCGGACGCTGTCTTGATTTTTTTCTGCTGCTGCCATAGTAGCGTGGAATTTAGCATTAATTTGGTTGGGGAAGAGTGCTTGATAAAGTTGGTTTCCGAATGTTTTGAGTAAGTTACTATTTGTTTTTTCAGACTCAATTAGTTGTAAAGCAAGTTCAATTTGGTTTCGTTCTAAGCGTAATTCACTCCAAACCTCACCTTGTTGTGAGTCAGCGCGAATATTGTTATTTTTATCGACTAATATTTGAAAATCTTGGTAGTTGATAGTGGGTTGATTTCTGTTTGGGGAGTGTGACAGGGATGGTTGTGGATGTTGAGGATGGGAATGTATAGTATGGGGTTCAAGTTGAGGTTTTGTCGAGGTATGTTGGGAAATGGCATCCTGATTTATACGGTTTTCAATAGCCTTGATTAATTCCTCGAATTCGGATTGCTGATGAATATCGGCACTCAGAGTATTCATATTTTGCAGAAGGTCGGTGAGTTGTGCAATCGTGTTGCGAATTTCAGTGTACAGATCAATTTTTTCACGAATTCCCTGTAAATTTGCTGCTGCAACTCGTTTCATTGCGTTATCTAACTCTATAGTTTTAGTTTCCCAATGTTCAATATATTTAAGTATTTCAATAGGGTCATAAATTTGGGCATTGGCTAATACAATAGGAAAAATTCGGTCATAAAATTCTCCATTTTTCGCAACTTGGACGCTTTTCAAACATGCAGTTGGGAGATTTCAAATATTTTTCACTAATCACAGCAATAACACATTTACCGCGTCCAATTCTTTCCATGAAGGCTTTAATCAGTCCCTTGTAGCCAAGTTCGCGTTTATCGCGGATGATTTTGATACCTTTGGAAAGCAATATTTGATCGAGGTTATTAACAAACTCCTCACTTTCTCCACCCCAAGCATAGGAAATAAAGATTTCTTTCTCGAATTCTGTTTTTAAAGAAGGATTCATAATGTGTTTTTCTTTGGGATTGGTTAACAATTTTGTTTTCTGGTAGTCAAGTTCCTGTTGTAATGGTGTTTTTGGGATTTGAAATTCCCGATAATCCTGGTGGGGGGATAAATTTACATCATCAATCAGTCTGCGAACATCGACCATTTCAAAGCTTTTCTCACACTCAATTTGATATCTACCGTTTTCTAAACGTCTACGCAAATTTTCTAAAGGATAGGGATGAGGATTTTCGCTGACTGCACATTTGTGACAGTTACAAGGAACTAGAGTTTGATATTGTAAGCGTTCAAAAGATTGATGGATTTTTTCTAATTCGTGGGTGACGACTGCGAGTAATTCTTTTTTGCGATTTCCGGATACTTTAACTTTAATTTCTCGTTGATTGTAATTTTCAATGACTTCAGCACGAGTTTCGTCTTTGTTGAGAATAACGCCATTTCTCCAAACGAGTTTTTGTTGTTCAATCCAAGGATGTGTTTCCACAATAAAGCGAGTGAGAATACCTTTGGGCATAAAATCATATTTGTAGCGCAAAATTAAGTTATTATTATTGTCCCAATTGTATTCGGGTTGTTCGGTATTAAGTAATTGTGGTGCAATATAATTACCGGGACGATGAGGAATTTGGTAGCAGAGTTTAAACCGCATCATTAATTGCAGCAGTTCATCTCGCATTTGTGCGTATTCGCTATCTTTCCAAATATCAGCAAGATTATCTTGGGTAAAACATCCCAAATTTTGCTTGACGGTTTTATTATCTAAGACTTTGTAAACCGCAGTTGTACCCCATTCTGGTTTGAGAATTACATAATGTTTAAGTGTAGAATCATCTTGGAAATGCAAACAAACACCGAGGTCATGTAAATAGCGACTCAACCGTAGCATCTCTTGACGGTCAGTTAAATCGTTAGTTTCACAAAGTTGGTAATATTCGTGAAGTTCGATGTAATTGCGGGAATCATTTTCTAAAGCAAAACGGACTCTTACCCAGAGTTTTGGTAGAGGTGAAGCATCACCAACGTGGGGAAGATTACTGATATAAAGTTGTATGGCTTTTTTGATTTCTGCTAAACCGCGATTTGTGGCTAAGTTAGTTGCTAAAACTTCTTTTAAGTTAGTAAACTCTCCTCGTAACTGACGTTCATTTACTACTTCACATTGACGGTCTTGTTTTTCGTTTTTAATAATTAAAATTGGACTGCGATCGCTTAAAAGTTCCGCAACTTTCATCCACCAGTAGAAGTTCGTATCTTCCCTGCGAGAATCAGCAACTAAAGCATAAAGGGAACGTTTGGTGAGGAAAAATTGGTGAGTTTGATGGTAGATTTCCTGACCACCAAAATCCCAGATGTTGACGCGAAACTCTTGACCATTCGCTAGGGGGAATTTCCACTGGATGACATCAATACCTTCTGTTGATTCTTCATCAGATTTAAGTTCGTAGTTTTCATCTTCAATTTTCTTGGCTAAAGAAGTTTTACCCGCACCTCCTTCCCCAATAATCAAGAATTTTGCTTCGTAGAGGGGTTCAGTTTCATTAGGGTCTTGTACCCGGAAATAAAAATCAAGGATTTCTTTGACATCACCCGGATCTCTCCATAATTCCTTTGGTCCGAGAATCTCTGGTGGAATAGGGACTGGATTTCTACGTAAATCCAGTTTTTTAAGTTGGGTTAGTTGGACAATTTCTGGTGGTAAACTACTCAGTTGATTATTGTAGAGATTGAGGGTTTTTTAGTTTAACTACATTAGAATCTGCGTAAGTCCCGAATTTAATTGTGAAAAATCGACGCCATGAAAATAGAAGGTTTACAGCACTCTTATTTTTGCTATAATAGGAGTATTCGGTGGGCGTCTCCTGCGATTTTTTTTATGATGATTTCCTGACATTGTGGATGTCATTGTTTCTTGATATCGATATAACTATAAAAATCTAACCCCTAACCCAAGTAGTTTTACTATTGAAGTGGCGATCGCAAATAAAATTGGAAAAAATCTTATATTGATTCCCGACCTTGATTATAAATTTTGATTAAAACTACAAAAATGGTCTTTAGTAGCCAAAATGTAACGAGCTTGGGAATCATTTTCAATTTCGACGCCATGAAAATTCAGGGTTTACAGCACTGTTATTTTTGCTATAATGTGGGTATTCGGTGGGTTCTCTTGCGATTTTTTTTATGATGATTTCCTGACATTATAGATGTCATTGTTTCTTGATATTAATGTAAATATAAAGGCAATACTAGAAAATCTTCGATTGTGGGATGAGCATCCTTGCCCGTCCTAATTTTGTGATTTACACCTTAGGAATAGTAACTTTGATTAATTTTATTATTTTTGTAATTGTTCAAAATTGACTGCGATAAATCTAAATATTCTGTTACATAAATATTAAGAATAGTTACAGAATCCTTAATAAAAGGAAATATGACTTATGGTAGCTTCACTTGAGAATCATCAACCACATGAGGTTGTAATCGTTGGTGGTGGCTTTGGTGGACTGTATACAGCAAAGGCACTTGCGAAAGCGAACGTAAACGTTACTCTGATCGATAAACGTAACTTTCATTTATTTCAGCCACTATTATATCAAGTTGCAACAGGTACGCTATCACCTGGTGATATTTCCTCACCATTGCGATCTGTACTCAGCAAAAGCAAAAATACAAAAGTGTTGTTAGGAGAAGTAAATGATATCGATCCAAAAGCACAACAAGTGATAATGGGAGATAAATTAGTTCCCTACGACACATTAATTGTTGCCACAGGTGCAAATCATTCCTATTTTGGTAATGATAACTGGCAAAAATTGGCTCCTGGTTTGAAAACTTTGGAAGATGCCATAGAAATGCGTCGCCGGATATTTGGGGCATTTGAAGCAGCAGAAAAAGAAACTGACCCCGAAAAACGCCGTGCTTTGTTGACTTTTGTGATTGTGGGTGGTGGTCCGACTGGCGTAGAATTAGCAGGTGCGATTGCAGAATTGGCATACAAAACCCTCGAAGAAGATTTCCGCAACATCGACACCTCAGAAACGAAAATTTTACTATTGCAAGGAGGCGAACGTATCCTCCCATTCCTGGCACCAGACTTATCACAGGAAGCAGCAACATCTTTGCAAAAGTTTGGTGTCACCGTACACACAAAAACTCGGGTAACAAATATCGAAGACGACGTTGTTACCTTTAAGCAAGGCGATCAATCCCAGGAAGTCACCTCTAAGACTATATTATGGGCAGCAGGTATTCGAGGTTCAGCATTGGGGAGAATTCTGGCAAAACGCACAGGTGCAGAATGCGATCGCGCTGGACGAGTGATTGTTGAACCAGACTTGAGTGTTAAGGGACACAAAAATATCTTCGTTGTGGGAGACTTAGCCCACTTCTCTCACCAAAACGATCAACCCCTCCCTGGTGTTGCACCAGTCGCCATCCAAGAAGGTGAATACGTCGCTGGATTAATTCACAAACGTCTGCAAGGTGAAACTGAAAATCTAGAAGCATTTAAATATAACAATTATGGCTACCTAGCTATGATTGGACAAAATGCTGCCGTTGTAGACTTAGGTCCAATTAAGTTAAAAGGATTCTTTGCATGGATATTCTGGCTATTAATCCACATCTATTTCTTAATTGAGTTTGACAACAAACTATTAGTAATGATTCAGTGGGCATGGAACTACACCACCCGCAAACGTGGTTCAAGATTGATTACTGGTAAAGAGTCTCTGGCATTGGCTAAAGTCATCACACACCAGCCAACACATCAGACACCAGCCAACAGTGCAGCAACTGACAAGAGAGAACCTGTAAAAGTCTAGCCTATATTCCCTGGCACATCAAATATTGAAACACTTCTGTCCTGACAACAAAGCTAAAATTGCTAGGTTTTAAATTAAGTTATCAGGACTGACGATATTGTCACAATTGGTAGCTGGTGCGTGACGACAGAATTATGATTTCTAGGTTCACATTGTTTCGTAGCGTCCACACCCTGCAAGAAAAAATGTAGGACTTACGATATTGTCACAATTCAAAAATGGTGCGTGACGCTATAAGTCTTATTGCTACGTACAAGATTTATTAAAGCGTCACACACCCTACAATAAAAAATATGCCAGTTGCGTAAGTTATGGATATACTTTGTGTTAGCAATTATCGATTTTGAATGGTATATTTTAAAGTTTAAAATTTCGATTGACAATGAGCATTCTGTAGCTAAATCTAACTAAAAAGCAAAATTTAAATATCTTAATTAGTATTGTTTTGATTTCAGCAAGCTACTAAATCAGCCATTAAATAAATTCTTTAAATTGCTCTTTTTAATGCTTCTAATTGTTTCTTATTTAAAACCTCAACTCCCTGAATAATAGACCCCATCAATTTTACCAAAGCGTTCATCAAGTAAAAACATACAAAAAGTGAGAGCTTTTTCTTGCTTTTCTTGCTCTTTTGGTTATTGTTGTTCCCTCTTTTGACTATAGACATGCAATAGCTTCCCCTTAGGGTAGAAAAGGGGAAGGGATGAGGTTTTGGTGTATCGCACCAAAGGGAGAACCGCTATAATAACGATTATGACTCTAATCCAGACTCAATAGAAGAGTATAACTCATCACCGATAACTTTGAACCCATCAATTGAATTCACAACTAATGCAAGAACTTGACCAGAAAAAGACAATTGACCTCTTAAATGCCATCATGGAATTTGAACTAGCGGGTGTAGTTCGCTATACCCATTATTCCTTAATGGTAACTGGTCCTTATCGGATTCCCATCGTAGATTTTTTCAAGGCACAAGCCAGTGAATCTCTACTACATGCCCAACAAGTAGGAGAAATTCTCACAGGTTTGGATGGACATCCCAGCTTGAAAATTGCGCCAATGGAAGAAACTTACAAGCATTCTGTCAAGGATATCTTGGAAGAAAGTTTGATACATGAAAAGAATGCTTTAGATATGTATAATAAATTGCTAGATGCTGTGACAAATGCCAGTATTTATCTAGAGGAATTTGCACGTAATATGATTGGTCAAGAAGAGATGCATAATCTCGAACTGAAAAAAATGTTACGCGATTTCAGTTAAATTATTAGTCATTAGTCATTGGTCATTTGTGATTTCATTTGTGATTACTTAATAGCCAATGACTAGAACTCCTTAACTCGTTTCCAGGCTCAGCCTGGAAATGCATTCTAAGAGGCTCAGCCTCAAAACTTAATGTCACGGAACACCCCATCCTAAAATACATTATAAAATAAAACCTTGTAACCACAGAAATGACAAATGACAAATAACAAATAACAAATAACAAATAACAAATAACAAATAACAAAGGACAAATGATGAATTTCAGTACTGCCTTACCTACTTTTGTGATTACACTCCGAGAAGGGGTAGAAGCTGCCTTGGTGGTGGGAATTGTGTTAGCTTTACTAAACAAAGCCCAACAATCTCGACTTAACCCTTGGGTATACGCTGGTGTTGCTGTGGGGATTATTGTCAGTGCCTTGATTGGGGTAGTATTTACAGGGATAATTCAAGCAGTAGAGACGATTAACCCCCAATACACCTCCGTTGTAGAGCCAATGTTAGAAACTAGCTTTGGCATTTTAGCGATCGCTATGCTGAGTTGGATGTTAATCTGGATGACCAAACAAGCTAGATTTATGAAAGCCCAAGTAGAGGGTGCGGTAAATACTGCTTTACAACAAAATGGTAGTGCTGCTTGGGGTATTTTTACATTAATTTTGATTGCTGTTGTCCGGGAAGGTTTTGAAACAGTTTTATTCATTGCTGCTAACTTTCAACAAGGATTAATTCCTACCATTGGTGCTTTAGCTGGACTTGCAGGTGCAGCAATAATCGGTGTACTTTTATTTAAATTGGGTGTCAAAATCAATATCCGCCAGTTTTTCCAGGTAATGGGCATTTTTCTGGTGTTAATTGTGGCTGGGTTGGTAATTTCAGCCTTGAAACATTTTGATGAAGGTTTGGCAAATTTAGCCCTTAGCAATCCTGCCTCTGAAAGTATTTGTTTTTATTACGAACACTTTACTAAAATCCACTCTTGTGTTCTTGGTCCCCTGGTTTGGAATAGTTCTAAAATTTTGCCTGATAGTGAATTTCCCGGCATTCTTCTTAAGTCCTTGTTTGGTTATAGAGAACATCTTTATTTAGTGCAAGCAGTTAGTTATGTAGCCTTTTTAGTAACTGTAGGAGGCTTATATTTGCGAAGTCTTGGTGGTGGTGTGACCGTGCAAAACAAGATTCCAGCTACACAAAAACAGATGAGTTCTCCGAAGAATTAAATAAGAATTTTCGGTTGTAGGTGAAATTGGGACGAGCAAGGATGCCCATCCCACAACCCAGGATGTACAATACAAAGTTGTGAAATAGTGAGAATCCTTATAAAACAACAGATAAACACCAAAAATATCCCACTAGGATGATTACAAATTTTCGCTAATGCTTGATAACCTATCACTGTTAACTGATAACTGATAGCTGAATGGACGAGATTAGCGTTCAACAATTATTTAAATATCCCTTTAAAGGATTAAGTGCCCAAAAGTGCGATCGCGTTGACTTGCAAGTTAACCGTGGGATTCCTGGCGATCGCGCTTTTGCTTTGATGTATAAACAAGGTGAAATCGACACCGACTCTCAAAGCATACCATGGTTGAAGAAAGAACACTTCGCCATGCAAAATGATTGGTCAGGACTAGCGGGGTTAGATTGCAACTATGATGCTGATACCGGAACATTGAGAGTCCAACGTCAGGATGTAGAATTATTAGTAGCTGATACCAAAACCACAAGGGGACGGGATTTAATTAGTGCCTTTTTCACTGGATATCTAGCAGGAATTGACCCTAGTCCATCAGCAAAACGCAAACGCACAGCCTTAATATTAGTAGGAGATGGGGAACAAACTCGTTATCCTGATCGGGAAGCGGTACATATTTCCCTCGTGAGTCAGGCTACCATTAACCATTTAAGCCAGATAACCGGACAAAATATCGATGTGCGTCGCTTTCGTCCTAATATAGTAATAAAAGGGGTTGAACCTTGGTCAGAATTTGATTGGGTGGGGCAAGAAATGCAACTAGGTACAGCCCGGATTGAGATTACAGCCCCCATCGGTCGTTGTCTCAATATTGATGTGAATCCAGAAACTGGAAAAAGAGACATTAACCTGCTGTCTGTACTGAAAAAACAATTTCAACATACCCAAACAGGAGTAGTAGCGAAAGTAATTAGTGATGGTAGGGTAGTGATTGGCGATAGCATAATTAAGTAATTTTACCAACTTTCACTGATCGCAGCGATGAAAAATAGAGATCGGGTAGCTAAATTGCCTCCACTGCGCATGATTCATCGGGATGGAGGTTTCAACTTTGTTCGTAAAGGGGTGTCTAACTCCAAATGGCGGGACCCGTACCATTTATTACTAACTCTTTCCTGGTCTAAGTTTCTGGGGCTGCTGAGTCTGGCATACTTGCTTGTTAACACCCTATTTGCCCTTGCATACCTAGCAGGGGGGGATGGAATTGAAAATGCCCGACCGGGTAATTTCCTGGATGCCTTTTTTTTCAGCGTGCAAACTATGGCATCTATCGGTTATGGGGCAATGCATCCCAAAACCCTTTATGTGAATATTATAGTAACTATAGAAGCATTTTGGGGGCTAGTTGCCATCGCCATGGCAACAGGGCTAATTTTTGCCCGCTTTTCTCTTCCCAAAGCACGAGTGATGTTTAGCCATGTCGCCGTTATTAGTCCTTATCACGGCTTACCCACATTAATGTTTCGGGTAGCAAACGAACGCCATAATTGGATTTTAGAGGCGCAAATTCGCGTCACTCTCCTACGTAGCGAAATCACCAAGGAAGGGGAAGTGATGCGAAAATTTTATGATATACCATTAGCCCGCAGTCAATCACCTCTTTTCGCCCTTACATGGGTGGTAATGCATCCCATTGATAAAAACAGTCCTTTGTATGGAATTAGCAAGGAGGATATGATTGAGGACGATATGGAATTAGTGGTTACACTGACAGGATTAGATGAGCATTTATCACAGACGATACATGCCCGCCATTCCTTTATCGCCGAAGAAATATTGTGGAATCATCGATTTGTGGATATTTTGTCTAGGACGCGGGATGGTAGGCGTAGTATAGATTATTCCCACTTTCATGATGTGATGCCGATAGATACTTAAAAGCTTAATAGCAGCTTTTTGCATATTTATGAAAAATTTAAGTAAATAAGCGGAAAGCTTTTGTATATTTAGAGTATCTAATGCATTATTGTATATTATCAGCGAATTAGTTAGGGTCATCACATTGCTGAATTAAGGGATGAATATCACTGGTGCAGGCAACTTGCCTGCCTCATAAATACAGAAAACGGGCAGGGATGCCCGTTCCACAAAGCAAGATGCCGATCCTACAAAACCATCAAAATCATCCCACATTTAGGCAACGCCAGAAACCGGGTTTCTAAACCAAAATGTAGGATTTTACAAGTCAATAATTTTAAGAAACCCGGTTTCTCTGGTTTCTAAACCAAAATGTAGGATTTTACAAGTCAATAATTTTAAGAAACCCGGTTTCTCTGGTTTCTAAACCAAAATGTAGGATTTTACAAGTCAATAATTTTAAGAAACCCGGTTTCTCTGATTGGTGCAAGTTATCACTAGTAAGGGATTTATCATTCCCTTATGACTAAAGTCCTTACTACAAACTAGGTAAACTTGCTTTGGTAGACTACTAGTACTCAACCACATTAATTTTGATAAGTTGCGCTTTTTTAGAACCCCGACTTTTTATAGACGCGGCTTTCCGCTTCAGTGCATAGTAAAAGTCGGGAATCTGTTACCCCTCATAATTAATGTGGTGAAAAACTAAGGAATTTTATGGGTGCAAACTATCAATAAAATCAGCAGTTTAAATATTAGAAGGTAAATTATTATGAAAAAACCTCATTTAGTAATTACACCATCAATACCAGTATGGAAAGATAAGGATTTTTTAATTTTTAATCGCCAGTTTTATGATGGAGTATTATTGTATGTAAAAATGTGGGGAGGAGATATAAGTTGCATTATGTCTCCAGCAAAATCAGACCTACCAAAGTTTGGATTAGTAAAGAAAAAACAAACAGAACTTCCGTTTCGGTGTCATGTTTTATTTGAGAATGAACCAATAAGTATCGACCATTTAGAAGAGGCATCCATAGTTCTTGCCGCAGGTGATTCATTCCAGCAACTTCATGTTAGTAAATTGTGCAAAAAAATCAATGCAAGATGTGTTTATATTATTGAGTATATCCCTGAAACTCGATACCAAATAGCTTCTTTGAATTCCAAAAATATTTTAATGACACTGCGCAGATGTTTATATATCTGGAATGGAGAAAGAAAAAGATTGGCTGCATTTTCTCTTGCTGATGGTCTTCAGACCAATGGCACAGCAGCTTTTTATGAGTACAATCAATTTCAAAATAAAATATTATATTTCGATACAAGGATGCATAAAAATCTCTTGATTAATGATGAGAATTTAGAAAAGAGATTAAATTATTTATCAAAGAATCAGCCGTTACGACTTGCATTTTCTGGACGATTAATTTCTATGAAGGGAGGAGACCATTTGGTTAAGATGGCGATGTTATTAAAACAAAGAAACATCGATTTTCACTTAACTATATATGGCGCTGGTGAATTAGAGGATGAAATGAATAAATACATCAATAAGCACCAACTTGCAAATAATGTATTTATGGCAGGAGCAGTAGATTTTTATAAAAAGCTGATTCCCGAACTTATCAGAAATGTGGATTTATTTGTGATGTTACATAGACAAAGCGATCCCTCTTGTACCTATTTAGAAACATTGTCCTGCGGGATACCAATTGTTGGCTATAAAAACAGGGCTTTTTCAGGTTTATTAGAGCAAGCAGATATCGGTTGGGGGGCAAAATTGGACGACCTAGACGGAATAGTCAACATTATTGAACATTTGAACCTGAATAGAGAAAAGATTTCCGAAAAATCGAAAAATAGCATACAATTTGCTCGTCATCATGATTTTGAAACTACTTTTAAAAATAGAATAAATCACTTATATAATCTCGTGAAATGAGAGATCGCTTATTTCATGCATAACTTCGGTATGATTAGCAATGGTATTCATGAAACCCTGGATCTGTATTTCCATTGATATTCGATTTAAGTTAATTTTCACGATTTGATGGTAAGAAGGTAGGCATAATTAAATGTAAAACAAAACCTCACCCCTTCCCCTTTCTTACCCTTGTATCTTGAAAGAAGTAGTAGACTAGTCATGACCTGTCTAGGTAAGGAGAGGAGTGGCTTTAACCGGGGTGAGATTTTATATTTATTTGACTCACTTACTTAATAGGTGCGACTTATTTAAGATGACCGAGGACGTGTGGGAAGATATAAATCGTATAAAAACAAATGAAGTATTTCTAGAGGTGACATTGGGGGACTATGAATCATGAAATCGTCACAACCGGGATGTATGTGAAATCTTTTTCCTTTATCTTGGTTATTATGTTCGGGTAAATTTAAATCAAAACGTAGAAATTTTATAGGATTATCTTCTAAAAATCTGATTTCAAAGTGAAATCCAATTATTTTTGCTGGTTTATCTGTTTCATCTATTAAAATCCCAAAATCAAACCAAGCACCATCAAACCTTTCAAAATGTGCTAATTCTTTACGTCTTTTAAAATTTAATTCTCCCCCCATTAAGTTTTTGATTTTTTTACCATGTGTCTTTGCTTCATCAAACTTTAGAAGCTTATAAATTTCGTTTATCTTGGTTTTTAAAATACCATCATTGCAAGCTTCAGTTAAGCATTTAAGAATTTGTGAACGTAATACTTTAGCACTTGCTACAGTCATTGGTGCAGACTTTAAAGTACGCTGTTGTATTTGTTCGCAGAAATTCTCCCAATTACTTTTACCGTCCAATTAAATCCTCCCGACCAAGAAGCACCAACCATTCACCATATTCAGGGTCAGAAGGAAGTTGTTGTGACTGTGCTAATTCTATTACTTCAGCATTGGAATAACCTGACCATTCTTGAAGTGCTAGCAATCTTGTTTTGCATTCTTCCTCTGTTAGTAATTCTGTTCCTTGTGCAAATGCATATACTCTTGAACCTATCCAGCTAAAAATATTTGGAGAATTTGTAACCATTTTTACCACACTTTCTTGTGACAAAACTAAGACTACTCCAAATTTTTTTAACAATCTACTTCGCATTTGGTCAAATTCACGCCAGTTATGATTATCCCAGTTTTCAAAATTCCAAATAATTAAATAATCTTCAGTAGATTTTTGAATATTGTCTACAATAATATTTACTGAATTATTAGCAGAAATAATAGCTATTTCACATTCTGTAAAAATTGCAAGTGTTTCTTCAAGTTCTTTCACTACTTCGTAATTATCTGAATTTGCTGTGACAAGCACTGACCAAATATTCCCATTTGGTTGCGAACCTACACGCTGAAGAAACTCATCAATAGAGATTGATTGAATAATATTCATAGATTGCTTTTAAGCATATATTCCCTCAATTATCGCTGCAATAGCAGGATGAACTGCATAGCGTTGTTTTGGATGTTCATATTCAATAATACGTCTGGTGACTAATAGTTTTACATTTTGATGTGTAATGGCAATAGATTTTTCTGTTTTAATAATGTTGACTAAAGTTCTAAATTCTTCATTTGAAACACCAAGTATTTGCGCTTTACCAAAATATAAAACAGCATTTGCAACATGTTTTTTTGTTATTTTGTCGTCTCCTGATATGTAAGCCTCTTCAATACCAGATTGTGTCAAATTAATTAAATCTCTTAAAATTCCACCAGAAAATTTAACTAGCGCATCAATTACAGATTCTTCTATAAAATCATCTTGCAAACGAGCTTTTAAAATTTGAACAAAAAAATTATAAGCTTCAGGGTCATTTTCTACATCAAAACAAGGTTGATGGTAAAAATAATCTAGAGAGTTCTCAATAGAAACTCTGTAATCTCCATATAAAGATGTTAATGGTCCCACTATTACAAGACCAACTTTTGCATTTGTAATAGCTTTGGCGTCAGAAGTCAGAATTTCCAAAAAAGCTTTAGAATCTTCTAGTCTATCTAAACCATCAAACAACAAAACTATTTTTTTGTCATATTTTTTAGATATATATGCAACTAAAGTAATAAATGTTTCAACTAAATCTGCTTCAACGCCATAATTGTTTTTTGCTGGGATAATACCTTCAGTTTTACTAACCTTAGTATAAATATTTAATACATCTACTATATTGATTTTTTCTGAGTAACCATATGCAATATCAGAAATAGTTTTTACCAATTCTTGAATATTTTCATTATCAGTATCTTCTATTAATTTTGATAATTCTAGACCTGCAATTGCAGTTAAAACTCCTGGCGTTATCTGAGAAATATCCGTATGCAAACTGACATCGACATAAATTGGATAAATATCGTCTATCTTTTTCAAATTTTCACAAGCAACTAATAATTGAGTCGTTTTCCCCGAACCAATTCCACCTATTAATAAATGGGAAGAAGCTGGACGCAAAGCAACACGAGCAGATAATTTTTCTGCTAATAATTTACCAGGGGCAGTTACATAATAACCACTTTCAATTGCTTGTTGAGGATTTGCTGCTCCTTCAAAAGCTGCCATTCTTTCTCTAAAGATTTGTAGACGATTAGACATCACATTTATAGCCAGTCATAGTTAGAAAGAAGCAATTATCTTTAATCATAGCAATACTCCCACTTTAAGAGAGTATTTATAAATAAAAAGAAACCGGGTTTGTGTGGGTTGAGAATCGAGAATCTGAGTATTTACGTCAAAAGAAACCCGGTTTCTAGACCCTCACGGAAGTTTTATATTTATTTTATAAATACACTCTAAAGCCCACCTGCGTGGGCTTTGTTCTTGTAGCCCCACCCTTCTAGGGTGAGGGCATTTTTACCAAATTGAGATATTATTTTACAATCTCACCCGTTCCAAATGACTGCGGGGATTGTAGGTACGGATAGCGCGGATTTTTTCATAATATTCCCGCTCTTGGGGACTTAGGTCTTTTGGTGGTGCGATCGCAACTTTCACGAATTGGTCACCCCGTTCACCTTTGGGTTGACGCCAACCTTTACCCCGCAACCGCAGAGTTTGACCAGAACGCACCCCTGCTGGTAATTTTACATTAACACTGCCATCAGGTGTAGGTACATCAATTGCCGCTCCCAAGGTTGCTTCATCGGGTGTAATTGGCACTTCACACACCAAATTATCTCCCTCAAACTGGAAGAAAGAGTGGGGTTGCAGTTCCACCTTTAAGTACAAATCTCCCCGTTTTTTGGTCAAAGGATTAAAGGGACCTTTACCCCGTACCCGCAGACGACTACCAGTTTTTGCTCCTGCGGGGATACGCACATCAATAGTTTCGTTACCTAAATTGAAGCGCTTTTGCACACCATTAAAAGCCTCAGCAAAGGTGAGAGAGATGGTGGCTTCACTATCTTGCGCGGTTCCCCCACCCATATCTTGAAAGCCGAAATCATTGAAACCGCCAAAACCACCAGGTCCTCCTGTAGAGGTACGGTAACTATAACTACTTCTGCCACCACGGGCACCAGCACCACCAAAACGCCCTAACAGTTCATTGATAAAATCATCAAAACTGCCGTATTGACTGAAATCAAAGCCTCCCATATCCACCCCAGCACCGCCAGGGAAGCCATTACCAGCTTGTTTCCAATATTGACCAAATTGGTCATATTTTTGACGTTTATCTGGATCTGATAAAACTTCGTAAGCTTCGTTAACTTCCTTAAATTTTGCTTCCGCTTCCTTATTACCTGGATTGACATCAGGATGGTATTTGCGGGCTAGTTTGCGGAAAGCTTGTTTAATTTCATCTTGACTGGCAGTCTTACTGACTCCCAAAAGTGCATAATAGTCTTTGAAGTCCGTTGCAGCCATCTACCAGCCTCCTTTAGAAATTCCCTTTAAATTTTTTCTATAATTTGAGAATTATTGCTTGCTCGATATAATCCCAAGCAGATAAACCCTGATTTTAAATTAACAAAACAGGAATATAATCAAGTGCGGTTATCGCTCACCTCAGAAGTGGAATTTCCGTACTTGTGGAACTCTGGGGAAATGTAAACTAGTACTCCACCAAGTAAACTATGCGGGGTTAATAAGGAAAGAACAAAGTTTTTTCTCCCCCCTCTCTCCCCTCTCTCCCCTCTCCCCCTCTTCCCCCTCTTCCCCCTCTTCCCCCTCTCTGCCTTTACCCCGCAAAGTTAGTGTGGTGGACTACTAGATGGTCTAGCCCCTCTTGTAAGCTGGGAGGAGCATCCCGCAGTTGGCGGTACATGCGCAAGATAACATCTTCCTCAACAATACGCTGGCGTCTTTTATTTCGCGCTAAACACAGCCATAGGGGTGTATTTACCCAAATCCCCGTAATCTGATTAAAGCCCAAGTCACGGGCAAAGGCAATTATTTCCCGGCGATTACGTCGTCGAGCATTAGTCGCGTCGTAAATTGCCGTCTTACCTGAAATTGTAGCTTGTTGCAATTGCCTTTGAACTTCCCGCCAAACCATCATCCAAGGACCTTGAACCCCTTCGGAACCAAATAATTGACCCCTGATACCATCTGTAGAAATCAGCGGCATCTGGGGGCATTCTGTGAGGAGTTTTTGTGCCAGGGTAGACTTACCACTACCAGGAAGTCCAATTAGCAACAAGAGTGAGGAATTAGCCGTTAGCAGGGAAAAATCACAATTATTATTCATAACTCCCAAAACAATTAAAAATTAAAAATTATAAATTCCTAATTTCTAATTCCTAAATTCTGGAGGGCGCAAAGTTTGCGCCCCTACTGTTAAATTATGGTTCCATCAGGAATCACGGCATTTTTCAGCACCACAACAATACCATTGCGGATGTAAAAGCCTTGATTTTCTTTATCTGATTCTTGGACATTATCTTTATTGATGATTTGCACATTGCTACCAATGCGGGCATTTTTGTCCACAATTGCTCGGCGAATAGTGCTATTTTGACCGATACCCACGGGAACATCACCACTTTGCAAGCTATATTGGCGCTCAGCAGAAGCTTGGTAATAATCGGCACCCATAAGCATAGAATTGTCAATTACTGAGCCAGCTTCCACTCGTGAACGCACTCCCAATACCGAATTTTGAATACGGCAATTTTTGAGAATACAGCCTTCACTTACCATTGATTCTGTGATTTGACAATCTAGCATTTTGCTGGGGGGTAAGTAACGGGCACGGGTATAAATTGGTGCTTCTTCATCATAGAAACTAAAGGCAGGTTGGGGCTGTTTAGTCAGCGCTAAATTAGCGTGATAAAAAGCCTCAATGGTTCCAATATCTTCCCAGTAGTCATCAAATAAGTAAGCTTGAACGTTGTGATCTTTAGCGGAATCTGGGATAATTTCTTTACCGAAATCAGTCCGTTGTGAAGATTCGTTCAACAACTTAATTAAAACATCTTTCTTAAAGATATAAATCCCCATGGAGGCGATGTAGGGCTGCTGTTGTGCCTGTTCTGGCGTCAATCCCAATATGCTGGTATCTACCTGCATTTTTTTGAGTGCTTCACCTTTGGGTTTTTCGCTAAAATCTACGATTCTACCAGCGTCGTCAATTTTCATCAAACCAAAGTCAGAAGCGCGACGCTCTTCAATAGGAAGAACTGAAAGGGTAATATCAGCTCCAGTATCCCGGTGACGTTGTACAAACTGGCGGTAGTCCATGCGGTAGAGGTGATCCCCAGAAAGGATCAAATATTCATCCACATCCCACTCTGCAAACAAATGTAGGTACTTACGTACCGCATCAGCAGTACCCTGGAACCAAGTCAAACTGTCTGGGGTTTGCTGTGCTGCTAGCACTTCCACAAAACCTTCCGTAAAGCTAGTAAAGTTGTAGGTACGGCTGAGATGGCGATTTAAGGAAGCGGAGTTGAACTGTGTCAGGACGTAGATTTTGAATATTTCGGAATTTATGCAGTTACTTACAGGGATATCTATTAAGCGATACTTTCCTGCTACCGGTACTGCGGGTTTCGCCCGTAGTTTGGTTAAAGGATAAAGGCGGGTTCCTGCGCCACCGCCGAGAATGATTGCTAATACTTTTTTCACAAGATGTCTCCCGACTGCCTTTCAACTCTCACATACAGTTTATGACTGTCTGCCGCTTCTGATAAGGGGGGAGAGAAAATTATGGCTGGGGAAGTCCAAAAATGCTTCTGGTGATGATTATAACTAGTAATAATTAATTCTTGGGACAGATGTGTATATTTTAGTGTTGATATTTGCGAATTACTGATACTGCTGTGCTTGTGTGTGATTCATTAACCGGAGTTTATGGGACAATTTCACATACTTTACCCAAGATTGTTCTGACAACTGGGAAATTGCATTAGCCGACAGAGTAGCTGTAAACACATGCTTATTAACCGTAACACCACGTATGCCTAAACCTGATAATACTGCGATCGCATCGGGGTCTAAATCTGGTTGGGTATGGATAAAAACCACCAAACTTTGTTCTTCTGGGTCTTGAACATCCTTAAGTGCTATAGCCAGGGAGGCGTCTAATTTGCGATAATTCATAAGCCATTACTGAAAATCAAGGGTAGGCTTTTTCCCCACCCTATGATTAACCTATCAGATTTATCAGTTTTTTTCGCCTGCCCTTATAAGGATTTAATATACAGTGGATGGTACTGAACAAGGGAGGTCTATTCATGAGCTGCCATTTCGCGCAGTCGCTCTTCTAAGTAACTGACCATATCTGCATTTCCTAATTCTGTGTATATTGCTTTAGCAGTTTCTAGCAAACTTCGCGCTTCGTCTTTTTTGCCAAGAGTCCAGTTTACTTCTGCTAATCCAACCTGTGCTGCTGCTACTTCTGACTTATCCTCAACTGCTTTTGCCTTGGTAATTGCTTTTTGGTAGTCTGCTTTAGCTTCCAAGGGGAGTGCAATCGAGTGATAGAGTTTACCGAGTTGACGGTAAACAGCTGGGTTTTTTTCCTCATGGGGTAGAATTTCTAAAGTTGCGATCGCTTCTGCTGTCAAAAGGTTTTGATAATAAAGGTCAGCTAATTTTAATGCTTTTTCCACAGTAGGGAATTCCTGTTGCTCAATTTCTTGAGCAATATTTTGAATCTCAATTGCTTTGTCCTCATCAATCAGCTTAAATCCCAGTCCTGGTGCTGTTATCTCTTCCGAGGATCTATTTGTATCTGTTGTTTCAATCACCAATTTGTAACTGACACCTGATTGCAATGGCTGGTCACCTGGATAAACTAGTTCGCAGATATCCCCTTGACAAGCTTCTTCTCGACTGAGTTGTTTTGTCCAATTTAATCCTTGACCTCTGACTATGACTTTGAAGCGATTAGCATTATCTGGAGCGTGCCAACGCAAGGTTGGCTGGTTGGTGAGAATAAGGGTGTTGCATGGGCTAATGGTATAGGGAATGGCAGGATCGCTTGCATTACGAAACATTGTCGGACAGATATAGCCTAATCCCTTTGGTACCCCATCTGGTAAAGCCATTCCTGCTGTCCTATCACTACAGCAAATCGTGACCTCAGCACCTGGTTGTTTTTTCAACATGTCACCGAAACGAATTTCTGTGCCTACAGATACTGGGAACCAACGTTGTTCACCATCCCGTTGCAGTAGCACTATGCCTGTTACTTGAGTAATTCTTGTGGGATTTTGCGGCATTATTCCTCTCCTTTTTGTTTCTTCAATTCTTTCTCAGCTATTGCCATCCACTCATCTTCTTCTGGTATGCGCGAATTGCCATATTTATTACATGATTTCCATTGCTCCCGTATTTCTTTTGAATTACCATTGTTTTTTGGCAAAACTTGGGCTAACAGACAGTAAGCAGAGGCATAGGTACGATGTTTTGAGGGGTCAGTAATTTTTTGATTAATGTCAATTGCGTCTTTTAATAGTGGTTGAGCATCGCCGTAACGTTGTTGCTTGAACCTTGCCCAGCCTAGATTTTTTCGTATTTCATACATCAAAATTTTGTCTTCGTCTGAGAATAAAACCTGATCTACTTTTGGCTCTCCATCTCTTGCTTTAAAAAGCAAAGGCATTGCTTTGGTGGGTTTGTCTTGAATAAGAAACAATCGTGCTAAATCGTTGTAAGCAACAGCTATATTCCCCCGAACTGCTAACCTATACTCAGTCTCTGCTTTATTTAAATCCTGTAATTGTTCATATAATCGTCCTAAGTTATGGTGAGTCTTAGCATTGTTTGGATTAAGACTAATTGCCCGCTCATAATTATATATTGCCTCGTCCCATTCACTGTTTCTATAGTGTTCTAAACCCCATTTATTAAAGCAATTAGCAATTGTGGGAAGGGAAGCTTTAAAGATAATTAAAGTCAGTAAAAGTAAGGTTGATAACCCAAATTTTGTTTCTTGTAAAATATAAGCCTTAATTCCAAAATTTGAAAGAGTTTGTTCAACTCCTTTATGTCCTGCTTTAGTTAGTACACTACCAGCAGTTAACAGCGTTAATAGACTTTGAGAAATGACGGCAAACGAACTTAAAAAACCTGTTCCTCCACTTAAAAAACGGGTGGATATATCTACAACTAAACTCAGAGAAGCTGTTAGGGAAGCAACTGTTAATGCATTCCAAAGCCAGTCAAAATTGTCTAAGGGATGACTAGGAGATTGCAGGAACCACCACCAAGATGTGACTGGTATATTCAGGCTATTACGCCAATCTGCAAGTTTTGCTATTTGATTAATTTTATGAGCTTGCTGCTTTAAACGATTATCAAGTTCGATGACTTTAAGTAGCTGATCGTCAGATGTTTGACTCAGATCATTTAATGCACTTTGAACGCGATCGCGTGCTACCAAAATCCTCAAAATTTGCTTTTGTGATGTATCAGAACCTTTTTCAAACGCAGCAAGTTCTTTTTCATAAAGTTCAATGTTTTCATTTAACACAGAAAGTTATCTAGTTGTATTTGCTACATATATTTATATGTTAAATCATATACTTGGATTAAATAGGGGTATTTATTATTTTTTAACCTGAGTTCGACAAACTCAAAAACCGCAGATGGCTAGTATTCCAGCACATTAATTTTAATGGTAAAAATAATAACTTGTGGGTCAGGAATGATAAAAATAATAACTTGTGGGTCAGGCATCCTTGCCTGACCGAAAATGATGGGATAACAGGCTCCCCGTCCTTATAGGACGGCTTTCTGGTATAATTGGGGAGTAGTCGCCACAGGGCATTGGGAGACTTTAAACGGACGTGGAGGGATGGTAAGACTACCTCGGTAGCGCAACC
>JASJCY010000012.1 GCA_030065825.1 Nostocaceae cyanobacterium | reverse complement strand
TCTCCCCCCTCTCCCCCCTCTTCCCCCTCTTCCCCCTCTTCCCCCTCTCTGCCTTTACCCGGCAATTTTGGCTTGGTCGAGTACTAGTCTAGCGCTATAGTTTTTGGGGATGAGAAACCCTTAGTCTAGCGAAGCGAGTTTTTGGAGAGTCAAAGCGTAAGACATAATAGTGGGAAAGTTGTTGTGGTGCGATCGCTCATAGGCAGATGAGAAATGCGATCGCCAACAGCCATTGATCAACAAACTTAAGTAAATCGGCGGAAATAAATATAACTATGTTACGAAACGTAAATAGCCCTGAAACTTTTACCAATGACCAATGACCAATGACAAATGACGACCCTAACTGCTTCGCTTTATTTGTACCGACCTAGTTACATAACCAACTTTATCCCCAAAACAAAGGTAAAAACATGGCATTAGAACCTTGCAAAGTTTGCGGCACTCTTAACAGTAGTGAAGAGGAAATTTGTCTGAGTTGCGGTTATCCAACAAAGGGAAGAAAACGCCCTATGATATTTCAATTAGCTGCAATTATTCTGGTATTAACTTTTGCAATACCTTTAATTATGACTTTGATTAACTTAATTCAAACACAGTCAAAACCGCAACCAGCATCTTCTACACAATTATTAACAGAATCAGGATTCAAGCAATTGGCACATTTATCTTCAAACTGTCACATTTAATTAATTTGGCTCTAATCCCTACAAATCAAAGCTTATAAACTTTTATATCAAATTCGAGTTTATGTGCCAGTTGGGATTATTTTGTGACACTTGCGTAAGTTATAAGAAGTAAGCATTAAGAAAGTTCGGATAAAAAGCATTAGTCACAAATGGTTTGCATTGATAAATCCTGATGGTTTGATAGCAATAGACCTAGGCGTGAAAAAGAATGTTCCAGACGCGAAATTACCCTAGGGGATCTTGCTACGCGTCTGTACAAGGGTTCCGGGTAACGTATAATTAATTTCCACACCTATATCTAATAATTGGTGCAAGGGGAAATCCACAAGCTTCTTTCTTTATGCATCCTTTATGCATCTTAATAATTCCCTTAGGATTGGCGAAACTCAAAGCTATTTACTCGATAAGTAAAGTTACAGAATGCCACCAGTGATTTTAAAGTCTCACTCACTCACTATTTTGATTTTTTGCAAACAATCATTTATTATTTTTTAAGATGAGCTATTGCCATTGACATTTATCTATGTAAAACATCATAAAAATTTTTACTCCGATGGGTCACCGATTCTAAGGGTGGCTTGCAATCAGAGTAGATATTGAGTTATTGCTGAATGTCAATAACTGATTTTGGTGTGATTTTTTAATAACGATAACTCTAGAATAGCGATAACTCTGGATTTTGCTCAATGGATTGATGACTCTTAAGTGTTAATTAAGTCAAAGACTTTTATAACTTTTACTGACAGGAATCCACCTTTGTTTTTTAATTAAGTCAACCGTATGCAACTCGTAAATCGTATCCATTTTAGAAACCTGCGGGGCGATATATTTGGCGGTCTAACTGCGGCAATTATTGCCCTACCCATGGCGCTAGCTTTTGGTGTTGCTTCTGGTGCAGGGGCTACAGCTGGTCTTTATGGTGCCGTATTAGTAGGCTTTTTTGCTGCACTTTTTGGCGGTACACCAACGCTGATTTCTGAACCCACAGGACCAATGACCGTTGTCATGACTGCGGTTATTGCTAACTTAACAGCAGCTGACCCAGACAACGGTATGGCAATGGCTTTTACCGTAGTTATGATGGCTGGGGTTTTTCAAATTTTATTTGGTGCCTTGCGCTTGGGTAAATATGTTACCCTGATGCCCTACACGGTGATTTCCGGCTTTATGTCGGGGATTGGCATCATTCTCGTTATCCTGCAAACAGCACCTTTTCTGGGACAAGCAGGTCCCAAAGGTGGTGTAATCGGCACACTGCAAAACCTGCCGTTACTATTGGAAAATATTAATCCTGCGGAAACAGCTTTAGGTGTGCTAACGGTAGCAATTCTCGTCTTCATGCCATCTAAATTGAAGCGCTGGGTTCCTCCCCAATTAGTGGCATTAGTTGTAGGAACAGTACTTTCCTTAGTTGTTTTTTCTAATGTAGAAATTCGCCGTATTGGTGAAATTACCGCTGGTCTACCACAATTACAGATGCCTTTCTTTACCCCAGGGCAGTTGCAAACTATGGTAATTGATGCAGCGGTTCTCGGTATGCTGGGTTGTATTGATGCTTTGCTGACTTCGGTAATTGCTGATAGTTTGACCCGTACCCATCACAACTCGAATAAGGAATTAATTGGACAAGGCATTGGTAACTTAGCCTCTGGTTTATTTGGTGGTATTGCTGGTGCAGGTGCCACCATGGGAACAGTGGTTAACATCCAAGCAGGTGGACGCACAGCGGTTTCTGGTTTAACCCGTGCCTTGATTTTGCTAGTTGTAGTGTTGTGGGCTGCACCTCTAACTCAGAGTATTCCCCTAGCAGTTTTGGCTGGTATTGCTCTCAAGGTGGGAATTGACATTATCGATTGGAACTTCCTCAAACGCGCTCACAAAGTATCCTTAAAGGGTGCATTGATTATGTACGGTGTAATTTTACTCACCGTTCTTGTTGATTTAATTGTTGCTGTGGGAGTTGGGTTGTTTGTTGCTAATATCTTGACAATTGATCGTCTGAGTGAATTGCGTTCTCAGGATGTGAAGACAGTTACGGATGCTGATGATGAAATTATCATGAGCGACGCAGAAAGAGAGTTACTTGACCAAGGTGACGGTCGCGTGCTATTGTTCCATCTTTCTGGACCGATGATTTTTGGTGTTGCTAAAGCCATATCTCGGGAACAGACAGCAATGGAAGACCATGATGTATTGATTTTAGATTTGAGTGATGTACCTATTTTGGGTGTAACAGCATCTTTAGCAATTGAGAATGCCATTAAAGACGCTATCGACCAAGGTCGTCAGGTATTTATTGTCGGTGCAACTGGTAAAGTGAAACGGCGTTTAGAAAACTTTGGCATTTTGCGATTCTTACCCCAAAATCACTTATTAGTAGACCGAAAAGAAGCACTCCAGAAGGCAGTAACTTTTGTTAATGAACATAAGCAAAACATTACCTCTAGAATAAGTGATTCTCAAGTTTGGCAACAATAGTGATTGTGAAGGTATTCCCCATAAAAATTGCTGACTTTCCCATGGGGGAGACTCATAACAATAAATGTGTAGGTTGGGTTTGGTGGTGTCAACCTAACCTACAATATTCCTTAACCGAGTAATATAGACTCTATTCCCTGTTAAAAGTTCCCCATATTCTTTAACCCGGTAATATGTACTATTGACTCTATTCCCTGTTAAAAGTTCCCTATTCCCTAGTCCCTATTCCCCATTGCCTATTCTCGTGTTAGAAGCATTTATATTCGCAACGGTATTGTGTGGATTTTTCGGCATCATCTTTAAAAATAACTTGATGATGAAGATCATCTCCATGGATGTCATGAGTACGGGGGTTATTGCCTATTATGTGCTGGTTGCATCCCGGGATGGCTTGTTTGCAGCAATTGTTTCCGATGTCAAAAATGACGCTTATTCCGACCCGGTTCCCCAAGCAGTCATATTAACAGCGATTGTGATTGGGTTTTCAATTCAAGCTTTAATGTTGGTTGGTGTGATGAAATTGGCACAGGATAATCCGACCTTGGAAACCAACGAAATTGAGAAAAACAACACGCCATGATCAGCATTACAATCGCCTGGATTGCCCTACCTTTATTTGTGGGGTTCAGCATTTATCTGTTGCCCAAACTAGACAAATATCTGGCATTGGGTGTGGCTGTTGTTTCCGCTGGATATGCTGCACAGCTATTTTTACAAGAGTCGCCACTGACATTGGAGTTACTGGATAATTTCGGCGTTACCTTAATGGTTGACCAGTTAAGTGGCTTCTTTATATTAACAAATGCCCTGGTAACGGTGGCGGTGATCTTTTACTGTTGGCGCAGCGATAAGACAGCTTTTTTTTATACCCAGACTATCATTATGCATGGTAGTGTGAATTCAGCGTTTATTTGTGCCGATTTTATCAGCTTATATGTAGCGCTAGAGGTAATCGGCATTGCTGCGTTTTTATTGATTGCCTATCCCCGCACCAACCGTTCAATTTGGGTAGGCTTGCGCTATATGTTCGTTAGTAACGTAGCGATGCTGTTTTATCTCGTGGGTGCGGTGTTGGTTTATCAAGCGCATCATTCCTTTGCTTTTGCCGGGTTGAGTGGGGCACCCCCAGAAGCACTTGCCTTGATTTTTCTGGGACTATTGACAAAGGGGGGAATTTTTGTATCGGGATTGTGGTTACCGTTAACCCACTCAGAATCGGAAACGCCAGTATCGGCATTGCTTTCGGGAGTTGTAGTCAAAGCCGGGGTTTATCCCTTAGTGCGCTGCGCATTGATGGTGGAGGAGGTGGATTTTATTGTCCGTATTTTTGGCGTGGGGACGGCGGTGCTAGGGGTATCTTATGCGGTGTTTGAAAAGGATAGCAAACGGATGCTGGCATTTCATACAGTTTCCCAGTTAGGCTTTATCCTGGCTGCACCACCAGTGGGGGGTTTTTATGCCCTCACCCACGGCTTGGTAAAATCAGCACTATTCTTAATTGCCGGTGTTTTACCCAGCCGCAACCTCAAGGAGTTAAAGCATCAGCCGATTCATACCCCCATTTGGATTGCCCTAGTCATCGCCAGCTTTTCTATATCTGGCTTTCCCATGTTGGCAGGTTTTGGGGCAAAGGTATTAACCATGAAAAATCTTTTACCCTGGCAACTGGCAATGAATTTTGCAGCACTAGGAACAGCAATATCCTTTGCCAAGTTTATCTTTCTGCCCCATGGTGAGGCAAAAGAACAGCGGACAAAGCCCGGTTTTTGGATAGCAATGGTACTTTTGCTGGGTGGGCTAATTGTGGCAAATGGCGTTTATTACGAAGCATATAACCCGGCTAATGTGATTAAACCCCTGGCAACCATTGCCTTGGGATGGTTGGCGTATGGGATGATTTTTCAAAGAGTCACAATCAAGCTACCCCGGATGCTTGAGGAATTAGACCATCTGATGGGTTTTATGAGTTTGATGTTGGTAATACTCTTTTGGATGGTGTTTCCATGATTGGGTATCTGAATCTGATATTGCGACTGACTATCTGGTTTTTGCTCACTGCCGATTTAAGTGTAGCAAATATCATTCTCGGTGTCTGTATCGCCTTGCTATTGCCGGGACGTCCTAAAAGGCTAGGATTATTAAAAGATTGGTTGCGGGCACTGTGGGAAACCCTAGTGGCGATTCCTCAAGCGTATTTGGAAGCAGTGGAAATCATCTTTTGTCCCCATAATCAAGAAGATGTGACTATGGAACAGGTAAAACCCCAACGGACTCCCGGACTGATATTCTTAGATATATTTATCATTACCTTTACCCCCAAAACCATTGTCTTGAAATACCGCGAAGATGGCTGGTATGAAGTCCATTGGGTGCGACGGAGGAAAAAGCGGAGGAAACAGGGATGAACTTAGTACTAATTGCCATGATTTTGGCTTTGCTTATCCCCATTTATGAAGCATGGCAAGACGATGATATTTGGCAGAAAATGTTGGCATTTGCCAGTATTGCCACCAAAACATCAATCATGATTCTCATAGTATCCGTTTTGCGGGATGATTGGATGATTGGGGTTGTGGGGGTGATTATCCTCAGTGTGGGAAATGCTGCCTTAATGTTGCTAGCACATGTGATTAAACGCTTGAATGAATCGTCAACTACCCACCGCTAATTCGGAGTACAAAATATAGCAGAGGCTTGTAAAAAGCTAAAAGCCAATTGGTTTTTTACAAGACATTAAATTTTTAACTTACAAAACCTGGAGGACTCGATATGTTGCCTAGACCTTGCCCCCCATTCCCTCTTGCCGCCAAAGGTTCTATCGTTATGGTGGGAGTCTTCACGGGGAAAGAAAGATGATTGATACCCTCAGTTATTCCTGCATCGGTGTGGGAATTATCTTTTGGTTTTGGGGGACTTTTCCCCTACTGGGCGATCGCTCAGTATTATTTAAACTGCATAGTCTTTCCGTTGCCGATACCCTGGGGTCGATGAGTATAATTCTTGGGTTGTTGCTAAAGATACCCGGTGAATGGCCTCTGCTAGTTCTGGCTATCATTTCTTTGGCAATCTGGAATACGGTGCTGGGGTATGTGTTGGCATACTGTTCTAGTACTGATTCCAGTAATTCACATTTTGCACCTAGGTCAGAAACCGGGTTTATTAGGAATAATGATCATATCAAACCCTAATTTTGTTATAAACCGTCAGAAACCGGGTTTATTAGGGATAATGATCATATCAAACCCTAATTTTGTTATAAACCGTCAGAAACCGGGTTTATTAGGGATAATGATCATATCAAACCCTAATTTTGTTATAAACCGTCAGAAACCGGGTTTATTAGGAATAATGATCATATCAAACCCTAATTTTGTTATAAACCCGGTTTCTAGTCTCTTCCCAATCTAAAATCTCAAATTGTTATTGTAAAGTTTTAATAGCAATATAGTCAAATATGACCATGGACGATAGTTATCTTTACATAATTATTGCCCTGCTGCCGTTATCTGCCTGTATGCTGGTATTTCAGGTCAATCCCTACCATGCCTTGGTGATTCGCGGTATCCTGGGAGCAGTGGCAGCATTGGTATATGCGGTATTAGGGGCAGCAGATGTGGCTTTGACTGAAGCCTTGGTGGGTACAATGCTGGCAATTACCCTTTATGCAGTAGCGGTGCGTTCATCCCTGATTATGCGTCTGGGGATACTCAAAGATAGGGTGATGGGAGATGATTTTGAGCAGGTGCTAAATGAGCTACGGACGATTTTAGGTAAGCGCCATATGCGTTTGGAATTGGTGACTTACCCAGATACAGAGGCTTTACAGCAAGGGTTGATGGATAAGGAGGTTCATGGGATTTGTGTACAAGGGTTGCGATTACCAGCAGACGGACAGCAAACCTATCAAACCACCACTAGGGTAAAACGTCTCTATGAAATCATGCAAACTGAACTTTCCTCACCAGCGATGGTTTTAACCTATACGAGTGCAGCAGATACAGGGAGGAAGTAGCAATGAAATGGGTGTATATTGCAGCGGGGATAGCGCTGTACGTTAAATTCCTGGTTATGCCCAATCCGGCAGCAGATTTACCGGATATTGTGGCAAAGGTTGTCCAAGATAGTGGAGTGCCTAATGCTGTTTCCGGTATTATCTTTAGGAATCGGCTATATGACACAATCTTTGAGGTGGTGGTATTTACTATTGGCATCATGGGTGCCCATTATCTCCTAGCTAATGAAAAACCATCCACCAAGATTCGTCAATTTACCGATCAACCATCCATTGTTTTAGCACGATTGGGAGCAACTATTGCTTCCATGGTAGCTATAGAATTAGCAATTCGGGGACATTTAAGTCCGGGGGGTGGTTTTGCTGCGGGAGTAGCAGGGGGAACGGCGATTGGTTTGGTGGCGATTACCTCATCATCGGAGTGGATGCAGGCAATTTATCAGCGTTGGCACGCGTCTAGGTGGGAGAAGGTTTCGGTACTGATTTTTATTATCTTGGCGGTTGTGACTTTAGCAGGAGTGGAATTACCCCATGGAGATTTGGGTGCCCTTGTCAGTGGTGGGGTTATCCCTTTACTGAATATTTTAGTTGCTGTGAAGGTGGCGTTGGGTTCCTGGGCAGTGATTTTAGTGTTTATTCGTTATCGGGGATTGTTGTGAGAGTTTTGCTGGGGTAACGGTTCTTTTAGGGGGTTGCATAAATGGGGATGATTTTGATACTTTTGTGGGATGGAGAGCAGCGCGTTGCGGAGCCAGTCACGTGCGCGGGTTCCCCGCGTTGAGTGAACTGGCGTTGGGGTTCCCCCCGTTGTAGCGACTGCGGGGCATCTTGCCCGTCCCTTAGAAATCTCCGAAAAAGAATATAAAAGTTTCCCAATGTAGGGTGTGTTAGGTGCTTCCTTTGAAGATTATTAATCACGAAAAAAATTATCAAAGTGCCTAATAGACATCTGGTGAAAAAGAATGTTCCAGACGTAAAATTTTACGTCTGGAACAAGGGTTATAGCTCACGCATATTTAATTTCCACCAGATGTCTAATGCACCATGTTATATAGCGGTGCGTTAAATTGACGACTCCTCGTCCTGAAGTCCGAGGATTCTTGGATCATGGGGAGTCCAACGACTTTACCCTCACCAAAATTCATTGCGATGCGCCCCACCGGTGTATTGAAGAGAAAAATTTATTTGCTCCCACAGAGCGAAACTTTTCTCAGGATAGTACGCCCCTTGCGAGACAGGTTCCTCCGCTCTGTGGCGTGAGCCTCTGCCTGTGTAGCGGTTGCATATATTGTACCAAAAGTCGCCCTACAAGGGCGAGGAGCCTGTTATCCCATTATTTTCGGTCACAGGGCACCCTACTACTACTACTTAATACAAACAAAGACCTCACGTCATATCTTGCACCATTCTCAACAAGACCAGAAAAACCGGGTTTCTAAACCCAAAATTTAGGCTTTCAACATTAGTCATTCTCAAGAAACCCGGTTTTTAACCCAGGTGCAAGATGTGTGTCACCCTTTGTCCCTCTCCTTACCAAGGAGAGGGATGTCCTTTAGGACAGGGTGAGGTTGTTGGTGTATTAGACTCAACCGACAACCGCTATCACCTCACCCTCTGTCCCTCTCCTTACCAAGGAGAGGGATGTCCTTTAGGACAGGGTGAGGTTGTTGGTATATTAGACTCAACTGACAACCGCTATATATTTTATCTCACGCAGAAGAAAAGGCAAAAATCATCAATTTTGTCAGAGGTTTGGTTTAATTAATTTTGGAAATCGGGGAATAATTTAGTTAAGTAAACTAAATAGCAGACTATGAGTAATTATCCCGATTTTAGCAGTTATGATTATCAGGTAATCCGCGAACTTGGACGGAATAGAGAAGGGGGAAGAATCAGTTATTTAGCAGACAGAATTTCTCAGTCACAGCAGGTGGTAATTAAACAGTTTCGCTTTGCCCAAGAGGATGCTAGTTGGCAGGGTTTTAAGGCTTATGAGAGGGAGATTGAGATTTTACAACAATTAGACCATCCCCGCATTCCCCGTTATTTAGATTCTTTTGAAACTGGTGATGGTTTTTGTATGGTGCAGGAATATAAAGATGCACCTTCTTTGGCTAGTAGGAGTAGTTTTAAGACTGGGGAAATTAAACAGATTGCGGTTTCGGTACTAGAGATTTTAGTTGATATTCAGAAGAGAATTCCGCCAATTATTCATCGAGATATTAAACCAGAAAATATTTTAATAGATGCAGAAAATAATGTTTATTTAATCGATTTTGGTTTAGCTAGGGTTAACAATCAAGATGTGGCTGTTAGTAGTATTGTGGCAGGAACACCAGGATATATGCCACCGGAATCATTATTTAATCGTCCGTTAACAACAGCATCAGATTTGTATAGTCTGGGTGCGACTATAATTGGCTTATTAACTAATACTCCTTCGGTGGAAATTAGCAATCTGATTGATGAGAATTATCAGTTTAATATTCGTCATCTGGTAACGGGAATTAATTCTGAGTTTATTACTTGGTTGTCAAAGATGGTTGCACCGAGTTTAAAGGAACGTTATCCCCATGCAATCGCAGCTTTACAAGCACTCAAATCTATAGATGTAATTGGGACATCGACATCTAAATCCCGTTCTACAAATATCACGGGATTGGTTACGGTGGGAACTAGTTTGACAGGAATATTTACCATGATTGGCTTTCTCAGTTTCTATCAACAATCAGCTAGTAAATTGCAAAGGAGTAGGGTTTCTCAAACTAACATTTCGACTGCTGTTGTAAGTGTGGAAAAACAATGGTTCGATGTGATTAAACCCCGTTGTAATTCTGTGGAAGTAATTACAGCAATGAGCAATTCTTCTTATCCTCAAACACCCAAAGGAGTTGGTTATGCAGCGAGTTGTTATGCATTAGCAGGAAAAATTGAATTAGCAGATAAAGTGATTCAAGAGTTACCTACAAATCTCAGAGTATATGCAGCCCAAGTAGTGTTTAATATTGCTCATCCTGTAGCTGATGCAGGGGATGACAAATCTGCTGGACCAATGATGGATTTGGTATTGAAATATTGGTCATCCAATTATATGGCTTTATATCATGCAGGAATGTCTGCTTATGTTTTAGGAGAATATCCCAAAGCCCAAACTCATTTGCAAAAATTTCTGCGTATTTATAAAAATCAAGATGGTTGGAGACAGAAAGCTATATTGGCTTTGTCACGAATAAAAAAAGGAATTGCTGCAGATAAAAGCTTTTCAATTCATCATTAGACTTCTTGCCTAAGGTCGGGAACAGGAAACAGGGAACATGCCTAACCCACCATGTTATATAGCGATGGGTTAGTCTCAACATCACGCATCCTACTACTACTAAGTGTTGATGATAAAAAAATGCTATTTTCAACAGATTATCAACAAGAGATTAATTAAAATTTTTGCTAGTTTGGTAGTTTACATGGATATGCTCAAAAAGTGATGAAATACTGTGAAGATAATATAGCGGTTTTCAGTTGAGTGTAGACACAAAGCGGAACCTCTCGTAGAGTGGTACACAAATTTTACCTCACCCCTTCCCCTCTCCTTAATAAGGAGAGGGGTGGCTTTAGCCGGGGTGAGGTTAACCCTCTTTAATCACTCTCGCGCTAAGATTGCGAATTGCGTAGCTTACTTCTCGCGCAAGGGAGTATTGTGAATTGGTTTCACCCTCCAGCCTTCCTGCTTGGTGAAACTCCCCAAAAGCTGATAACGTCTAACAAAAGGAAATCTCATCTTGGACTAAACAGCTTGAAAACCCGTTCTAATTACTGGCAACTTCTACCATATATCCACCCCCAATGGCACAATATTATTAAGGGTTTTGTTGGTATTGTGGGATATGTCCTGGCAACATTAATCCTGATCAATTTAGCTGGTAAATTATCAACTCCTTTTGCACAGGGTGACGTTGCAGCTATAGCCAAACTTGCTGGTATTTTAGCAGGGGTTTTCTTAGTTAGAGGCTTTTTCCAGTCCATCCAAGATATCTACATGGCAAAAGCAGCCTTAAGAGTAGCTTTTCATCTGCGCAAACAAGTCTACTCCCACCTGCAAAAGCTCAATCTCAGCTATTTTGAAACCGCAAAATCTGGGGATTTATCTTACCGTCTCACAGAAGATGTAGATAAAGTCGGAGAAGTTGTCCATAAATTATTTCATGACTTTATTCCCTGCGTTTTGCAGCTGGTAGCTATCCCCATTTATATGATTTACTTGAATTGGCAACTTACCCTAGCTACGGTGATAGTTGCACCATTGATGGGGGTGTTAATTGCTTGGTTTGGGGAACGTTTACGGAAAATTGCCCTTACCAGTCAAAATCGCGTCTCGGATTTATCCGCAATTGTTACAGAAATTTTCAGTGGTATTCGCATAGTCCAAGCTTTTGCTGCTGAAAACTACGAAATTAAACGCTTTAGCAAGGAAGCACAAAGGGCTTTTAGGGCTAAGTATTCTACCCAAAGACTCAAAGCAATTCAAATTCCCATTATCGGCTTTTTGGAAGCAGTTGGGGCTTTATCTTTAATATTTGTGGGTGGATGGCAGATTTCCCAGGGTAACCTAACGGTAGAAAAGTTCTTTAGTTATCTAGCGGGTGCAGCATTACTAATTGACCCCGTGGGACATACCACTAACAACTACAATGAGTTTAAACAGGGAGAAGCTTCCGTTGACCGGGTTTTTGAGTTATTAACAATTAAACCCACAGTAGAAGAAAAACCAGATGCTATTTCCCTCCCCCCCGTCACAGGCAAGGTCGAATATCGTCACGTTTCCTTCGCCTATAAGCCCCGTGAAGCCGTATTAAACAATATAGACCTGTTAGCAATGCCAGGAGAAGCGATCGCCCTTGTAGGTGCTTCTGGTGCTGGTAAAACCACCTTTGTCAATCTTCTCCCTCGCTTCTATGACACCACCACTGGGGAAATTTACATCGATGGCATAAATGTGCGGGATGTCACACTACACAGTCTGCGACGACAAATTGGTATTGTTCCCCAGGAAACCATGATGTTTTCCGGAACCATAGCCCAAAATATCGCTTTTGGACAGGAAGACTTTGATCGGTCAGCGGTAGAGAAAGCAGCGAAAATCGCCAATGCTCATCAATTTATCACTAACTTACCCGATGGTTATTATACTAAGGTAGGGGAAAGGGGTGTAAACTTGTCAGGGGGACAAAGACAAAGAATTGCCATAGCCCGTGCAGTACTACTCAATCCCAGAATTTTGATTTTAGATGAAGCCACATCTGCATTGGATTCCCAGTCAGAAGCCTTGGTACAGGAAGCCCTAGAAAGATTAATGCAGGGAAGAACCGTATTTATTATTGCCCACCGCTTAAGTACAGTCAGGAGATGCGATCGCATTTTAGTACTGGAATCAGGACAAATCGTCGAATCGGGAACCCACGAAGAATTACTCACACTTTCCCGGCGTTATGCCAGATTTTATGCTCAGCAATTTAGTTAATTTTACCGTCCTCTGTTGACACCACTTAAAATCCCAGCACCAATAGAAAACATTACGATTGACCAAATCACAGAACTCGGAATTGATTTGATTACACCAATTCCCAACAGGAAATAAACCAAGGCTGTCAGCAATAAAGCCAGACCTATGGAAACGCCAAAAATATACAAGAATTTTTTCAGTTCTGGGTTGGTAGGGGGCTGGTTCAAAATTGTCACTCCTCTATAAATGACTGCTGGTAATTGCTGAATCATGCCCACTCATTTTTGCATATAGCGATTTTCTTTTGAAGTGAACTGATAACTTGCACCAATGTCGTTTAGCCAACCAACCGACCTGGAAATAAATTTCAAGGAACCTACAGACAAAGCCCGTTAAAACGCGCTTTCCTACCTTACTCAGTCTGATTTATCAGACTTTGTTTATCGGTTCCTGGGATTTTAATCCTAGGCGGGAAACATGGGGAATTGAGAATGGTGCAAGTTGTTAGTTTAAATACAGTCAGGAGTGGGATAGGCATCCCTGCCTGTCCTAAATTTTACAGATTCTGTTTGTATTACACCTAACTGAAAACCGCGCTTATCGAATGACAACCTTGTTAAATCTGTAGGAGAGAAACCCGGTTTCTTGGAAATGACATTGAGGAACTTTCAACAACCAAGTAGTACAAAAGTATGTTATCTCTTAAGTCAAGAAAACCTGACAAAAAAAATTGTAGGAGAAATCCCTAATACCTGAATAATAGCACAAAAATATAGCTTGTAAACCCCCAAATCTCATTACTGAATGTCGAAAAAATATTCCCAAGAAATTGAAAATTCCCGAAGAAAAGACCCTTTTTGCTAAATTAACAAAATTTTACAATTTCGGTGCATAATTTCTCTTTTTATTATCATTTTTTTGCTAAATTGTCAAGAAGTAATCTCCACAAAAAATGGAGCAAAATTACTACTTCTAGCCCCTTGTAAAGATATTGAAATAATTTGTAATAATAGTTAATATTGATTAACATAAATCGTAATCAAAACCTTTTATTGACGGTGGGGAAAAACCTGCCAGTCTTTTTTTGAGATCGTACTTTTGTATTCAAATCACAAACTAAGAGGTTATTTATAAACATCAAAAGACTATAGAAACCAGGTTTTTATTGTTTGAGTGTCCTCTCCTGTCTCAATTTAATCTCTAACAAACCTGGTTTATCTTCCATATTGCGCTTCAGGCTTCTGTTGCGCTGCTTAGTTATTAAATGTAATTCCCAGGTATGAGGTTTTAGGGCTATGACAACTCAACAACTAAATTCTAGTGCGTTCCCATCTCACAAATCCGTCAACGATGTTTTAGCTATACTATTTTTTATGATTGGAGCATTGCACATTTACCAAGCAGTGCGAAAACGTAAAATACAAGCAGCTATAGCCACCAAAGTATTAACAGGTCGTTACTTTCAGTTCGGTCTTCTAGCTATAGCGATCGCAGGGATGATTGAAATATTTGCTCCCTAACCAGCTATTACCATTCCCCATTCCCTAGTCCTACAGGGTTTCTAGATAACTGAGGAGGTCTGCCATTTCTTCAGCGCTGGGCTGAAATTTTGGCATGGGAGGGGTTTCACCGCTGATAACTTGATGAATTAGACCATAAGGGGACTTACGTTTGGATATTCCTTGTAAGGAAGGACCAACCCGTCCATCTGCTTGCCAACCATGACAACCAGCGCAGTTTATTTGGAAAATAGCATTTCCTTGAACTGGATCGCCAGTCATAGATAAAACCGTCTTGACGTAGGGATCGGAGGTTTTGAACATACGCACAGCAAAAACGCTCAAAACAACCACTAGGAGAATCGCCAAGAGGATTAAAGCGATCCGCTGCATCAAAATTTCAGGTTTTACAATCTGGTTATCCAAAAGTGTTACTTTTTGAGTTATAGGTGTACAAAAAAATTTGATTTCATACACATAGCTTAAAAGTTCTTGATTTTGTCTGCAAGCACAAGGGATAATTTTCTTGCAAACCCTGGTGATGCAAAAGCTGTCCGTCAAAGGATTGATGCCAGATTTGGTAAGATCGGGGACAGAATGCAAATGTTGACAATTGTAACAAGGAGATTAAGAGTGGTTGAACCCCTGCTGTGTGGCATTGTCCTAGGTCTAATTCCAGTTACCCTTGCTGGACTATTTTATGCTGCTTATAAACAATATAAGCGTCCCACCGAATTGGGTGGATAATTATAGTCCAATCAAAGGATAAGGGAAAATTTAACTTCTTTAACGGAATTCCCCATCCACCTTGCGGTGGGGATAAATAGCCTTTTATTGTATAATATCTATATCTGTGCATACTCTTCCTGGGGCATCAGGAGACTCCAAACTGCCTGGGTCGGTATCTGAGGGTGGATGTAGCTCTATGTCTTTTGGACTTAGGGCATCTGGAGTAAAGACCAAAGAACCAGGAGATTTCTTCCCTTGGGGAAGCCGCTACTCTACGAGAACACTAGCCTGTGGCAACGCTGCGCGTACGTGAACGCGTCTACAAAGCGATTTGAATAGGACTCCATCCGTGGCGTTGCTGAATGAGAGTATGAATTTACAGAATATACCTCACCACGCCACTTACTACAAGTTTGGAAAAGCAACGCAGTGGCTCCCCTTCCCCTCTCCTTATTAAGGAGAGGGGTGGCTTTAGCCGGAGAGAAGTTGCGTGCGCGGGTTCCCCGCGTTGAGCAAACTACCCTGCGGGAAGCTTCGCTACGGGGGTGAGGTTTGTATTTAAGATTCATAGCTAGATTCAGCAACACCCCATCCGTCTATAGGGTGGGGAGAATGTCACTTATGGTGCGAAGTTGCCTTGACTAACAATTTGCACTTCCTTAGGGATAACCAGGAGGCAGAGCCTCCAAACCCTAGTTACCAGCGTGACGCTGGTAACTAGAACATAGGAACCTCTGGCTCTTGTTGAGAATAGTGCAAGTTATCAGCTTGACAGACTACTAGGAGCCGACAATGCCATGGTTCTTACGCACGATCACAAAAGTACAATCGCGGGGGATCTTAGCGCTGCCCTGTGGTGCCGGGAAGTTTGTTAGAGTAGGATCGCCGTTACCAGGATGCTGAGTATTGATAAACATTGTGCGTTGGTCTGGAGTCACAGTCAGACCAGTGATTTCATCACCCGTTACTCCAGTGAACAAGCGACGGATCTGCCCTGTACGAGTATCAGCAACCAACATCTGATTGTTCAAACCATCCTTTTGACCGCCATCGGTTTGAATGAATAAGCGTCCTTGGGGATCTGCCCAAAGTCCATCTGGGTCACTAAAAGACTCCTCGGTACCATGGGTATCCTCAGCAATAACAAAAATATCCCAGGTGAAGGTAGTACCGACATGACTATCGGTATCACGCCAACGGATAATATGACCATCTGGATTAGGAGCTAAAGGATTGGCTGCATTAGTCTCGGTACGACGACTATTGTTAGTAAGGGAACAGTAAACATATTGATTAGAAGCAATGGTTGTCCACTCTGGACGATCCATTGGGGTCGCACCTAATTCATCAGCTGCCAAGCGAGCATAAGTGAGTACTTCAGCTTGATCTTTAAACTTAGCTGCTAATAGAGGATTATCAATGGTGAGTTCCAACCATTCACCAGTACCATCATCATTGAATTTGGCAACATAGAGTTTACCCTCATCTAAAGGACTAATTCCCTCAGCACGCATCCGTCTCCAATTTCTGGCAGAAACAAACTTGTAAATATAGTCGAAGCGTTGGTCATCACCCATGTAGCAAACAACACGACGACCACGACCAATTGTCAAGGCGACACCTTCATGCTTGAAACGACCTAAAGCGGTGCGCTTCACAGGGGTTTGAGATGCATCCATGGGGTCAATTTCTACAACCCAACCGAAACGGTTTTCCTCGTTTTCGTACTCTACTTTGGACAAGTCAAATCGAGGGTCAAATTTCTCCCAGCCATAGCCAAAGCCATTCTCGGTAAATCCGTAACGTTCTTGAGCTTCTGTAATTGTCCATTCATCAGTGGCACCAAAATACCCATTGAAGTTTTCTTCACAGGTCAAGTAAGTACCCCAAGGGGTGTAACCGTTAGAACAGTTATTAACAGTTCCTAGAGGTGAATTCCCAGCAGGAGTTTGTAGCAGAGGATGACCTGCTACCGGACCACTGAAGGTTACAGGTGTATTAACGTGGATACGACGCGCATTATGGCTGCCTACTACTTGCCAACGACCGTTAAACCTTCCTTTTTTGATCTCGACCACTGAAACACCGTGAGCATGTTGAGAAAGACGTACATCGTCAAGACTTTCAGGGTCATCTTTGCCTAAAACATGGGAGTTACGACCAAATTCATGGTTGATGGCTAACATACCATGATAACTCCTCTCCCGGATGGGAAAGAACCACATACCATCATGACCAATACCCACCTGTTGTGCTTGCTCATCAGCGGTTGGACGAGTATTAGGATCGCCATCATACTCTGGACCACCGGGCTGAATTGGCGTACCCCAGGGAATCAGTACTTGATACTCATAATCTGGGGAAATTACGGGTACAGGACCATTACCATCAGCAACTTTAACAGCCTCAAAGCCTAGCAACCTGCTGCGTCGTCGCCAAAAACCTCTTCTGTTCCGTAATTCATGTCTTTCTCTACCCGGATGGGCAATAGCCTGCTGTAGTTGATTACCAGCTACTACAGTAACAAATCCACCTGCAGACAGCATGACGCTTTTAGCTAGTAAATTACGCCGAGACATCCTAGCCTGA
Organism: Nostocaceae cyanobacterium; assembly: GCA_030065825.1. GTDB lineage: Bacteria > Cyanobacteriota > Cyanobacteriia > Cyanobacteriales > Nostocaceae > JASJCY01. The sequence goes on along the minus strand of JASJCY010000012.1, from coordinate 38,430 downwards.
AGAATGTCCTCAAAGGGACGATTCTTAGACTTATTAGTAATTTCATTGTCGTGAACCATGGGAACATTCCTCTGTATCTATCAAGTCAAACTCGTTTAACAAGGGCACTCTAAAAAAGTTCTATAATTCCCGAAAATAATTCTCTTCTTATTGAGAAATACAAGATTCTCATGACATGAATGCGTAAAAAAACATACATTAATTAGGATTTCATTCTCAGTTTAAAAAGAATCTATGAAAATGCTAAGAGAACTTTATGTTTTGGTTAAAAAATGCCTAAATCTTACTAAGTTCTTGCACATAAATTAGTCATCTTATAGCGATTTATATGCAAAAAGGGCAATAGTCTTGATTTGATGATTAAAAAATCGGCGTTGCTAAATTGAAGTATGAATTTATTTTTTTTGTTTTAGCTTTCTTTTGCGGGAAGCCTCACATCTTACCCGCAAGGGAAATGTGAGATGAGAGCCGAGGCAAGGTTTATAGGGCAATTTTTGAGTTACAATAAACATAGTAGGGATATTAATTTAAGAGCTAACCGCCACCTACTATTTGAAAAAGAGGTGTTTCTGAATATAGCAATCCCGAATCAGTTGTGAGAAAATACTTAACCTGTAAACGTAACTTTTAAAACTCATTAATGACCTACTTTTGTGGCTATAATTATATATATTGCGTAATAAATAGTTCCAAAGCGAGTTATATAAAGTACTTTGCACGCCCCCGTATTTTCTCATGAATCATTTAGGATTGCTATATAGCTATGAATCTAAAATAAAAACCTCACCCCGGCTAAAGCCACCCCTCTCCTTAGTAAGGAGAGGGGAAGGGGGTGAGGTGTATTTTGTAAATTCATATTTCAATTCAGCAACGCCATAAATTCAATATTGAGGTAGGTCGATGTCTGAATATATGTTGCTTGGCATTAAAACTAAATATGAGTATATGGAGCCAGCTTTGGTAGAGTTACTGAAGAAAAAGGTATTACCACTGCTAGGAACCTTTTAGAGGTTTTGAGATTTTATATAATTAGAATTAAATTTATACAAGTTGTCAATGTTAGAAATAGCAATTCTTTATTCTTCATTACTAATTGCTCAAGTCCAGAAACCACCCCAACAATTTTTAGAGTTGAAGAATAAATTAGAAAAATATGGGTTTGAGGTCATAATTGATTTACCACCGAAGCGGGGAACCTATGGTCTATTAAAAGTAGCTGACAAAAAAATATGGATTAATCCAGTAGTTTTTGATTTACAAATTGCTAATCCAACTCTAGTTCATGAATCTGTTCATGCAGCGCAATTATGTGCGGGAAAAGGGAAAATGAAAACATTGGGTTTAAAGATTCAACCCATACAAGCTGCTCGACGACTTTTTTTAAGGTATACTAATATCCACAGGCAAGATTTGGAAAGAGAAGCGTATGCAGTACAAACTCAGCCAAATAGTTTTGAACTAGCTACAGCTCTTCTGCAAAAACACTGTAAAAAGTAATATATAGCGCAATACAAAGCTAATTAGTGAAATTAGGACGGGCAAGGATGTCCCGCAGTCACTACAACTTTGGAAAAGCAACGCGCTGCTCTCCATCCCACAGGAGTGTATTTGACAAAGAGTGAAATTTGCTATATTTATCTTTGTACGCCATTTACTTACCAAATTACTGTATCTTTATTGTTGATCTTAAACAATAAAAAACTAGGATTAAGGCTATCAAAACATTAACCTTTTCTCCTAGTTTTTGATTAAAAACAATTACAAGAAATCAATTAGCAAAATTAGGCAAAAACAACGCTAGTGTTTACATCCAAACCAGTAACACCGTTGAGGATAGCTAGAGTTTGACCACCGAAGCCAATTTCAGTATTACCACTGACTTCATTGAGATTTAAGGTATCAGCAGTGATGCCCAAACTAGCAGCACCGAGGATACCGATAACATCCACACCTTCTTCAAAGTCAAGAATGGTGTTAGTTGCTGAGGGGATTTCTCCACTGACAATCCAGAATTGGTCAGCACCAGCACCACCAGAGAGGAGATTATCACCACCGGATTGGACGTAGAAAATGTCATCACCATCTCTACCCAAAGCGCGGTCATTACTACCTAGGAAGAATGTATCATCACCAGGACCACCGGACATGCGATTACCACCTTGACTATCGGTAGCATCAAACTCGTCATTACCAGCACCACCAAAAACGCGATCGCCTTTGCTAACAAATATTTCGTCATCACCACTACCAGCATTAACGCGGTTGCGACCAGCGAAGGATGAAAATATGTTAAGTTCGATTATATCGTTGTCTGCTCCTGCAAAGATAGTATCTTTGAAGCCATCAAAATCTGGTTGATTACCTGCTACTAAAATATCTTCACCAGGAGTACCCGATACAAGAGTTTCAAAAGTTGCTGGTTGATCTCCTGTTTCTGTGGAGGTGGCTAAGAAAATTTCACTAGCATCAAAGTCAATGTTGTCAAAGCTAGGATTTAGTGATACAAGAACATTTGGGGGTAAATCAGGAACAGCAACGGTTTGTCCTTGGGTATCTCCTGGATCTGATTCTGTATCGACTTGAATGTGTAAAGGGGTTTCAGCATCAAAATCTGGTTCGCTGAGGTTGATTGCTGCAACTAAATCCCAAACTGGATTGGGGTCATTTTCGCTTTCAATAACGGTGAGAGCAAAATCTAGAAATTCTGCAGCGATTTCACTTTCGGGTGTCCTTGTTGCTAACCATGCTTGCAAATCCTGGCGATCGAATTCAATCTTGTTGGTTGCATCGAGGGGGGTGAGTTGAATGTTCAGTCCCTGTTCTCCAGCTGCAAAAACTTCTTGCGCTGCAACGGGATCGATCCAGATATTGAATTCAGCTACTTCGTTGGTTGCAAAGGGTGGATCGGGGAGTATAGGCAGATTTCCGGGAACGAAAACTGCCCCTCCCATGATTTGCACAACAGAAATATTGTCAATAATGGAAGGATCGAGTCGTAATGCTTCTGCAATATTAGTTAGGGGACCTGTTGCTAAAATTGCTACGGGTTCGGGGGATTGGTTGACCTTTTCAACAATCAGTTCTGCTGCATTTCTAGTTTCAATTGCTGGAGTCTCTTCTGGTAGTGTCACAAAAGGTGCCCAGAAAGTATCTGACCCATCCCGAATAAAATCTGGAAAGACATTATTTCCTGCCAATGGATCGGGTCTACCAACACCGATAGGAATGTCAGTTCGACCCAATCTTCCCAGCATTCTTGCTAAATTATCGTCGAAGATTTCCGGACGAGCAATACCTTGAGCAATGGTAATTGCCTGGATATCAAACTTGGGATTTGCTAGCATAAAGGCTAGAGCTGTCATCCCATCCTGACTACCATCGTCATCAAAAATTAAAGGTGTGGCTGTAGGTGTAGTTTGATTGTCTAAAACCATGTCTTCCCGGAAGCTGAGGTTTTGAATTCTGGTATCTGACTCTGGGGATGTTTCCACCGCATTGAAAGATATATTACCATCCACAGGGAAGTTCTCAACTAAGAATTCAGCTAATGCATCCTGTTCGGAACCATCCGCAGCAAAGGTTGCATTACCGGTTCTGGGAGCATCATTAGGTTGGGTTAAATCAACGCGATTCTCCCCAAATTCGGGGAAGGGATAATTATCTCCACCACCTGCAAGGAAGTCTAGGGTAACTAAGCGGATGGGACGGTTTGCATCCCCTACCAATTCCCCATTTTCCACAATTACATCCAGGATTTCCCCATTATCATCCACAATTGCTAAACTACGGATGCGATCGCCATCGGTTTCTACTCCAGTGACGTTACCATCAGCATCCCGTTGGAAGACAATGGGTTGTAAGCTGGGGTCAAAGCTAAAGTTGATACCGCTAACCTGGGGAAATTGTCCGGGAGTTGCACCATCAGCGGTTGCAGCTACACCATACTCAATAATTTGCTCGAATTCTTGGGCAGTTACAGTTAATAGAGACAAGCCATTATTGAAGCGCAGGGTATTAACAATATCCAGTTGGGAAATTTCCCCTGTTTGCTTACCAGAAATGGGGTTATCTTGGGGAGGAAGCAGGGTTCCGTCTGCGTCTACTTCACCAATAGCAGCGCGGATACCACCACCATTTTTCAGGGAAACTTGTACGGTAGAATCTAATGTTTGAGCAAATGCTAGGTTAGCATCCGCAGATAGGTTACCTAAAGTGGTTTCTTCGGTTCTGACCTGTTCTCGACGACCTTCAATAAATACCTCTGTCTGACCAAAAACATTACCATCTTGAGTAGCAACAAGTTCTTCTACAGCATCGGTTAGTTGCTTGACTTGGTTACCTTTTGTACCTTCTGCAAATGCTGCATCTGTACTACCCCATAGTGCAGTTACTTCTTCATCTATGGTTGCAATTGGACGGTTAATTGTTAAATCTAAGTCATTAACATTATCCAGGGGAGTACCGTTAGCATTAACTAGGATACCGTTAGCATCAAAGTCAACTACCAATCTTCCGACATAGGAATACTCACCATCGGTGCTAACAATGACTGCTGGATCGCCATCTGCGTTGGTGGTAACAATAGGATAGGTATTTGCAGGGGTATCTTGGGGACGCAAGCTATCATCATTGGCAAGAATAGTATCAGAACCACCAGCTACGACTACATCTACCCCACTCAGTTTGGTAATTAGTTCCTGTTCCAAGGAGATTTGCTGGAGGTGAGAAACTAGAATAATTTTGTTGATACCTTCAGCTTTGAGTTTATCCACGACAGGCTGTAAAATAGCAGCTAAGGCATCCATATCATTTGACTTGGTTCCCTGCACGGTTGTACCTGTGGGGGAGGAAATGCTTTCTAATAATTGAGTGGTAGCACCAACCACACCAATTTTTTCCCCACCCTCTTCAATAATAGTAGCTGGGGCAATTTTTGGGGTCGTGGTTCCAGCCAAGGATTCAACTGGACTTGTTTGAAAAGCTGTGTTGGGGAGAATTTCCTCAGTAAACAAGTTAAACAGATCGCTGTCTGCAGAGAAATCCAAATTAGCAGACAGATAGGGGAAACCAGTACCTACCCATCGGTCATCTCCTAACCCTGCATCTCGGAAATCTGGCTCAATGATACCCTCAAAAGTGTCAGAACCCAAGTCAAATTCGTGGTTGCCAATGGCAGAAGCATCAAAACCGATGATGTTCATAATGGAGATATCGACACGACCTCCACCTTCGGTTAAACCACCATAGGTATCATTTACCCTATCATTAGGCAGACCGAATAGTTGGTTGTAAATATCGTTAAACAAACCACTATCGCGGAAAGTTGCGCGATCACCTGCGGCATTAAAAAATGGTCCGGAGAGGAAATTATCGCCAGCAGAGAGGATAATGGTATTGTCAACCGATTCTTCTAAGTTGTCAACAATAGCAGCAAAATTCGGTGCATCACCAATAGCATCTACACCACCTTCTAAATCTGATGTATGGAGAATTTGCAGTCTAAAATCAGTCATCAAAATATCCTCAATCAAAAAAAATAAGCCAAGGTATAGAGACTAAAAATTACTTTTTCTCACTCTTTTTTATCCTGAGTATTTAACCCTTTCAGAAACCGGGTTTCTATAGGTGGAGAACCCAAAACTTGAGTATCTATGCCTTCATAAACCCGGTTTCTAGACCCTCACGGGAGTTTTCTATTTATTTTATAAACACCCTCTTAGAGGATGTTGAAAAAGTATTATCTTTAAATCACAATCTTAAGAACCTAATTCCTAACCTCTTTCCTACTAGGAGAGAGATTTCACAGAGAGTATTTTTCGTCAAGCTTTAGACTTTGCAAACAACCTCTTAATTAATGTATACATTTGTACAAATTATAATATGTATGTATCTCATCCGCAAGTTAAGAAAAAGTTAATATTCAATTATTTTTTAGTTAAATAAAGCTGATTATATTTGCTGTTTATTGTTGGGATTAAATAATCAAAAATTAGTAGTCTATGCAATTAATTTTGATGGATTAAAAAACCACTCCAGGCACAGAGAACAAAGAGTTCACAGAAGGAGAGGATAAGTCTATAAATTGATTCACCCGGCAAAATTAATGTGGTGAAATACTATAGGATTACTATTTTATTTTTGAAAAAAGTAGGGTGTGTTATCGTAAAATGTAACGCACCCTACAGATACTAAAGATACCTAATTTTATTGAAAAATAAAACCGGATTCTTATAGGAATAAGCTTATCAAAACAATAGCTTTTCTCCTAGATTTTGGTGCCTTATGATTGTAGTCGAATAGCACGCTTGTTAAGCGCTTTCCTCTTGCACGAACTCGTTTCCAGGCTCAGCCTGGAAACGCATTTTAGGGAGGCTCTGCCTCCCATAAATTCTGGAGGCAGAGCCTCCCTAAAATCCATTACAAGGTAAAACCTTGTAAAGAGCAAGGGAGCCTTATTTCCTAGCTTTTGATTAACAACAACTACAAGAAATCAATTCGCAAAATTAGGCAAAAACAAAGCTTGCGTTTACATCTACATCTGTCACACCACGGAGGATAGCCAGAGTTTCACTACCAAAGCCAATTTTAGTGTTACCGTCTACTTCATTTAATACCAAAGTATCAGCAGCAATCCCCAAACTGGCAGCACCGAGAATACCGATAACATCAATACCTACCTCAAAGTCAAGAATGGTATTAGCTGTTGAGGGGATTTCTGTACTCACAATCCAGAATTGGTCAGCATCTCCACCACCAGAGAGGAGATTATCACCACCGGATTGAACAAAGAACTTGTCTTCACCATCACCACCAAAAGCGCGATTGCCACTACCGAGGAAGAATGTATCATTACCATCCCCACCAGACATGCGGTTACCACCTTGTCCATCGGTAGCATCAAAGATGTCATCACCTGCACCACCAAAAGCGCGATCGCCTTTGCTAACATAGATGGTATCATCGCCATCCCCTAAGTTAACGCGGTTATTCCTAGTCTCTCCAGTCAAAACAAGGTCAACTTGATCAGCACCAGCAGCAGTAAATAAGATATCACCGACACCATCAAAATCAACACCTGCAAGCAGTAGGTCATCATCTCCACTTCCAGATACTAGTTCACCCGGTTCTTTACTGACTGAAGTATCTTGGATTGTCAGGGTACTGACTGAACTATCAGTATTAACTATATAACCTTGATTGGGCAATAAGGTATAAATAGTAGTTTCTTCCCCTTCTGTTTCACCATCTGCAACTGTTGTCCAACTCAGGGAAGCAATTGTTGCACCTTCTGCAATTGTAATTGCTGATCGCCCTAATTCTTCCCCTACTGGGTCGAGGGATTGGAAGTTGGTAGCATTGGTTAATTCTGGTGGGAAGGTAATATCACCAAAGGCATTATCGGAGTCAATCTCTGAGAAAATAACTTCTAAGCCACCAGCAGGTGCGGGTTTGCTAAGATTAAAGGTAAGGGTAAATTTTTCGTTATTTTCGGATACTTCTTGGGATGCAAGACTAAGGCTAACAAATGGTGAGACCAAACGGGGGTCTAAATTTAGGGGTTCTTCCAACTCCAGAAGGATAATTTCGTTGTTGTCGATGTCGGGACCGCGACCTAGGGAGAAGGGATAATTATTATCATTAGCGACCAGAATTGTGTTGGAGTCAATTACCAATACGTCTTCGATGGTGACAAAGGGGAAGTCAAAGGTAGTTTTACCATCTCCATTGAGGTCCTTGGGGTCGTTAATGTTTAATAGGTCAACTACTTCTTCTTTGGCAACAAAACCGTTATCATCTACCTGGGAGATGTCTATTTTAAAGATTTTCTTGAATGCAGCTTCCTCACCTTGTTTTCCATCCCGTTCAATTACCAGGAACTCATTGTCATTGATGGGGGTAAAATCGCCAATAGCATGGTTAGAAACTTCAACAGGATAGTAACCTACTAAACCGGTGTATTCACCCTTTGTCAGGTCAAATTCATAAATTCTCAGAGCATTATCGGGGTCACCAGTTACAGCACCTTCCAGTAAGGGGTATGCTTTGGTGCGATCGGGACTAAAAGCCATTCCCTCGAAACCGCGAGAACGGGAAAGATTAGGAAGTTGAGTTTCCTGGTCAACTACAATACGTCCAGTTTCCGGGAAATCAGTGAAGAAGCCATCAACTCCCAATTCAATCAACTGACGGAATTCATCTTCAGGTGTTTGGGGAGTCCCATCGGGGTTTAGGGTCAGATAACGCTCTTCATCCCGTAGGGTATAGGGGTGAATCTGCATTCCCGCATCATGTGCCCATTCTACAAAAGGACGGACTTCTCCGGTAAGTTGACTACCAATTTCCGCTACATCATCCCCATTAGTATCTACCTTGGGATTTATAGTTTCCCGTAGCAAAAAGCTATCTTTCCAGGGACCGATACCTTCAGCGTAAGCACTACCAATGTAATCAAAGACTTCTTTGGTAGTTAAATCTTTGTAAGTTGTGTCAGGGATACCATCACCCGTGACATCAGCCCCGAAATCTGGGACAATATCAACTAAATCTCCGTAAGTAGCACGGGCTGTGGCTGTATCAAAATCAGGTTTGCTAAAGTTAGCAACAATGTCATAGGGAACAGAAAAACCCCCACCACCACCATTGATTTCTGCATCCTCTACATCTCCGTAAAGCTGTACCAGAGGTAGATTTTCTAAACCAGCTGCTGGCAGGAGATTATTCTGTAAATCAATCAGGTTGGCAACTTCAAAGGACTGGATAAATATACGGTTGGGGTCGGTAAAATTAGTTGATTGCAGAGTCTGAATCAGGGGTTCTTCCAGAGATAACCCTTGTTCGTCAAAAAAAGTGGGGTGTTTAGTTTCTGGATAAATACCAATCTTCTTCCCAGTCTCTGCTTCTACCTGCTGTACTAGTTCGATTACCTCCTTTAAGGTAGGAATTTCAAACTGACCGTCAAATTCATCGCTACGGAAGTCACGGGGTTGGACAGCGCGTAATTGCTTAATTTCTGCGAGGGTAAAGTCCTCTGCAAAGTAAGCGGTAATTTCCTCTCCATCCAGAATCTTAGTAGATTTTCTCTCCTCCCCAAACACTTCTGACACATTGGTGGTATCATCCAGGGTGGGTTCGTGACGAGCAATGAGAACCCCATCTTTGGTAATTACCAAATCAGGTTCAATAAAATCTGCACCCTGAGCGATCGCTCTTTTGTATGCTTCTAAAGTATGCTCTGGTAAATCACCACTAGCTCCCCGGTGACCGATAACCAGAGGAGGATTACCATTGAGGGTATTAAAACGAATATCTGGGTTGTCAGGGGAACGTACTTCGCTACCTACAATTGCATCCCTGACTTGGTCACCAGTGAGGGGGAAATCGGTAAAGAAACCATCTGCACCTAATTCGATTAATTGTTCGTATTCCCTAACAGCATTACCGTTGTAGTCATTAGCTAGATAAAAACCTTCATCTCGTAAAGTATAGGGATGTACTAGTAATCCAGCAGCATGAGCATCCTCAATCAGTGAAGTAGGTTCACCCAAAACCCTATCTGCATCGCTAATACTACCATCCCCATTCACGTCGTTTGCCTGAGCGTCCCGGTTTTCATTTACAGTTGTAGCGGGGATAATCCGACGTTTAGAAGGTCCAATACCATCTGCATAGGTGGCGATTTCTGTCAATCCTTCTGGAGTGCTTAAATCATCATAGGTGCGAGTATCACCACTAGCAGCTAAATCATAGGGTGAACCACCACCACCGATTAGCTGTACCAGGGGAATATCTACCCCCGCATTAGGCATGATAGTATCGTTGAGTTCCTTGAGATTACCAACCTCAAAGGATTGAATATAAATGCGTTCTGGGTCGGTAAATTCCTCAGCAACCAAAGTCTCAATCAGTTTCTCACCCAGATTGATATTGATTTTCTCACCATCTAACCCAATACCCTCACTAGCAAAGAAAGTCGGGTGTTTAGTTTCCGGATAAATACCGATTTTCTTTCCGGTTTCAGCCTCTACCTGTTTAACTAAGTCTATAATTTCTGACAGGGTAGGAATCTTGAGTCCATCATTATCAAACTCAGTTGAACGTAATTGTGGTAAACGTTCTCTAGCGTTGAGGGTTTTAAGTTCTGTGAGGGTAAAATCTTCCGTAAACCAACCTGTAACTTCCTTACCGTCGATAATTTTAGTAGTTTGACGGTCTGCAAACTCTGGACGTTCTGCAACGTCAGTGGTTCTAGAGATTTCATTTTCATGACGTGCAACTAGGATACCATCTTTAGTTGCAACCAAATCAGGCTCAATAAAATCTGTACCCTGTTCAATAGCTAACTTATAAGCTGCTAAAGTATGCTCTGGACGTTCACCACTTGCACCCCGATGACCAATTACAATCGGAGATTCTCCATTGAGAGTATTAAGTTGAGGAATATTCGGAGTGGGAATCGGTGCTTCTTTGAGTTTACCTGTAGAATCGAAATGCAGTATATAGGGTCCAAATTCATCCCCTACCCAAATATCCCCATTACCATCAATTACAAAAGACTCGATATCAAAATCTCCACCTGTTAATAAGCGGTTTGTTGTACCCTCATTAACAATATCAAAAGGTATTTTATTATCTGGATCGGAAAGTTGGACAAATCCTTCTACTTCAACAGTTCCATCTCCATCAGTATTTGTCTTAAAATCTGGTTTGACTTGATAGAGTCGCAATAAATAATCACCACTATTGCGCTGATTACCAAAGCCATTATCAGATAAAAACCAGTAAGATCCACCTCCACCGGGAGCAAATTGTACTCCGCTAAAACCCTGTACAGGTTGTCCCTCAAAAGGACCTGTGCGTCCATTAGCAGAAATGGGTTCACCATTGCCATTATCATTACCAGATTGGGGTCCTTCTGCAAAAGTATCAGCAGATAATGATGCAAATCCTTTTAACTCAGTATTAGCCATTGAAGTGAATTATTAACTCAATTAATTACTTTGGTCAGCAAAAATTAACATTGAAACAGCCTGTTTCTACACAGGTATATAGAAAAATGCACCTATGATGATGATTGTTAAATTCAATTGGTAAGGGACTTCCAAATAAAAGAATATCCATTTTTACCTACCCGACATTCCTCTCTCTTTCTCATAACTCTGCGTTCTCTGTGTTCTCTGCGGTTTATTTATTTGGATAATTTATTTCTTGGAAATCCCTAGCAAATAATATGTCTAGATAAACTTGCACTTCCATTCCCCCTCTTCAAATCAGAGAGGGGTGCCTCACAGGCAGGGAAATGCACGTTCTCAATTAACTTCTCATATATAGGTCAAAATTAGGTTAAGAAAAAGAGATATTATGATTAAAATTTGTATTTTAAATAAATGAGCTACACAAATAAACTCCTAAGAAACACTCGTAACACGAGTTACAAGATACACTCGTTACAAGGTTTTACCTTGTAATACATTTAGGGAGGCTCTGCCTCCCATCAATTCTGGAGGCAGAGCCTCCCTAAAATACGTTTCCAGGCTGAGCCTGGAAACGAGTTTCTAGCTCCCTCATTTCCTCGTTCCCTCGTTACAAGGTAAAACCTTGTAATGCTGCGTTTCCAGGCTGAGCCTGGAAACGAGTGAACCTTCTTCCCTCTTCCTTCTTCCCTCTTCCTTCGCTTTGACAATCAGCCAATTTCAACTAACTGGATATCAAAAGTCAGTTCTTGTCCTGCGAGGGGATGATTAGCATCCAATGTTACATTGGAGTCCGAGATATCTGTGACAATAACTGGAACTGTCTGACCATTACCTTGGGATACTTGTAATAATTGACCCACCTGAACACTTACATCTGCGGGTATTTGCTGTTTTTCAACTACCATTACTAATTCTGGACGATGGGGACCATAAGCTTCATCAGAGGGAATAGTTGTAGTTTTAGAATCTCCCGGATTCATTCCTACTACAGCTTCCTCAAAGCCAGAAATCACTTTTCCCTCACCTATGGAGAACTGCAAAGGTTCCCTGTCAGCGGAAGAATCAAATACGGTACCGTCATCCAATTTACCTGTATAATGAACTTTTACCGTATCTCCTAATTTAGCTGCTGACATTTTTCCTCTCCTTGTTTGCGGTTTGTGCTTAGGTTTTGCTAAGCATTTGTTTATCTATGCTTACATCTTGCACCATTTTCAACAAAAGCAAAGAAACTGGGTTTAGGTTTATTAATGAGAAATTAAAGTTTTTAGGTTTAGCCATTCTCAATAAATCCAGCTTCTCACGGTGATGCAAGAGATATGAATATGGAAACAATTGTTTAAAAACATATCTTATCCATTGTTATCCACCCTAGTACTTTACATCAATATTGTCAAATTTATCCTTTAATTATTGCTTCATTTTTTTTTCTCTAACATATTCTTTAGATATAAGTATAACAATTTATCCTGTGGTTAAACATAATGTTGACTTATTGTATTTTTATTACTTTTGATGATAGCCATAAATGACATCTTGCACTTGTGTCAGAAACCGGGTTTATTGCCAATATTAACCTGTAAAAGCCCTAGTTTTTCGTTGATAAACCCGGTTTCTGAAACTTATTGTATTTTTATTCCTCTTGATAATAGCCATAACTTACAAATGGACTTATCAATTATAAATTATGTAAGTAAGTCTAAGGAAATAAACATAACCATGTTAGGAGACTGAAATAAAGAGTGAAACCTTTACCAATGACTTTTAACTTTTGATTAGGGAGTTGTAATTTTGAAAGTACATTCTTTAACCGTTGGTCCGATTTTGGCTGCTGTGACTGAGAAGGGTGCACGTATATTTGGTCGCGCTGGGTATCAAAATCATACTAACTCTTGGGAAAGCTTCGAGTTATTAACCAAGAAAAAAGACGAATATGTGGGAGTGGTAAGGATTCGTGCAGTTGGTACTGTGGACTTTGGTACACCGATTATTTTTCAAATCAATCCCAATTTTGATATGACAGGGGTAGCAATTATTAATAATTTGTCCCCAGAACAGGAATATGAATATCAAATAGGCTGGGTTAACTATTCATGGGAAACACGAGAGCGAATTCCACAATTAAACTTAAATTGGTCGGAAATTCAGACATATAAATTTAAATCAGCAGCCACAAATATTTCCCAACCACGCTCATTTATATTAGGTTCCTGTCGTTATTTCTTACGATTATTTGGTGGTTCTTGGTTTGATGACCGTGGAGACAAAACTTTTAGATCGATTTTGCAACAAATTGATTCTGGAACTCCTACTGATGCACTACTTATGGTAGGAGACCAGATTTACGCTGATGACCTCAATTTTGTGGCACCAGATAAAAGAATTGATGAATTTTTTGCACGATATAGAGAGGTTTTTTCCCAACCATATATCCGGGAATTAATGGCACGAATTCCTACTTATATGACCTTAGATGACCACGAAATAGAAGATAATTGGCCCTCTAAAGCATCTGAGCAAGATTTAGTAACTTTATTTCCTGTTGCTATTCATGCTTATATAACTTATCAACTTAGTCATAGTCCTTTATTTGAACTATCAGCAGACCAAAGCAAAATTACAGGTACTCCGACAAAATTATGGTACTCCTTTAGTGATGGTTGCTGCGATTTTTTTGTGACGGATGTCCGGACTGAACGTTATTTAACTGATATAGAAAGGGAAAGACAAATAATTAGTCAATCACAAATGGAGGCTATAAAAAAATGGTTAAATGATGGTTCAAATAGAATTAAATTTATTGCTTCATCCGTGCCTTTTTTCCCTGATTCTAAAGACAAAATTTCAGACAAATGGAGTGGTTTTCTGTATCAGCGTACTGAGTTAATCGATTTCATCTTTGATAATAAAATCAAACCAGTTATCTTTTTATCAGGTGATGTTCATTGTTCCATGTCAGCGGAAATTATTTCTGATGAACAGCCTAATTTTAAAGTTATATCAGTTGTTTCTTCTGCCTTTTTCTGGCCCTATCCCCATACCCAAGCCAGCAGCTTTCAGTTAGATGGAGAACTCAAAACATATTCTTCCCATCGCTATCGATTAGTCAATGCTGGTCCTGTACATTCAATTGATAATTTCACCAGAGTTACTGTAGATAAAACTGCTTTAAAAGTGGAAGTTTTTTCTCGAAAAGGTGAATTATGCGGCACTAAAAAACATAGTTGGTGAAAAATATGGATAAAGATTGTCTATATTGAAAGCTGGAGTTTTGCTTGCAAATAATGGTATTGCAACAATTCTTTTTTTCGAGGTTGAATATTTCTATAAACGCTATTAATGGCGTCTCTAAGAACATCAACAATTACGTTTTTCAAAAAAGACATTTTTTATCTAATGTTTACATGAAACTAGTACAAGTCAGCGGAAATAAACTTACCATCTTAAATAGCTGAAGAACCATTATTTCACCATTCTTTATTTTTACTTTTTGTTTTTGCCTTTTTCTACTCAATTAATCTGTGGAAATCTTGGTAATATTTTGATTAATTTGTTCTAATTTTTGTTCATTCTCATTAATTTGTTGTCTCAATTTTGTATTTATTTCTAGATTATTAACTTTACTTTGAGCTTGTTGGATTTCTGGTTTTAATTTTGTTAATTCTTGTTTTACTACTACTGATGGTGTAGATTGCAGGATTTTATCATATTTTGATTGTAGTTCTTTATATGCCTTTTCAATATTTTCTAATTGTTCAGCTTTCATCTTTAATTCATTATTAATCATCTTCACATCATTAATATTTTTGCTCAGATTGATTTTAGAATTAGCGACTTCCACAGAAACAGTACTTGCAAATAATGAAGATAATGTAATACCAGTTGAAAATGATAACATCGATACACTCAAAGAGTACCAAAAAACCAGAGGGATTTTTGATATATCCATATGCTTTACCTTTAAAATTAATATGTATATCGGAATCCGGTTTGATTTGTGAATTGACTTCTAGGGAAAGGGAACAGGGAACAGAAACTGTACTGAGTTCTTTTCAAAAATCAAATAGTAATCCTATATAACTAGAACATCTTAGATAATCTATGACTCAATCGAGTCCTCTAATGTAAAAGAACATATTCCATCCACAAGATTCCGGAAAATTAGATATTTTATTCCTCTGTTCCCCCCTGATTGACTGACAAATCTTTTTGATGTAGCTTGCTTCCCCGGAGGGGTAGCATGTAGACACGGAGTAGCTTCTCGCAGAGTAACCCAACAACTGCAACCGATTGCGTTGGGTGGAGGGGCTACGAAATTTCAACACTTCCAAGACTTTTGTCAGTCAACCAGCTCTTCCCCCTCTTCCCCCTTTCACTCAACTCGGTTATTTTTTAGAAAGAGCTTGACTAAATAGTCAAATACTTGTATGGGTGGGGTTTACCCATTCCCTACCTAGTCATGTGTCCCATTCTTTTTTCAAATCGGTATAAGCTAAAGCGCAAATAAAAATTGCATATAGCGCTTTTCGGTTGAGTCCAATACACCAAAAACCTCACCCTGACAAGACCGGACATCCCTCTCCTTACTAAGGAGAGGGACAGAGGGTGAGGTTAAATTTGTATTGCATCCAAGTGAAAATTGCATATTCAATTTTGCTGTAATTCTTGTGCGGTAAGCATCCCTTTCCCTTTGATATAAATTAAAAGCACAACAGCTTATTTTCTTACTAACCATAGATTAGAATGTGAGAATATCTAAGGATTCTTCGATTTCTAATTCTAAGATTTTCTCTCGAACATTTTTATGTGCTGCAAGCTTACCTGCTTGACGATAAAGGTCTGTTGATTTTTGAAAATCTACAATTGCTTCTTGCTTATTTCCTAAATTATAACGAGCATTTCCCCGGTTATAATAGGCATCAGCATCATCAGGATTAATATTAATAACCTGAGTATAATCTACTATTGCTCCTTGATAATCTTCCAGGTCATAACGAGCATTTCCCCGGTTATAATAGGCATCAGCATCATCAGGATTAATATTAATAACCTGAGTATAATCTACAATTGCTCCTTGATAATCTCCTAGGTCATAACGGGCATTTCCACGATTTTTATAACCCACCGCATCATTAGCATTTATTTCTATAGATTGGATTAAAATATCAGCATGAAAGTGATTTTTGACTAAATTATCAGAACTTTGATGATTGTGATAATTAGGATTAATTTTAATTGCTTCAGTGTAATCTTCAACTGCTCCTTGGTTATCTCCTATATTTGAACGAATATAACCACGATTCATATAAAGAATGGCATCATAGGGATTAATCCTGATTGCCTGGGTAAAATCTGCAATAGCACCCTCATAATCTCCTAAGTGATAACGAGCTAAACCACTTTTATTGTAAGCATTAACATAATTATGATTAACGTTTATAACTTGGGTAAAATCTACAATTGCACCCTGATAATCTCCTAATTTATAACGGGCTAAACCTCTTTTATAATAAATATCTATATCATTTTTTTTCAATTGCAATATCATATTATAGCTAGCAATTGCAGCATCATATTCTCCTTGATCAAAGTATTCATCACCTTGATTTATATCAAGCTGGTTTGATGCTTTTTTATCTTCATGCACTATTGTATAGTTAGGATAATTATCACTTAATTTATAGGTAGATATATGTTGATAACTTGGATATTTTTTTCTATATAAATTAGAGAAATGATGAATTTTTAATTGTTCTAAATAAGAGCATAAACCACCACCATATAGTAACTGGTCTATACCGAATGCAATGCGACCAGTTTTCAGTTTAATCATTTGGGTAGGTAAAAAACCAGCTAAAAAAAGGTGATATTCTGATTGTGCTTCACTAACTTCTTCTTGAATGAAAATACAAACAACAACAGCATTTTTTTCGACTTCTTCCGAACTAATTGACCATCTCACTCTATCAATACTGCCATGACGGGATTTAACCTCAATCCCAATTGCAGAATCAGATGTGAGGGTAAAATCTATTTTGCCATCACCACCTAATCGTTTTTCATAATCGACTTCTGTAATTAAATCCCCTAGACGTTCTTTCACAACTTCCTCCCCTAACTTACCTTTGAGAAAGTTGAGAAAAACATCACGAACTGGAGAAACACGCTTATATTTTTCAGCCATCTGCCAGCAAAATTCTCGCAGTTGTTTTAATCTCTCACCAGAGATGACTGTTAATTCACTATGTTGACCCTCTGTAGGACAATGCAGCAGACAACCGGATGATAACCTTTTGATAAAGTCGGATTGAAGCGATCGCAGTACGGTAATCCCATCCATGTATACTTCTGGGCATCTCGGTATTGGGCTATTTTATGCCGTTCTCAATTGGGTGTAAACCTTTCTTAATTGTATTTAATAGGATTTTCACACTATTCCCTCTCCTTAGTAAGGAGAGGGATTAAGGGTGAGGTTTTAAGTAAGGAGAGGGATTAAGGGTGAGGTTTTATAATTTACCAAAGAATTTAGCGACCAATACCTTCGTATTGGAAACCAGCTCTAACCATGGTTTCGGGGTCAAGGAAATTACGACCATCAATGATTACAGGGTTGTTCATCAACTTAGCCATTTTGGCATAATCCAAATTGCTAAACTGTTGCCATTCGGTCACCAACACCAAAGCATCGCAACCATCAGCAAGTCTTTCCGCATCGGTTTCCACTACCACACCAGAAAGACCGTGACGCATACCAGTTTGGGAGATAATGGGGTCATAGGCTTTTACTTTTGCTCCCAGTCTGTTTAATTGTTCAATTAAATTGAGAGCAGGAGCATCGCGCATATCATCGGTATCGGGTTTAAAGGTGAGACCCAAAAGACCTACAGTTTTGCCTTTAAGGATTTTCAAAGCGTGCTGTAGTTTTTCCAGGGCAATTAAGCGCTGACGTTCATTTACACTTACCGCAGCTTTTAATAATTGAGCTTCATAGCCATAATCATCAGCGGTGTGTACCAAAGCGGAAACATCTTTGGGGAAGCACGAACCTCCCCAACCAATACCTGCATTTAAGAATTTATTGCCAATGCGGGAGTCAAGACCGATACCTTTAGCAACTTGAGTTACATCCGCACCAACGCGATCGCAAATGTTGGCAACTTCGTTAATAAAACTGATTTTGGTAGCTAAAAAGGCATTAGCGGCATATTTAATCATTTCTGCCGAACTCAAATCAGTCACCAGTACCGGTACTGGCTCTAAAGATTTGTCCTCAGCAAATTGACGCTCAACTATGGGAGCATACAACTGTTTCATCATTTCCACCGCTCTGGAATTATTGCTTCCCAAAACAATGCGGTCGGGATTAAAAGTATCATAAACAGCAGAGCCTTCCCGTAAAAACTCGGGATTGCTGACAACATCAAATTCCGCTGTAATTTCAGATAATTGTTCTGGAGTTGAGACTCCGCTACCTGCAGAGACTAAAGTTTTCTGACGCTCAGCAATACCATCCAGGACAATCATCCGTACCCAGTCCCCAGAACCAATGGGCACCGTAGATTTATTGACAATCACTTTATAGCCACCGTTTAAATGGCTACCAATACCACGGGCAACAGCTTCTACATAACGGGTATCGCTTTCACCACTGGATAAAGGAGGAGTACCTACAGCAATAAATAAAATCTCACCGTGGGTAACTCCTGCAGCTAGATCGGTAGTGAACTGAATCTTGCCATTCTTGATAGCATTTTGCATAATTTCCGACAGTCCCGGCTCAAAAATGGGGGACTGCCCGGATTTCATAATTTTAACTTTTTCTTCGTTATTATCTACACAGATAACATCATGCCCCACATGAGCTAAACAAGCACCTGTTACCAAACCTACATAACCAGTACCAATTACACAAACACGCATGTTTTTAATCCTCGCTTTCATTAAGAATTAGGCGTTGCTGATTTGAAGTATAAATCCGAGTGTCCTAAACATTGCAGTGCAACATCTGGAACAAGGTTTTTGGAATCACACAACATCATTTTTACGCCATGGATTTAGCAACGCCAATAATTGACTATGTCACAATTATTCTTCGAGACAATAAACGTACTTTCTTTATTGATTAACGGGGATTTTTTCGGGGATTTTCATTTCCCTTTGCATACGCTCGCGGAAATCTTCTATAGTCAGTTTTAATCCCTGTTGTAGAGGTACAGTAGGTTCCCAATTTAACCAGGATTTTGCTTTAGTAATATCGGGACGACGACGGCGAGGATCATCGGCTGGTAGGGGTTCAAACTTAATTAGGGCATCAGGATTCACCAGATTTTGCACTGTCTGCGCCAATTCTAGAATTGTGTATTCATCGGGATTACCCAAGTTCACAGGACCAATATGTTCCCCATTCATCAGTCCTATTAGTCCTTCCACCAGGTCAGAAACATAGCAGAAACTCCGGGTTTGGGAACCATCTCCATAAACCGTTAAAGGAATGCCTCGTAATGCCTGGAATATAAAATTATTTACTACCCGACCATCATTTTCTAGCATCCGAGGACCATAGGTATTGAAAATCCGCGCTACTCGAATATCGACGTTATTTTGTCTGTGGTAATCAAAACTTAAAGTTTCTGCAATCCGCTTCCCTTCGTCATAGCAGGAACGCAGTCCAATGGGATTGACATTACCCCAATATTCTTCAGTTTGGGGATGAACTTCCGGATCGCCGTATACTTCACTGGTGGAAGCCAACAAAAAGCGTGCTTTTACACGCTTTGCCAACCCCAACATATTTAGAGTCCCCATCACATTAGTTTTGACAGTTTTGACAGGGTTGTACTGATAGTGTACGGGTGAAGCAGGGCAAGCCAGATGATAAATTTGATCTACTTCTAAGCGAATTGGTTCAGTGATATCGTGGCGAATAAGTTCAAAATAAGGATGGTCTAACCATTTGAGGATATTACGCTTGTCACCAGTATAGAAGTTATCCAAACAAATGACTTCATGTCCAGCAGTTAATAATCGATCAGTCAGATGGGAACCAATAAAACCAGCTCCACCCGTCACTAAAATTCTCATCTAAAACTCCTGATAAGTTTGTCAACCGCGTCTTGTAGCACGGAGGAAAAATTAACTAATCCCCCCAATCTCCTCCCCTTGAAGTCGAAGAAAGTGAAAATTTCCCAGTTAATTATTTACACATATTTACGGTAGCAATTGTACTTAATGTTTAGGGTACCCAGAATTAGTAGCAGAATTAATCAGCAACAAGTCAAAAGCCAGTAGTGATTAGTCTTACTAATAATTTATCATCAGTCTACAAAGATATTATTATATACAATATTTAATGTAGCCATTTTTACTTCCAACTTTTTGATCCATAAACAAATATCTTGCAACTTATGAGTAATGGTAATTATACTTGTTGAGTATATATTTTACTAAATCTTCAAAAAGATCAAATTTTTTGCCTGACAAAAGAATGGTATACTCAAGAGTATAAATTCATACAACTGCCTTAGTACTGGGAGTATCCGTTGGTAAAACTACTGTTTGAGAGCTTTGTGGTTCTCCGAGCATGACTATAGAACAGGTAAGTTGATTTGCTAATTGGGTTATGACATCACTAATAGCTAAACCACCAGCACTGGTATGAGTGCGTATAAAAGGCAAAACAACTAAATCATATAATCTTGCCGCTTGCAAAATGGCTTGAGCAACATTTTCATGGGCAATGATTTGGATTTCTGGTGGATTGAGCAGATCCAACTGAGACACCAACCCAGAGAGTTGCGATCGCCTCCAAGCAATTTTACTGGAACTGGTACGGCGTTCGCATACATTTAATACCGTTACCTGGGCTCCCTTAGGTTCTGCCAGCATTTGGGCAAATTGCACAGGTTGTAGTGTGGGTGCAGTTAAATTTTCCACTGGCACTAAAATCCGCTGAATTTTGTGGGGTGATTCCACTAGACGTGCCACCGCTACGGGACAATGGGATGACCAGAGAACGCTATCAATGACATTACCAAATAAACGCGCTCTTAATCCAGTACGTTTACCCCAACCCATCACAATTAAATTAGCATTTTGTTCCCGGGCAGCTCTGGTAATTCCTTGGGCAAAGGCATCATCGATACGCAGTAAGGCTTTAGCTTCCACATCTAATATCCGACTTAAGGCAATGGCTTTTGCTAGTAACCGCTCACTCCGTTGTACGGATACTTCCATTTGGGGTGCATCCAATTGAGCTGTAGCTGTGGCGATCGCTAATGGTACAATTTTCCCATGGTTTTGACGGGCTAATAACGCTGCTATTTCAATTAAATATTGCTGAGTTTGGGGATTATGAATAGGTACAACTATAGTAAATGGATTATCAGTTTGTCTGACTGGTGGGTAAACAGGGGTTGTTGACTCTTGTGGCTGGGAAGGGGAAGCAGTCAAACCCATAGCTAAACGACTGGTAATCATCGGTCCGATGCTTGCTGTCACCAGCATTAAGACGATGGCACTGTTGAATATCTCAACATTGAGCAATTCAAAGCGATACCCCACTAACGTTGCTGCTAACGTTGCGCTAACTTGGGGTATATTCACAGACCATATCGTTAGAGTTTCTCGCCAGTTATAACGGTATATCAATTTTGCCAAGAAAGCGGCGATAAATTTGCTGGCAATTACACCCATAACCAAACATAGGGTGAACCAAATGCTGTTGATACTGCTGGCAAAAGTCGATAATTTTAGTTGCAAGCCCAAATTCACAAAGAAAATGGGAATAAACACTGCGCTACCAAGAAAAACCACTTTTTCTTTCACTGGTCCAGAACCTACAGTATCATTCACTGCTAGACCAACTAAAAAAGCGGCAATAATATCTTGGATACCCATCACTTGAGCAACTATTGCAGCCAGAAATACCGCCAGTAGCACAAATAACAATTGGTTACCTTCATCGTCTCCAGAACGGCGGAAAAATTCCTTACCTGCCCAATCAAAGGCGAATAAGACAATAATTGCATAGATTAGTAAAGAACTTAACAAAGCCAACAACTTAAAAAAGTCAAATCCTCCACCATGGCTGGTTATACAAACCGCTAATATCAGTAATGTGCCAATATCAGTAAAAATAGTTGCTCCCACCGCTGCATTTACAGCTTGGTTATTTAGCGCTCCCAAGCGATTAATTACCGGATATACCAACAGGGTATGGGAAGCAAATAGTGCCCCAATTAAGATAGCAACATTCCAGTCAAAATCAAAACTTCGTCCCAAAAAAGTTCCAAATATCAAGGGTAAACTGAAAGTCAAGCAACCCAATCCCAAGGAACGAATTTTGCGACGGCGAAACATTTCAATATCAGCTTCTAAACCCGCTATAAACATCAAGTAAACTAACCCAACATCTGATAGCAGGTTCAATATTGGTGATTCCGTTTCCACCAGATTCCAACCAGAGGACCCCAGCACCACTCCAGCGCACACCAAACCTACCAATCCCGGTAGCCGTAGCCGCTCAAATAGAATGGGTACAACTAAAATCACCATTAATAGAATCATGCAATCAAAAATGGTTTCCCCTTGAAACATTTGGGAATTTAGTTGTATAGCCAAAATTTGTGATAATAATTCCATAAATTAGGACTGGAAAGAGCGATGGTAAGGTTGGTTATGAACTTTTCTTTCATTCATAACAAGCGGTGCGTTGCCAGTGAGGCATCTTCAAATATCCACAGTTAGAACCATATAGCTGAGATTTATACTCAAATTGTCTCTTGAATTGGTAAAAATCCATATCAGTAATTGCTTTAGCCAACTTAGCGTTAGCTATTTCTTCAACAAGCGACTCAAAGTCCTTTTACATCCCTGATAGATTTAAATTTTCAATTACCACCGTGCCGTAGTTTTTGCTCTCGCTAGTTAATCAAGGGGAAACGCCCATAAACTAACTACCTATGGATGAATTTGGCTCAAAATAAACCGCAAGCGGTCATAGTCATCTTTGAGCAGCACACTCAGGATGCGTCCAGCTTGAATTAACCATTGTTGGTCATTTTTCCGTAATTGGTATACCTGCCGAATAGCAGCAGCAGTTAAGGATTCCACTGGGGCACCAGTAACAGCAAGCAGTGTGCGTAAGAAATCTAGCTCTTGTGTAAATTTTACAATTGCTTCTGGTTCACACAGATAAACTGCTTGGTGGATTTGCGGAGGACGGGGTGGCAGATACTGATACATCCCGCCAGATAATACACCATCTGTTGACATTTGCTCAAAGCCCACAATCGTCGCTCGAAATTCACTTTTGAGCATGGCAAATATTTGTGGTTGTTCCTCTCGCAATTCCTGTAATGATAATCCCATAGCCACTGGTCTGTGTACCGAGTCTATGGGCATGGTAGTAGCATGATACACCACAGCATAAACTAAATTTCCTGACTCTTCATCTACAGAACATACCCAACTACCAAAAGCGGGCATAGAAGGGAAGCTCAAATCTTCCGGTTCCAAACATTGTGCCAGAAATTCTGTAGTAGTAGTTTCTATCACCTCGGCGATGTGGTTGGGTTGGCGATCGCTACGGTTAAATTGTGGGAGAGGCAGGCGCATGGTAGTAGTCTGTCATTAGTCATTGGTCATTAGTCATACTCCTCCTTGGCGAGAAGCAAGCTAGGTCATAAGTCAATTCAAAATTGGACTTTGGACTAATAACATAGACCATTAGCGGTTACATTACTCCAAGCCAATACCTGTCTAAGGGTAGGGTAGAATTGATAACTTGCACCATTCTCAAAAAGAGCCACAGGTCCCTATGTTCTGGTTACCAGCGTGACGCTGGTAACTAGGGTTTGGAGGCAGAGCCTCCTGGTTATCCTTTTTGGAAGTGCAAGTTGTTAGGTAGAACCAACCAAGGACAAATGACATAGACACGCAGTGGCTTCCCGTAGGGTAGGACAAAATTTATTTTTCTTATTTTCGTCCAGCGGTGGTGTCTACAGGTTCCAATTCCGAAAGACGAAAAGTAATCAATTTATCCCAGTTACCACCTTCAAATAATACGGCTACCTTACCATCAGTGACCCGCTGCACGAGTCCTTCATAGCGATAATAAGTATCGGCGGGATTTTTAACGCGAACAGTTGCTCCTGGCAAAATCATCGTCTTTACTCTCTAGGTTTCCTGTTTATAGCTTAATATTTGGAACTGGGAATGGGAAATAGGAATGGCAAATGGAATTAATAATAGTATTTTTGCCGTTGTCGAAAATTTACCACCGATTCCACCAGTCCCAAGGCGATAAAATTGGTTAACATCGCGGAACGACCGTAACTCATCCAAGGTAGAGGGATTCCCGCTACGGGTGCTAATCCCACCGTCATCCCAATATTAATCAGCATTTGGAAGATAATCATTGACAAAACCCCAATTGCCAACAAAGAGCCAAAATTATCTGTCGCGGTTTGGGCGACATGTAACAGACGCAGACAAATTATACAAAAAACGGACAGTAGGATTAAACAACCAATAAACCCAAATTCTTCCCCCACAGCCGAGAAAATAAAATCTGTATGCTGTTCGGGGACAAAATTGAGTTGAGTCATAGAACCCTTAAACAGACCCGATCCAAACCATTCCCCAGCACCAATGGCAATCCGAGACTGGTTTTGGTGATACCCAGCACCAAGGGCATCATGTTGGGGATTCAGAAATACCGTTAGCCGTGCTTTTTGATACGGTTTCAATACGTTATTCCAAGCAAAAGCTCCTAATTCTCCCCCCAAGAGGTTAAGAGACAATCCCCCAAAGGCACTAATCCCAAATCTTCGCCAAGGGAGACAAGTCCATGCCACAACTCCCATTGCTATTGACCAAACAATCCAACCGGGTTTAAATAAATTATCCAAAATCGCCGCAATTACCGGCGAAATCATCAATAGTAACCATCCTGGGTTAGCATTTGCCCAATACAACATTCCCAAGACAATTGCCCCAAATACCAGGGAGGTTGCCAAATCTGGCTGCAAAAATACTAATGCCCAAGGTACGGCAGTAAAAGCCAAAACTCTAAAAACGTTGTTGAGGCTAGAAGCAGTACCCTTGTGCAATAAAGCCGCCAGGGTGATAATTACTCCAATTTTAGCAAATTCTGAGGGTTGGACATTAAAACCAGCAATTGTAATCCACCGTTGTGCCCCTTTGGCACTAGTTCCGGCAATCATAACTGCTACCAGACTCATATTAGTAATTACATAGGTTACCCAGTGTAATTTTAGCCAAGTTTGATATTTAATACGGGCAATCAGCAGCGCCAATACCAAGCCTACCAGACCTGTCAGCCAGTGCCACCTCCAGTCCGTAAGTCCCTGGGTAATTTCTGTACTATAAATCATCAAACCACCAAAGGCGGTAAGACCAACAGGCAAAATAATTAGCCACCAATCTAATCGTTGCCAGGATTTGAGGAAAGATTGCCAGAAAAAATTGGTAGAAGAATAACGTGATTTTTTTAACAACATGGAGGTAGCGAGGGTAGACGTTAGCTTGGTTAAAAAAGAGGTTCAACAGTGACCACTAAACATCTGTATTCTTAGCCAGTAGCCTACCACCCTGAATAAATTAAATATTTTTACGTCAGTTTATGTCAGGGCTGCCACTGATACTTTACCAGCGATCGCCAAGGCAATATCTTTTAAAGCTTTGGCGCTGGGGGAATCCGGTTCGCTAACAACTATAGGTACGCCACTGTCACCCCCCAATCTGGTGGACATTTCTAGGGGTACGCATCCCAACAAAGGTACTCCCAATTCCGTAGCAGTTTTTTCCCCACCACCGGAACCAAAGATGTCATACTGTTTATCGGGCATATCGGGGGGTATAAAATAACTCATATTTTCTACAATCCCCAATACGGGTACATTCATCTGCTGGAACATCCGCAAACCCTTGCGAGAATCAAGTAAAGCCACGGTTTGGGGTGTGGTGACAATGACTGCCCCTGCCATGGGTACTGCCTGTGTTAATGTTAACTGAGCATCACCAGTACCAGGGGGCATATCTACGATTAAATAGTCGAGTTCTCCCCATTCCACTTGGTAGAGAAACTGGCGAATGACTCCGTTTAGCATTGGTCCACGCCAAATCACTGGTTGGTCTCGGTCAATTAAAAACCCCATCGATACTAATTTGACGCCGTGATTAAAAGCGGGTTCCAGGACTTCTCCTGTTTCCGAGGAACGCACTACAATTTGAGCATCTGCTAAACCCAGCATTGTGGGGTCATTAGGACCATAAATATCGGCATCCAGTAAACCCACTTTTGCCCCTGTTTGTGCCAAAGCCACAGCCACATTGACAGCTACCGTACTTTTACCAACCCCACCTTTACCACTAGAAACAGCAACAATATTTTTAACACCTGGAACCCCATTGCGGTCAGGTAAACTTTTTTGTTGGGGTGTTTCTGCTGTCACTTCCACAGCCACATCTGTAACTCCTGGTAGCTGTTTCACAGCTTTTTGACAATCTTCAACAATAAATTCCCGTAGCGGACAAGCAGGTGTCGTCAACACCAAAGTAAAACTAACCTTTCCCCCATCAATTTTGACGTTGCGGATCATATTTAGTTCTACCAGACTTTTGCGCAATTCTGGGTCTTCCACAGGTCGCAAAACTTCTAGAACTGAACGGGAATCAAGGACATCGTACATAGTATTTTCACCCTTAGTGCCGCAACAAATTTTAACAAAATTCAATGTCCATCTTTTAATATCTTAACTTTCCTCAAAAATTAGTCATTTGTCATTGGTCATTTGTCATTGAGAGTTATCAACTCATAACTCTTGGGCGCAAGCTTTGCGCCCCTACGTGCCTCATAACTCTTGGGCGCAAGCTTTGCGCCCCTACGTGCCTCACAACTCTTGGGCGCAAGCTTTGCGCCCCTACGTGCCTCACAACTCTTGGGCGCAAGCTTTGCGCCCCTACGTGCCTCACAACTCTTTCCCAATCCCTAAAAATCCCAACAACCATCACTGAGGGATTTTCTTTTCCCTGACACTGCTTGTAATGTAGCCTTTTCCACCGTTTCCACTAAAGCCCGTGCTACTCGATCTGCATAAGGACGGGATAATGACCAAATTAGGGGTGATAACCAACCTCTAAGGGTGACAGAATAGGAAACAAAAGTACCGCAAACCGTTGATTCAACTCTATATGTTACCCGTTCTTCAACCCCTGGAATTGCCAACACTCGTATACTCAACAACTCTGTGGGATTAACTTTCTCCACAAAGAAACGAATGGGAATTGGTGACAACCGTGTCACCGCTTGGAAAATCAATCCGGGTTTGGGCATTAAACCAGAAGGAACATTGGTACTTTTAAGTAGGGGATGCCAGGAAACGTCTGCTAGATCAACTACCTTCTGCCATAATTCATCTGCTGAAGCAAAGCTAATTTCTCTATAGGTTCGCACCAGAGATGCACAAACTCGACGACGTTTGCGATCAAAAAGTTTGGACAACCAACCGCGCATTTTCCTAATCCTCCTCCTGGTTACAAACTTTTGGGGAACCCGTAGTCACCTCCAAAAATCACTCTTGTCTCTAAAGTAGTACGCAAGGTACTGAGTCTGGTCAAATTAGGGTTCCCTTTAAGCACCCGCCTTTAGGCGTGGGGTTTGTGATACTCTCTCAAATTTGACAAATAACGACCCTAAAAGCGTTCCCTTTATTTTTACCTACCTACTTAATAACAAATGCTTTGAACTTGACGGTTACTCCCTTTGTTTGGATTTTATTATGCTTCAAAGTCAAAAAAGTTTACAGACTAATGTGCCATAGTTTGGTATTTGTAAAAAATGTTCATACAAAATACTGAAAAAAAATCAATCTCTATACAAGCTAATACGTATTTTGAGGGACAATAACTTTAGTCATGTCCATCCACCATGGCTTGACTAACAATTAGAAACCAGGTTAGGCAATTGTAATCTGTTTTGTGATAACTGTTGTGCTAATTTTTTCTGTTTAAAAAATCCTGGCTTTCTCAAAATTTTTATTTAGTTTCTTGAAGTTATGTTGACAAATTCCCCAACCGAAAATTTACAAGCAGAATCTTCCAAATCGCTACCACCAGCTGACGCCAAAGAAAGGGTCAGCCAATTCATGAAGCAATTACAAGACCAAATTTCTCAAGCATTGGAAGAGTTAGATGGTTTGGGTAAGTTCCGTGAAGATAGCTGGAAACGTCCGGAAGGAGGTGGAGGGCGATCGCGAGTTCTGTGTGATGGCGCAATTTTTGAGCAAGGTGGTGTAAACTTTTCTGAAGTTTGGGGTTCCCATCTGCCACCTTCAATTTTAAACCAACGTCCAGAAGCGGCTGGACACGGCTTTTATGCCACAGGAACTTCTATGGTGTTGCATCCCCGGAATCCTTATGTTCCCACCGTCCACCTCAATTATCGCTACTTTGAGGCAGGTCCTGTATGGTGGTTTGGCGGTGGTGCAGACTTGACACCCTATTACCCCTTTGCGGAAGACGCGACACATTTCCACAAAACTTTTAAACAGGCTTGCGATCGCCATCACTCAGAATATTACCCAGTGTTTAAACGCTGGTGTGACGAATATTTCTACCTCAAGCATCGGGGAGAAACCCGTGGTATCGGTGGTTTATTTTTTGATTACCAAGATGGTAGGCAAATTGGGCTATATCGCGGTCCCCATGCAGAGGGTGAAGCAGCTAAATATAGCAATCAACTAGAAACTTTACCACAACGCAGTTGGGAAGATTTATTTGCCTTTATTCAAGACTGTGGTAATGCGTTTGTACCAGCTTATGTACCAATTGTCAAGCGGCGACATCCTATGGAATATGATGATCACCAGCGGAATTTTCAACTTTATCGCCGGGGAAGATATGTAGAATTTAATTTGGTTTATGACCGGGGTACAATTTTTGGTCTGCAAACAAACGGACGTACTGAATCAATTCTGATGTCATTACCACCCTTAGTCCGTTGGGAGTATGGATATCAGCCAGAACCCAATACCCCCGAAGCCCAATTGTATGAAACCTTCCTCAAACCCCAAGATTGGGTCAACTGGACACCCAGTCACACTTAAAATTGTGTGAGTTCCAATACTAAAACAAAACCCTTAGCCAACAAAGTGACATTTGCTGCTGTAGCTTGTTATGCTCAAGTTACAGCATTAAATTTTATGTGTGTGAGCTAAGTAATTATCTTTTATCAGAGGTTATAATAAACACGAATATCAATATTTGGTTCACCAGTATCAGGTTAAAAACGCCATTGTTGATTTGATTTATCAAATTATTTTTCAAAACTTGGGGTAACACAGTGATTCAGATAGAACAAACAACCTATACAACAGAAGATGGCACTCAGGTTATTGTCCTCATGCCAGAAGGTCGTTTAGATATTACTACAGCATGGCAATTTCGTCTGAAGTTGCAAGAGTGTATTTCTAAACTCAGTAACCATATTGTAGTGAATCTCAGTCAAGTGAATTTTATTGATAGTTCTGGCTTAACATCCTTAGTTGCTGGTATGCGTGATGCTGATAAGGTCAAAGGCAGTTTTCGCATTTGTGACGTACATCCAGAGGCAAAACTAGTGTTTGAAGTCACAATGATGGATACAGTGTTTGAAATCTTTGAAACTGAAGAGGAAGCTTTAGGAGGTGTACCTCGTACTATGGCTAGGTAAGGCTGAGTGAGGATTCAGGAGTGGGGGTTCAGGAATGGGAAGTTAAGAATTTATACCATAAGCAAAATTTTTCATTAGACATCTGGTGGAAAAGAATGTTCCAGACGTAAAATTTTACGTCTGGAACAAGGGTTGTAGCTGACCCATATTTAATTTTCCCAGAGGTCTATTGGTGAAACCAAAACTTATAACTCACAACTGAAAACTCATAACTCATAACTTTAGTACTGTTCTCGCTTGGTATAACAATAAGGTCCCAAAATCGCTCCCCATGTCGCTTTTTCAGTGGCAGTATCTATTCCTTTGTCGTAGGTTTTTAACTCCTGTTTTGTGACTTCAAAACCCAACGATACCTGTACAGTATTACCTTGATAGGTAAAGGTACAACGTGCTTGTGGAGGTGCAGTAGCGGCAAATTGATAGCGGTTGGGGGCTAATTCTTTCTGGCTGACATTCAGGATACAACCGGGCAAGAAATCAAACTGTTCTGGTGTCAAGTCATTGAGTAAATTAGGGTTGCGACCAGCACCACATAAGGCAGCGGGATTTTTGGGCATATAGTATTGCACCAAAAGCGGTGCTTCTGGTTCGCTTCCTGGCATCAACCGCATAATTCTTTGGCGATAGGGTCGATCCAGGTTCAGAACATTTGCTTGCTCAGCAAACAAAGTCAAACTATCCTCATCAAACAGAGATACGGGTCTTTGCCATAAACGCAGGTGAACGTACCATACAGGATCTGCTATAGCCTGTTGTTGGTTATCAAACTCACCAGCTAAATATTCAGCTAGGGCAATTAACTGTGGTGATAAAGCCATAAATCGGAATTGATAATCGAAAAATATGATAATTTTTGCTGTAAATCTTAGTACACATTCTCCAATACCTAACTCCTATTTTTGGTGACACCAATAAAATATAAATTTTAATTATTTGAATAAGAAAATCATTTTGTAATTTAAATAGATAGTAACTTTTTGTGCAAATTTTCGCAAAAATATTTTCGATTTTATTGACGCTATTCCGTTGTTTGATGGTATAGTAAAAAAAAGTAGTTTTGGGCATTCCCTGACCATTGCTCAACCAAAACAGCCAAAAGCCTAATTGTCCCGTAAGAGTTAACCTAAAAGTCAAGTTTTCATCACATAAAGAAAGACCAATTTTCACTACCCCAACTCACTTCATAAATAGCATCACTTGACAAAATACAGTTTATATGTTACGTGAAGAGCAACTAAAATTGGCGTTGCTGATTTGAAGTATGAATCCGGGTGTTCCAGACGTTGCAGTCCAAGGTCTCTACAAGGTTTTTGCAATCAAAGTTACCCCAGTTTATTCTTTGGTATCCCCTTTCTCGTTCCTTGCCTCTGGCAAGGAATGCAGCGATCGAGGCTCCCGCCTCAAATCCAGGCGGTCGCCGGGAGCCTCTGGTGAGTGGATTTCCAGGCGGTCGCCTGGAAACGAGAGAGACACTCAAAGTTGGGGGTGAAACCCATTACTAATTGACCAACAGCATCATTTATTTCCGAGCTTCATAAACCTATAGCCCTACGGGCATACAACAAACGCGTGATGCATTACAAGTTAGAACCTTGTAACGAGAATAACTCTTGGGCGCAAGCTTTGCGCCCCTACGCGCCTCATAACTTTTAATATCTTGTTGTGTGTTCCCTGTTAAACATGTTTCAATATCTGCTTGGTGGGAGTTGTAAATTACCTGGTCTCAAGCTAAAATCATTTCTTGGCAAAGTTGCCCGTAAGCGAGACGTGTTACTAGATAGCTAATTCTCTCACTATTTCGCATAAATCTTAACAAATCGCACAAAAATGACCTAGACTAAAAATCATTGACTGTTGAATACTGGTTGATTGTATACTATGCAATATACATAATCTTGACCCCAAATCATGTACTCCTTGAAACTAGAACTAAAACTGAATAATCAGCAACGTTCTTTTCTCAATGGTTGTGCTGGTTTATCTCGCTTTGCGTATAATTTTGGTCTTGACCTCCTTACCCAATCATGGAATTTTCCAGACATTAAACAAACTGATTTCCAACGATTAGTATCTATTGAAAAAGTTTTTACGAATCACGTCAAAACTAAAGCGGAATATTATTGGATGCAAAAATATCCATCTGCGATTTATTCCAGTAGTTTTCGGAATTTCAAGAAAACTTTTCAAAGATGGCGTCAAGGTTTATCTGGGTTTCCCAGAATCAAATCGAAAAAATTAGGTGTCCAATTTGCTCTGGTTTTGAGAACGCTTGGAGATAGTTTCACAGTCTTGAAAAAATATGGTATTTATCCAGTGAAAGGTCAGAAAATGTTACCTACCTCAAATTGCCAGATTCTGTACCGTGGAAAGAGAATCACCATTCCCGGATTGGGTGAATTTAGATTAAAAAGACCAATTCCTTATCTGTGTTCATCTCAAAGATTTACTATTTCGAGAGTAGCTGATAAATGGTATGTTTCCCTTAGTTTAGATATTGAGAGAATTTCGACAATTAGTCATGAATCAGAATTAGTAGGAATCGACCTAGGTGTTAAATGTTTTGCAACCTTGAGTGACGGAAATACAATTACAGCACCATTGTCATTGAAGAAAACGAAAACCACGCCAGTTGCTACAACTTTGGCAACCAAAGCAACGCACTGGCTCAAGTTAAGTAAATTACAATGGCGAAATAGAAATAAAGTTTTAGGTAATCGTCATCAAGGTATTAAAACATCTAATAACGCCAAAAAATATTATCAAAAATTAGCTAGACATCACACTTATTTCAAAAATATCAGACAAGATTTTCTGCAAAAGACAACAACAGAAATTAGCAGAAAATACTATCACATTCCTATAGAAGATTTAAATTTGTCCGGAATGATAGCTAATCATAAATTGTCAGCAGCAATATCTAATTTGGGCTTTTATGAGTTCCGTAGAATGTTAAGTTATAAACAAGCTGTCTATGGAACTAAAGTGGAAGTAGTTGATAGATGGTATCCATCATCAAAAACCTGTTCAGTTTGCGGTCATGTTCAATCCATGCCATTGTCAAGGAGAATCTATGATTGTGGTAGTTGTGGACAAATACTAGACCGTGATTTGAATGCTGCGATTAATTTAACAAATGTACCTTTAGATAAAATACGCATGGCAAATGCGGAATTTACGCCTGTGGACAAGTTACCCGTCGTCGGGCTTGGAGGAAACAGGAAGCAAACATCAAATTGCTCTATTATGAGGGATTTGTGTAAGTTTTGTGTTGCACAATAAACATACGTCGCCCTAAAATAAACTTTTGTGAATAACGTCCGTACCGTATCTGATACAAAGCGAACCTTCTACAGTCTTCACACCCGTCCGATAAACACAATTTATCGGCGAGTGGTGGAAGAGTTGATGGTAGAAATGCACCTGCTGTCGGTAAATGTGGATTTTAGCTATAACTCCATTTATGCCTTGGGCGTTGTCACCACCTTTAACCGCTTTATGGAAGGCTATCAGCCAGAACGGGATAAGGAATCGATTTTTAACGCCCTGCTGTCCGCTGTGGAGGTAGATCCCCAGCTTTACAGACAAGATGCCCAACGCTTACAAACTTTAGCTCAAAGCATACCCAGCAAAGATTTAATTTCCTGGCTCAGTCAAGAAACTCATCTAGATAGGGATGCTGACTTGCAATCTCAACTGCAAGCGATCGCCAACAACCCTAACTTCAAATACAGTCGTTTATTTGCCATCGGTATATTTTCTTTATTAGAACAGTCAGATCCAGAACTAGTCAAAGACGAAAAGCAACGCACCCAAGCGCTGCAAACCATCGCTAATGGCTTACATATATCTGATGACAAACTAAGTAAAGATTTGGAGTTATATAGCTCTAATTTAGAAAAAATGGAGCAAGCACTCATAGTGATGGCAGATATGATCTCAGCAGATCGTAAAAAACGCGAACAACGAGCTCAACAATCCAGTAACACAGCTACTCCCCCAACTGCCAGCGAATAGTACTTTTGAATTAGTTTCCGTCAACAAATTTCCCCCTCCTGAAGTCAGACATTTGTCCGCAGATGCTTCAAGGAGGGGGTTTTGTTAATTTTGATGTCCCAGATGCTACTGCTTAACGGAAACGGCATCAACATCAATAACAGTATTACCAGTGCCAGTAGAATCGACAGTAGAATTGGTGGCTTGAGGGTCCACATTTCCTTGACGGGCTTTAAAGCCTTCAATCACTAGTCCAGAAACTTCAGTAATTAATAGTGTCAATAATAAAACATCATCAACTTGTCCAACAATCGGCAGAAAGTCGGGAGCAATATCAATAGGACTGAGCAAATAAACAGCTGTCCCCAAAATTACCCACCAGCGATACTTAGGATTACGAAGCAAATTTCGATACCAAGTGTAAAGAGATTCAATTGAAAATTTCATAACTATCACCTCTAATTGTCTTTAATTTTGACAAATTATGTCTTAAACTTCCTGTGGGAATAACCGCCCCAGTAGGTCTAGAAAATGCTACAAATCCACTATCAGCCATTGTTACCCTTGGGTACTAAATACCCCCTGCTTAAGGACGGGGAGACGTAATAACTAACTATGAATTTTGGGCATTAATCTTTACAATAAAATTGCTTTGGGATAGTTGCAGAAAATAGATTGAGGAGAAACTCAAACTGTGGATATTATAGAAATATTTGAAAAGGGTGGACCAGCAATGTGGCCCCTGCTATTTCTGTCAATTCTGGCTTTAAGCGTGATTTTTGAGCGTTTGTGGTTTTGGTTGCGAATTTTAAGCCAAGAAAGGCAAATAGTAGGTCGGATTTTAGAAGCTGCCCGCGATCATTGGGGAATAGCCAAAGACATGGCTAAGAAAGCAACCCATCAACCCATCGGCAGGTTTCTTTATGCTCCCCTGAGTTTGTCCAGCAACGATCCAGAAACTTTTCGATTGGCATTGGAGTCCACAGCTGAGGATGAACTGGCGGGAATGCGACGGGGTGAGAAGCTTTTAGAAGCGGTGATTGCCCTGTCACCTCTATTAGGATTATTAGGTACTGTTTTAGGCTTAATTACTTCTTTAGGTGCCATTAGATTGGGAGATTTGGGTACAGAAGCTACCGCTGGGGTAACCACTGGGATTGGGGAATCCCTGATTAGTACAGCAGCGGGACTATTAGTGGCGATCATCAGTTTGGCATTTTATCGCCTATTTCAAGCTTTTGTCGTTTACCAAGTCAAAGTTTTTCGCAAGGCTGGGAATGAGTTGGAATTGCTTTATCGACTATCTCCACCCAATTTTAGCAATCACAAATCCGATCTGGGAATAGCTAATGTAGGTGTGGATGATTCCCCAGCAGAAAACTTCGCTTATAAGCGTAAGCAAAACAAAGGCAAGTTTTCCCAAACACCGGAACAACCAGAATCTGATCCAGAATCGGACAATATATAAAGACCCCGTCCTTAAGGAGGGGGACTAATTTAATCCCTAAACCAGTTCACAGAAGGAAAAACAGAGGCAAAAAATGAAAGTTAACCTCCATAATCCCGTCGAAGACGTCCAAATTCAAATTATTCCCTTAATTGATGTCATTTTCTGTATTTTGACATTTTTTCTACTGGCGTCTTTGCAGTTTACTCGCGAACAAGCAATAAATCTTGATTTACCCACAGCTAGCACAGGTACTACAACCCAAAC
Source organism: Nostocaceae cyanobacterium (assembly GCA_030065825.1). Taxonomy (GTDB): domain Bacteria; phylum Cyanobacteriota; class Cyanobacteriia; order Cyanobacteriales; family Nostocaceae; genus JASJCY01. Next base: position 3,017 of record JASJCY010000012.1, on the reverse strand, counting down.
AAGTTTACAACCAGGGAAACGGAATATATTACCGGTGACTATCGACGCCATTGGTCAAACTTTCGTAGGCAAAGAACCAGTTAACCGGGAACAATTACAACAAAAATTACAACAATATTTACAACAAAACCCTGAAGGTATATTAGTTCTTAATGCCTCCCGTTCAGCAACTTACGACGATGTTGTCCAAACCTTGGATTTGCTACGACAAGTTGGAGGAGAACGAGTATCCTTAGGAATTATACCCGGTCCTTCCAAACCATCAACTAATTCTGTAACTCCTACTTCTCCCGATTTGCCCATTAACCCCACTGCAAATCCCTCACCAAACACTACACCAATCCCCCAAATTCCCTCCAGTATTCCTAATTTGACTTCTCCCCCAGCCAATCCTCAGCCCCAAACAAGTCCCCAACAGTAGACTTATATTTGTAACTTCACACAGAAAATATGTATTTTGTCAATTAATTAAGTATACTGAAATAAAATAAATAAAAATGATACTCTTATATTAAACTTATATTAACTTTTATCCATAAGATATATAAGAGGATAAACAGTGTAAAAGGGAACAGGCAAGGGCGTGAAGCGCTAAGTTTACCCCCAAGGATAGGAAATATCGAATCAGATTGTTTCCTATCAAAGTAATGCGGGAGGATGAGTAGGCGTAGGTTGGGTTGTAGCTTGCTTCCCCGGAGGGGTGGAAAAAAACCCAACGCTATCAATATGATTGTTGGGTTCCACTACCCTACACCGAACACTACGTGTACGTTCCACCCAACCTACTATTTTTCTTAACTCAACCGTATTGCCCTATGACCTATATCCTGTTCCTTTTTTGGTGAATAGGTAAAGTTGTGTTATTCTCCCAAAATTTATGTATAGCGCGGATGAGCCAAACAACCCATTTCCTTTGCTAGTAGTCATCGTTAACTACCGCACACCGGATTTAACTATTGACTGCTTGCGTTCCTTAGTAGGTGAAATTGCATCACTACCCGGCACCCGTGTTGTAGTTACTGACAACAATTCCGGCGATTGCTCAACTGAGAAAATTCCAGCTGCAATTGCCAACGAAGGCTGGGATAACTGGGCATCTTTTATGCCCCTGGAAAAAAACGGCGGCTTTGCTTATGGTAATAATGCGGCAATACGTCTAGCCCTAGCCTCAAGTAATCCTCCCCCTTACATCCTTTTGCTGAATCCGGATACAATTGTTCGTCCCGGTGCCCTAAAAAGCCTTGTGGACTTTATGAACGCACATCCGCAAGTGGGAATTGCTGGTAGTCGCTTAGAAGATCCTGATGGCACTCCACAGGTTTCTGCTTTTCGTTTTCATTCTATACTCAGTGAAATTGATTCGGGCTTGCGGCTGGGCTTACTATCCAAGTTGTTATCAAAATGGGTTGTTTGGCCTCCTGTTCCTCAAGAAACCTGCCAAACTGATTGGGTAGCTGGTGCTAGCATGATTGTTCACCGCCAAGTGTTTGAACAGGTGGGGTTAATGGATGAAGAATATTTCATGTATTACGAAGAAATGGACTTCTGCCTCCAGGCAAAAAGAGCTGGTTGGAATTGCTGGTATGTACCCCAAAGTCGGGTTGTACACCTAGTCGGACAAAGTTCTGGTGTCACCGATACTAAACGCCCAGCCAAGCGCAGACCCCAATATTGGTTTGATTCTAGGCGACGATACTTTCTTAAGAACTATGGTTGGCTGTATGCAACCCTAGCGGACCTAGCTTTTGCTTTTCCTTTTGCCTTGACAAAATTGCGTTACTTAATTATGGGTAAGGAATCTTCAGATCCACCAGGATTCTTACGAGATTTTCTCCGTAATAGTATGCTTTTCAAAGGATTTACATAGGTAAATTCTTCCGGTCATCTCAACTTTGTAGTCAGAGTCTACTACCAATCCCCATGTTACAAAATGGTTATGATTTATTGGGTGTTAGGTTTGTAGATTGTCTACGGTGCCAAAAGTAGCACGATAGAGATATTAACGCTGCAATTAACATCACAAATAAGGTTAGAAATTGAGTTGCTAAAATCCAGCTTTTGTGGGGAGTGTGAATGCAAGTTTCTATTACGTTTTTCTGGTCACAATTGCCTAAGTCTGACTTTTCACACTCCTTGACAAATCGTCATGACTAAAAAATTAGGGCGTAAGTCCACTTCCTTTGAGAAAAAACCTTTAAAAATTAGAAGAAAATTATGCTAACACAGCCAAATTTGATATCAGAACCTAGTAACGCACAAACTGATACTCTGGGATTATGGCAACAAATCAAAGAAGATTGGATTGCCCATGGACGGGATTGGACTAAGCCAGGATTTCGAGCTGTTGCTGTTCACCGCTTTGGTGTCTGGAGAATGAAGATTAAATCTAAGTTACTGCGGGCTCCTTTGAGTATTCTCTACCGGGCATTGTATAGAAAAATCCGTAATAATTATGGGATTGAGTTACCTTATAGCGTTGGGCTTGGTCGCCGTGTAGTTATTGAACATCAAAGTGGTATTGTTGTTCATGGAGATTGTACCATTGGCGATGATACTATTATCCGCCAAGGTGTGACTTTAGGAAATCGCTACCTAGATCGTCCCTTTGATGCACCTAAATTAGGAACTCGGGTTAATGTTGGTGCTGGAGCAAAAATCTTTGGCAATGTCACCATTGGAGATAATGCCAATATTGGAGCCAATGCGGTGGTTTTGTGTGATATTCCACCAGGAGCAACAGCAGTTGGTATACCTGCCAAAATTATTACATCTAAATAATAGTCAAAGTAGTTGATCGGTATTACTAAAATTGATTTGCAATAATTGAAAGTTAATTTTAGTTAAACTATTTATTCATGTAAAATCTCTGCCAAAATATATAGCAGTTTTCACTTGGATAGAATACAGATAAACCTCACCCCTTTCCCCTCTCCGCAAGTTCGGAGAGGGGAGTCGGTCGGACGGGGTGAGGTTCCCTCGTGTATTGGACTCAACTGAAAACCGCTATAGTTGCAGGG